>PMJO01000197.1:25768-35074 GCA_003158455.1 Myxococcales bacterium | reverse complement strand
GCAAAGCTGGGCTACGCTCGCCCGAGAAACGGGACGGTGGAGCGAAAAATGTACGCCCCGGCAGACCATCCAGCCCTCGCGCGATGGTCCGCCGCCGGCGAGGGCGCGCGCGAAGCGCGCGGGGCGGGCAGGGTGGGCTGTCCGTCCCGAAGTCCCTAAGGGGCAAAGCCGGCGGGCTCCCCACGCGATACAGTCTGCTCCGCCGCGTCTCGGAGCGGCAAGAATTGGGCGCCCAGGTCGCGCGCTTCTTTCAGGGTGGCGTCAAGGGCAGCCAACTTGCGAGCCAGCGGAACGCGCAGGTCGGGCTGCTTGGCCACCAGCGCGGCCGGAAATCCGTCAGCCCCGGCGTCGGCAAGATCGATGCCGTGCAGTTCGAGATTGAAAAACGGGCTGCCCAGCGCCGCAGCCACCATTCGTCGCCGCAGCCACTCGGGCGCGATGACCAAGGTGGTACCGATGACATGCAGTCGGAGCCACGGTGTCACGGTTATGGGCAGCTCCACGATTGGCTGATCGCCGCGCCGATAGGGCGAGCCGGCCGCGGGTCGGTAGGGCTCGCGTGGCGCGCGCAAGACGGCAGGGCTGCCCAGGATGCTGCCCGAGCGCCGGCCAGACAATCGAATCAGCCCCAGCACGGCAGCCTTGGCCAAGTAGTAGGGAATGGCCGGGAAAGTCGACGAGTCGTAGCGATAGCCGCGGGCGCAGAGCAGCTCGATCACCTCGGCCGAGATCTCGTAGCCGGGCGCACGGAACCCGACCGGCGGCCGGCCGCAGACCGCGGCAATGGCGGCGTGGGCGCGATCGATCTCCTCAGCGATGCGCGGGCGCGGAAGCCGGACCAGGTCGTAGGGATGGGTGTGGGTGTGGTTGGCCAATTCGTGGCCGGCGCTGGCCAGGTCAGCCAAGATGCGACGGCCTTCAGTGTCTTCCTCAAGGTCGCGGCCAACCGCAAACAGGGTGGCGCGGATGCCGTGGCGGGCGAACAGGTCAGCCAGGCGGGGCAAACATCGGCGCAAGATGACATGCCGGATCTCGTCCGCCGGGCCGCCGGGGAGCGCATGGATGCGGAAATAGCACTCGACCGGATCGAGGTCGACGGAGACAGAAACGACAGGGCCGGCAAACACATGACTATCGTACCAGAGCACCCCTGGTAATGTTGCCTGGATGCCAGCCTCCAGTCCCCTCCGCTATCGGGTCGCCATGCCCGAGCCGTCGAGTCACGAGTTTCACGTCACCCTGGACATCCCAGCCTTGCCCGACCGCCCGGTCCTGGACTTGGTCTTTCCCGCGTGGACGCCGGGCAGTTACATGGTGCGCGACTTTTCCCGCCACATCTACGATCTACAGATTGCTGGCGACACCCTGCCCTGCGAACGAGTGGACAAGTTGCGCTGGCGGGTGGCGAGCGGCGGCCGGCCGGTTCGCGTCAGCTACCGTGTGTTCGCCTTCGAACAGAGTGTGCGCACGTCGTTTCTCGACCAAGACCGTGCCTTTCTCAACGGCACCAGTCTGTTTTTTCTCGTGCAGGGCGAAGAGCAACGGCCCTGCCTGCTCGACGTCGAACCGCCCGAGGGTTGGCACCTGCACACCGCTCTGCCCGCGGTTCGCGGGACGCGCCATCGCTTTCGCGCCGCTGGCTTCGACGAGTTGGTCGACCAGCCGGTGGAAGTGGGCAAGCCTCGGCGGTACACCTTTCGCCAGGGCGGCACCCGCTTCGAGGTGACAATCGCCGGCCCTACCAACGCCGACATTGCGCGCCTGCTGGCCCACTTGCGACGCATCGTGGACGCGACCGGCGCGCTCTTCGGCGGCTTCCCCTTTGACCGCTACCTGTTCATTATCCACGCCCTACCCGAAAGAGGCGGCGGGCTGGAACACGCCTGCGCAAGCACGCTCGACATCGCCGGTATGGCCTTCGAGGACGAGAAGTCCTACCAGCGCTTCGACGAGCTCTGCGCACACGAGTTCTTCCACGCCTGGAACGTCAAGCGCATTCGCGACCGGGTTCTCGGGCCGTTCGACTACACCGGCGAGAACTACACCCGCCTGCTTTGGTTTCACGAGGGCTTCACCGAGTACATGCAGGCCATCATCCTGCTGCGCACCGGCCTGCTCACACCCGAACAGTATCTGAAAGACCTTGGCGAGGACTGGGCCAAGTACGCCGGGCGACCTGGCCGCAACGTCACACCGCTTTCCGAGTTGTCCTTCGAGGCATGGATCAAGCAGTACAAACCCGCCGACAACTATGCCAACCGTGCGGTCAGCTACTACGAGAAGGGCAAGTGGGCGGGCCTGCTACTGGACCTTGTGCTTCGGCAGGCCACCCAAGGCCGGCGCGGCCTGCCGCATATGTTCCGACGCCTGTGGCAGAGCCACGGCCGGCGCGGGCGGCCCATCACCGCCGAGGATATTCGCGCCGCAGTTGAGTCGGTCGGCCGCCGCTCCTTGGGCTGGTATTTCTTGCGCTTTGTCGACGGGACCGCCGATCTGCCGGTGCCCATCTGGCTGCGGCGAGCGGGCCTCACGGTGCGGACCCGCTCGCCGGCCCAGGCAGAACGAGAGGACGAGGTCAAGGCGCGCCGGCAACAGGGCTGGTCCGGGCTGAGCTTCGCTGCGGGCGAGACCGCTGTCGTGAAGAACGTAGTTCCAGATTCGCCGGCTTGGCGGGCAGGGTTGACCTTCCGAGATGAAATCGTCGCGGTCAACCAGCATCAGGTGGATGCCGCGACCGTCGGCAAGCGCTTGGCGGACTGCGCCCCTGGTCAGACCGCAACGATCGCATTCTTCCGCCAAGGCATCCTGCGCACGGTCAGCCTACGCCTGGTGCGCACGCCGGAACGTAAATGGACCTTTGTCATCGATCCCGCGGCGTTGCCACCCCAGCGACGGGTGCGCGAGGGCTGGCTGCGCGGATTCTAGGCACATAAAGCAATGGCCGATCCCGAAGGACCGACCATGCGAATCAGCTGGAAACGTAGCGAGTAGGAGGTGTCTTGGTAGCTCTACATGAACGCCAAGTCGTCGACGTAGATCGAGCCGTTCAACTGGCCGGTCCAGCTGCTGCCGACTCCACTGCCGCTGCTGTCGTTCTTGAAGTTGATAGTCACTATCGCATTCTGCTTGTCGGTGCACACCGTATAGCCCGACCAAGTGGGCTGAGCGAAACTAGCCCATGCGATGTTGAACTGCTGCCACGAGGTCGTCACGTTGATCGTGCTGGCGAATCCAATGTCGCACTGAAGACTAGCGGTCGCCACGCAGGCGCCCCCTGGCCGAGTACTTGGAACTGTGCACACGGTGCCCAGCTCGACGACCACCGACCTGGCCGAATCGCCCTTGGCCCAGAACGTGATTCCGTTCTTTGCGCTGGCGTTGACACCGTGGGCCTCGGTCGTGCTCGGTGAATCGAGGCCGAGTCCCTCTTCCCAGCCCCAGTCCGTGTAGGTCGTCGAAGTGGCATTCGCCTGGAAATTTGTGGCCGTCACCTTGGCGCAACACTTGCCGCCATGAGCGTCGCCGGCGTCGCAGTCGTACTTGAAAGCACTACCTTGAGCAGGCGAGAGCGTCCCGCTGGGATCACCGGTCGCGTACCACGCGCCGACCATGCAGCCCGACTGGAAAAAGGATGTACCGGAATCGGTCGTTTCTTCCATGTCCGAAATCGTGGTGTCACTCGCAGACACCGTGCAGGAGCCGGTTCCGGTCGGCGTGCCGCTGGTCCCACCCTGGCCGCCGCCGCTGCCGCCTTTGCCGCTGCTGCCGCCGTTGCCGCCAGTGCTGGTGTCGCCAGTCGCGCAGGAGGCTGCGAGTAGCACCAGAGCGCCACAAATAGCGAGCGAAGTCGAAGCAAGACTGGAATTGATGGTCGTACGATTAGTTGCGTTCATGTCACCCTCTCGGTTGGTGTTTGGCTATTCAATAGCAGAAGGGCCAAATATGGGAAAAGATATCTGTGCGAATTCTCCGATTCCTTTGCACAACGCAGCGCATACCACGAATCCATGTATCGCGCAGCGCTGTCGTCGCGCGGATTCCATGGCCCGTTCGATAGAGTCATCGTGAGGGGCGCATCGACGAGGTGTTTTTCCCTGCCGATATCAGGGCCAGCGAAATAGGTGTTCACCCTCAGTCGCAATCCCCACTTCCGCGCGCGGCGGCTGGTAGACTCCACCCTCACCATGAAACTTTCTGCCAGCCTTCATGACCGCGTGCGTGTGGCTGCGGAGGCGATCCGCCAGCACATGGGAGCTGCGGACGCCAAGGTGGCCATCGTGCTCGGCTCGGGTCTGACCGCAGCCTCCACCCACCTAGCTGACGCACGCTCCCTCGACTATGCCCAACTTCCGTGCTTTCCCGAAACCACGGTGGCGGGTCATCCGGGCCGACTCCTGTTCGGCACGATGGCGGGCAAACGCGCGCTCGTGCTGTGTGGTCGCGTGCACGCATACGAGGGTTACGCGCCGGCAGAGATCGGCTTCGGCGTGCGGGTCGCGGCGGCGCTGGGTGTGGGGACGGTGGTAGTGACCAACGTGGCGGGCAGCATCGAGCCGGCGCTGGCCGTGGGTGAGCTCGTGTGCATCCGCGACCACCTGAATCTGACTGGCCTGTCGCCCTTGGCCGGCGCCAATGACGAGCGCTTGGGACCTCGGTTCGTGGACATGACCGACACCTACACGCCGGCCCTACGCATTCTGGCCGCGCAGGCAGCACAGGAGTTGTGGGGCAAACCTTTGCGTGAGGGCGTCTACGCCGGCATGTGCGGCCCGTCCTACGAGACCCCTGCCGAGGTGCGGATGCTGCGCGTACTTGGCGCGGATCTGGTGGGTATGTCGACGGTCCACGAAGTCATCGCCGCGCGCCACGCGGGTTTGAAGGTCATCGGCCTGTCGCTGGTCGCCAACCCGGCTGCCGGCATCCTGGGCACGCCGCTGCGACACGAGGACGTGACCAGCGCAGCGGCCGGAGGCTCAGCGAGACTGGGCGAGTTGCTAGAGGCGGTGGTGGCAAGGCTGTAGCTAGAGTCTGTCGGGCAATTGCGGGCCGCCTCTTGCTGGTCGCTACCTCCACAGCTCACGGCACGCTGGCCGACCTGCGCTGTGGTCAACCGGAAACCCTTGCCCATCAGCCTTGCGGCGGTGCTATGGTGCTTTGCCATGTCTGCCATCCGCACCGACGAGCTGATGNNCTACGAAGAGGGCCCGTTTCCGCAAAAAGCTCCCTTCCACGCCGCGCTGGCGCCGTGGAAAGATCGTCTCGACGAAAACGCCCTGTTCGTGCTGACCGCAGCCCTGCGCAAGAGCGATCGGCGGCGCGCACGCCTGGTGGCCGAAGCGCTGGGCTGGCTGGTGGGTCCGCCCTGCGGCCCCCTGCTCGTGCCCGTCATGCTCGACCCATTGGCGCCGCTGCATCAGCGCGCCGCCGCCGCTGCCGCCATCCAGGAATACGCCCCCGGCACCACGCTATCCCTTGACGAGCGGGGCGTGTTGCTTGAGCTTCCGGTACGCGAGATGGTCTCCGAGGCGGGCGACGATTCCTTTGCCGCCGAAGCCATTCGTGCCGCCTACCGCAGCACGCCCGCGCAAGACCGCAGCGGGTTCGCCCAGGCTCTCGTCCATTTGGCTGGCTCGGATGCCGGCCGCGTGACCGTCGTGCTGGGGCACCTGCTAGCGGTGGAAGATGACCCCGAACGGCGCCGGGAGCTGATTGCCTTGCTCGGGACCAACCCTAGCCAGGAGGCAGCCGACTTCTTGGCCGGGCTCGCCGCGACCACCAAGGATGCGGACGAGTCGACCGTGACCAAGCGCTTGCTAGAGGCGTTGCGCACCCAGGGCTTCGCGGGCGAGGTCAAGCCGGTCTGGCGCGAGGCGACCTGTTTCGCCACGGGCTCGGACGGTGATTCGTGCTTCGCCTTGACCTTCGTAATCCCTCGACCGCCCGCCTTCACCCTGGTGCACTTTCTCATTAGCCTGGTGGACGGGGTGCGCGATGCCCTGGTGCACGCCCCGGCCAGCAGACGCGAGGCTGAGGAGTTTCTCGCGCGCGAGCGCGAGATGATGACGCCCCTGTCAGGCGATCTGCCGGTTGAGATTGGACTTTGTGTCCTGCAAGAAGCACGCGACCGCACGCGGCCGGCACGCCTGGATGAGGAACCGGACATTGCGACCGCGTTTCGCGCCATGCAGCCGACGCTGGCCAGCGCACCCGCCGCGCCTGAGCCCTTGCCGACACGCAAACACCTGCCCGCGAGTGCACTTCGCGGCCTGCTGACCAGTCCCGGTTTCGAGTACTGGTACCTGGAACCTGGCGAGGAAGTCATGCGTCCGGCCCTCGCTGCCATCAGCCGTCCCAGCCGGGCCAAGACCAACCGCGGCCTGGAGGGCGAGATGGCCCGGCGCTTGGACAAGGTGATGCCGGTCCTGCTCGAACGCATGGTGGCCACCGGCGAGATCGAACGGGTTGGCCGGATGCTGCGCCACCAAGCCCGCGTGCTGCGCGCCGCCGGGGATGTGAAGCGAGCGAAGCTCTGCCTGCAGGTGGCCGCCAACATGGCGGCCGGCGATCCCGAGTTTCTTGTCCACTTGGCCATGCGCTCGCTGGCCGTGGCCGCCGATGCGGGCGCGGATGAGCCACGCCGGCCACGCGCTCACGAACAAGAGGGTCGGGATTCGCTCACGCACCGCATCGAAGAGGCAGCCACGCGCATCACGTTGCGCGAGGTCGCAGAGTTGGACCTGGCCACGGAAATCTATCAAGCCATCAACGAAGCCAATCGCGCGGCGCCCTCGGTTCGGCGCTCCTCGTTGGCGGCGATCGAGCATGCGGCGCTCGCTTTCGCGCGCTTCTTCCTGGAGTGGATGGAGAGACGAGCTGCCGACGCCGAGCCATCCGAGCCCGAGGTGGTCGGGCTGGTCACCGGCCTGCGCAACTTGCTGGTGGAGAAGGGCGTGGTGGATTCCGCCTACCGTCTGGATGCCGCGGGTGAGTCCGCGGCCGCGGCTCTGAACTTCGTCGAGCACCACTGCCGGGGCGGCTGCCCGCATCTGTGCCTGGACCGCGGTGAGCAGGACGGCCGCTTGCTGTTCTACTCGCGACCGCCGCTGTGGGAGATCCGCCCGGAAGATCTCCGGGCCCACGCGAGCCTGGACCGCAGCAAGCGGCCCCAGGCGTGAATCCCAGAAAGATTGGGTAACTTTTCCGCAAGCCGTGTCATCTTAGCTCGACAAGGAGGAGGACCGTGGAACACAAGCTGCCTGAACTTCCGTATGCCAAGGACGCCCTGGCCCCGCATATCTCGAAGGAGACCATCGAGTACCACTACGGCAAGCACCACGCGACCTACGTGGCCAACCTTAACAAGCTCACCCCGGGCACTGAATTCGCTGACCTCACGCTGGAGGAGATCATCAAGAAAGCGTCGGGGGGGATCTTCAACAACGCGGCTCAGATCTGGAACCACACCTTCTACTGGAACTGTCTTTCGCCCCAGGGCGGCGGCGAGCCACGCGGCCCGCTGGCGGACGCCATCAACAAGGGCTTCGGCGGGTTCGCCGCCTTCAAGGAAAAGTTCAGCAACGCGGCGATCACGCTGTTCGGCTCGGGCTGGGCCTGGCTGGTCGAGGATGCCGACGGAAACCTCGCCATCCAGCAGGCGAGCAACGCGGGCACACCGCTCAAAGATGGCCAGCGGGCCATCTTGACCTGCGATGTGTGGGAGCACGCCTACTACATCGACTACCGGAACGCGCGGGTGAACTACGTCGAGGCGTTCTGGAGACTAGTCAACTGGCGATTTGCAGCCGACAACTTCAAGTAAGGGCTAGCTAGTTTCTGCACCACCCTCGCCTGCTGGGGCTCGAACAACGGCGGCGTGACGACTCCACCGGCCGGAACATTCATCGCGGTCACGGCGGGTAGCGGCTACCCAGCCCATGCGGGCGGAATCAGACCGGCTGGGACCGTCGAGTGTTGGGGCGACAATACTAGCGGCCAGGCGAGTCCACCCGTCGGAACGTTCATCGCGATCGCCGCTGGCAGAAACCATACATGCGGAATCGAGATAGACGGCACTCCAGTTTGCTGGGGAGCAAACAACCAGGGCCAGCCAACGCCGTTGCCCTGACCTCGTGCCTAGAAGCTGTTCCACAAATAGCGTTCGTGCCAATGATTCCGCCGGGGCATCGACCAACATGGTGGCTTTCGCGGCCGTCATCGGTCCGCTCGTCGAGGTGCCGGCCTTGACCGGCTGGTTCACGTGGCGCTCTGGGCATCCCGAAGTCGTGCAGGCGATGCTGGAACTTGGTGTGGATCTCTCCACGGTGGTACCGCGAAAGCTGACCCAGGAGCTTGCTTCTACGGCATCGCTGCTCATCACGATGGGCTGTGGCGAGTCCTGCCCCGTTGTGCCCGGGCTCGAACGCGACGATTGGCCGCTCGAAGATCCGAAGGGCAAATCCATCGAACGGGTCCGCCAGATTCGCGCCGAGATCGCCGAGCGCGTGCGTGGCCTGCTGCGAGGCAAAGGCTGGTCGCGGGAGAGACAGCATTCCCCAACTCCGCCTGGCGCGTGTTACTGTCCGCGCGTGTCTGGCCCTGTCGAGCCCGAGGAAATCGTTACCCTCGTCCGCTTCGGCGAACTGCCGGCGGCGCAGCTTCTGTGTGGCCGTCTCGAATCGGAAGGCATCGAGTGTTTGATTCCCGACGCGATCACGGCGGCTCAGACGTGGCATCTCAACCGCGCCATCGGCGGCATTCGGGTGCAGGTTCGCCAGTCTGACCTCGAGCGTGCCAAGCAGATCCTCGAACAACCGGGCCTGGCCGAGGACGCGGCCCTCGCGGCCAGCGCGGAGAACCTGGCTGCACCGGCTTCGGGAGAGCCAGCGAGCCCTCACCAGGATAACAAAGACGACGACGGCTCCATCAGTCCCGGCGACCGCGCGGCCTATCGTTCCATGCGGGTGGCGCTGGTCAGCCTGTGGCTCATGGGGCTGATCCATCCCTATTCGCTTGTCCTTGCCGTGCAGGCACTGCGGCGCAAGGACATCACCGCCTGGGGGCGCCGCCGCGCCGGTATCGCCCTGCTCGTCAGCGTGATTGGCTGCGCGTGGATTTCAATGCTCTTGACTCGATTTTTTTCGCGCTGAGTTCGCGCGCCGGTCTTTGACGGCTGCCCAACTCGGGACTGGGCGGGTCAGCGTAGTCGACCTGGGCGAGGTTGGCCGTGCCCGAAAGCTCGGCCTGTGGCGGCGGGCGCGCGGCAGTGCGGCGCGGGGCTTCGCTGGCGATTCCGAGGTGGTCCAGAAT
>PMJO01000197.1:0-25760 GCA_003158455.1 Myxococcales bacterium | reverse complement strand
GAGGCATTGGCCAGATGGTCGAGGGCCTCAGCCGCGTCGGGTGGCTCGCCGTAACGCCGACGCAGGACGCGGCTCTGCCAGTACGGCGGCCGTCACGCGACCTGGGGTCCGATGTCCACGGCGCGCTTGTCGGATTGCGAAGCGGCCGCACCTGCCTGCGCGCGTACGGCGGAGGCAGCGGGCAAGCGGTGGGCAGCAACGAACTGCTCGATGAAGGCCAGGGAGGGATCCACCTGGTCGATTTGAACCAGGATCAAGTCTCCGGGCAATAACATGCGCAACCCCGCCTCGATGGCGTGCTGCTCGCCCCGTGTCTCGATGATCTCGGCCGCCCGAGTGCCGCGCGCCAGCCCGCGGTGCATAAGCGACACTACTTCGCCATCGGGCCGGCCACGTGTGCACTTGTCCTCGTAGATGATCACGTGGTCAAAGCCGTTGCCGATGATCTCGGCCTGGCGAATGATGTCCACATCGCGCCGGTCTCCCGCCGCCGTGTACACTACCAGCCGCCGATCGTGGGGCATGCGACCGATGGCGTCGATGAGCGCCACCAGGGCGTCGGCGTTGTGTCCGTAGTCGACCACAATGGTTGCCTCTTCGTAGTCCAACACGTTGAACCGTCCCGGAGTGCTGCGGGTATCGCTGGTGAAGGTGGCCAGAGCGGCCCGCATCACCTCGCACGGCACGCCCACCGACCAACCCGCGGCAGTGGCAGCGAGCACGTTGTCTACTTGGAAGCCGATCTTCCCGTCGCGAGTCAGCGGCACCGCGCCCAAGCTGGTCACCCGCTGCTCCCGGCTGCCTTCGGCCAGCACAACCGTCTCGTTGCGCACGATCACGGCGCGGCCGCCGCGCGCGCGGTGAGCGACGATGAGCGGGTGCTGCGGATCGCGCGCGAAGAAGATCACCGAACCCGGACAGTAGGGCGCCATCGCCACCGTCATGGAATCCGCGGCGTTGAGCACAGCCGCGCCCGTGGGCGCCACGTTCTCCACGATAGTGCGCTTGACCACGGCCAGTTGTTCCGTGGTCTCGATGCCTGCCATGCCCAGATGGTCGCCCTCGCCGATGTTGGTGACGATGGCCACGTCGCACATGTCGAAGCCGAGGCCCTCGCGCAGAATGCCCCCACGCGCGGTTTCCAGCACAGCCGCGTCCACCCGCGGATTGAACAACACTGCGCGCGCGCTGCGCGGCCCGCTGCAATCGTCGGTGTCGATGCGCCGGTCGTCGATGTAGATGCCATCGGTGCAAGCCATGCCCACGTGCCGTCCGAAGGCCTTGAGGATGTGGCCGACCATGCGCACGGTGGTGGTCTTGCCGTTGGTGCCGGCCACTGCCACGAGCGGAATGCGCCCGTTTTCGCCGGGCGGGAACATGGTGGACACGATGGCCTCGCCCACCGGCCGCGGCTTTCCGATCGACGGGTCCAGGTGCATGCGCAGCCCGGGCGCGGCATTGACCTCGACGACAATCCCCCCCTGCTCTTGCAGAGGCCGGCTGATGTCGCGGCAGATCACGTCCACGCCAGCTACGTCCAGCCCGACCACGCGAGCCGCGTCCACTGCGCGGGCGGCGACTTCGGGGTGCACTCGGTCAGTCACGTCGGTGGCCGAGCCGCCTGTGCTCAAGTTGCCGTTCTGGCGCAAGAGAACCTGCGCGCCCGCTACCGGGATCGAATCAGGCGTGTAGCCCTGGCCGGCCAAGACCGCCAGGCCAATCGCGTCCAGAAGCATCTTGCTGAGCGAGGTGGAATGGTCTTCGCCCCGAAGCGGGTCCGCGTTCACCACTGCTACCAGTTCGGCCACGGTGGACTTGCCATCGCCCTGCACCCGGGGCGGATCCCGACGAGCCGCCGCTATCATCCGGTCGCCCACCACCAGCAGTCGGTGGTCCGCGCCCTGGGCGAAGCGTTCCACCAACACTGACGAGCCCTCGGCCCGCGCGGCCTGGAAAGCGGCAAGCACCTGCTCGCGCGTCGTCAGGTTGACGGCCACGCCGCGGCCCTGATTTCCATGCTGGGGCTTCACCACCGCCGGAAGACCGACCTCTTGTGCCATCTCCCAAGCCTCATCGGCGTCCTTGACCGGACCGCCGGCGGGCACAGGCACGCCGACCGATCGGAGCAGTAGCTTAGTGAGCTCTTTGTCTTGCGCGATAGACTCGCCGATGGCGCTGGTGCGATCAGTTTCAGCCGCCAGGATACGTCGCTGGCGTGAGCCCCAGCCGAGCTGAACCAGACTGCCAGAATTCAGCCGGCGCGTGGGAATACCCCTTGCGTCGGCGGCCCGCACGATGGCCCCGGTGCTGGGACCCAGGCGCAGATCCTCGTCCTGGGAACGCAACTGCTTGACCGTGGCGTCCACCGCGAAGCTTCGCTCGGCCAGTACAGCGTCGATGATCTGGACCGCCGCTTCCACCGCCGCCCGAGCCACATCCTCCTCGCGATATTCGACTATGACCTTGAACACTCCCTCTTCGTGAGTTGCGGTCGTCTTGCTGAAGGACACGGGCACCCGCGCCCCCTTCTGCAGTGCCATCGCCACCCGCTCCAAGACATGCGCCAGGGTGGCACTCTCGGCCGTCGCGCCGCCAAGATCCGCCGCAGCCCATTGCACCCCGGAGAGCATGTCAGGAAGAAGATCGCGCAGCCGTGCTTCGAATCCCGGAATTTCGGAGACGGCTACATTGGCCGGGCCGAGATCCACGCCTACCTCAAGCGCGGTGTGACGACTCCAGATATTGGGTCCCCTAAGTGCACGAATTCTGGTGAGTTGCATGGCGGCCGTCTCGGGTTTGGTCAGTTTTTCTTTGAGTCCGGCCTAGATGGAGACCGGATGGTCACTGGTAGTGCGACGGACCGCGAATGGGGTTTATTCGCAGCTCCGGCACTACCACGTGCCTTTTTCTCTTCGCCAACCACGCCGATGGCCGATAACACACCAAGACTTGTTTCGATATCGCCGTCGAGGGTTTGCACCAGCGCCAACTCGCCCGGTGCAAGCAGCGCCAAGGCTTGGCCCACGGCCTCGCGATAGTCAGAAACACAAATGATTTCAGCCACCCTTGGCCCAATCGCTAGGCCCTTTTGGAGAAGGCCGGGGATATCACCAGGAGCCCGATCCGTGGCTGACGGGTCGTCATAGAGAATGACGCGGTCAAATGCGGCGGCCAGGATCTCTCCTTGCCGCACAATGTCTTCGTCTCGTCTCGCGTCACCGGCAGCATAGACCGCGGCGCGCTTGCGATAGGGAAACCGGTCCAGCGCAGAAACCACCGCGGCTAGGGCAGAGACGTTGTGGCAGTCATCAATAAGCAGGGTGGCTTCGCCGTGGGGCACGAGGTTGAATCGGCAGGGATCGTCCTGACGATCGGCGCGGAAGGTTTCCAGGCCGGTACGAATGGCTTCTTGGGATAGACCCAGGGCCCACGCTGCCGAGGCGGCCGCCAAGGCATTCTCCACCTGAAAGGGCGCGCGTCCGGAGTAGGTAATGGGGATCTCATTGATCGAAATGAGATCGGTTTCCGACGCTCCTTCGCACAGAATCAACTGGCCATCGCGAACGAAGGCGGCGCGCTTGCCTTGCGCACGATGATCCAGCAGGGTCGGATGGGTGCCATCCTGGGCGAAGAAGATCACCGAGCCCGCGCACAGCGGTGCCATCTTCGCCACCAGCGGATCGCCGGCATTGAGCACGGCATAGCCGGTGGGCAGGACTACATCCACCAGCGAACGCTTCACCGTGAACATGTCGTCGACGGTGTTCACGTTGTGCAGTCCCAAATGGTCGGCCGCGCCGATGTTGGTCACCACCGCGACGTCGCAACGGTCGAAGCCAAGACCCTCGCGCAGGATCCCACCGCGAGCGGCTTCGAACACCGCGGCCTCGACCTGCGGGTTGAGCAGGACCTTGCGCGCGCTGCGCGGCCCGGCGCAGTCCCCGTCCTCGATGGTGCGGCCCGATACGTCGATGCCGTCGCTGGAGGTCATGCCCACCACCCGCCCGGCCGAGCGCAGAATGTGCGCAACCAGGCGAGTAACCGTGGTCTTGCCGTTGGTACCGGTCACGCATACGAGGGGAATGCGACCGTTCTCGCCCGGCGGAAAGAGCGTGTCCACGATGGCCTCGCCCACCGGTCGGGGCGCCCCAACCGAGGGTGCCAAGTGCATCGCCAGCCCTGGCCCGGCGTTGACCTCGACCACGACTCCGCCTTGGTCTTCCAGCCGCTGCGAGATATCGTTCGCCACCACGTCGAGACCAGCCACGTCCAGGCCGACGATCTGGGCCGCCAGGGCCGCGTGGGCCGCGATGCTGGGGTGAACCTGATCGGTGACATCGATGGCCAGATTGTCGCTGTACTGCACCACCACCGACACGCCCGCAGCGGGAACGCCCTCGGGGCGGTAGCCTTGACGTTCGAGTTGCATGAGGGTGGCCTGGTCTTGCAAGCTGATCTGGCAGAGGGGACAGGTTTCGTACGGGCCGCGCCTGGGGTCGGAATTGAGCTGCTTTTCGATGAGCTGCGCCACGGTTCGTTGGCCGTCACCGACGATGCTGGCGATTTCTCCCCGCGCGGCTGCCACCAGCTTGCCACCCACCACCAGCAGACGGTGTTCGGCGCCCTCGGCAAACCTCTCGACAATCACGCTGCTGCCCTCGCCGCTCGCCGCCGCGAAGGCGGCTCGCACTTGAGCTTCGCTGGTCAGGCTGGTGAACACGCCGCGGGCGTGGTTTCCGTCGCGCGGCTTGACCACCACGGGTATGCCGATCTCCTCGGCCGCGCGCCAGGCATCGGCCGCGTCGCTGACCAGGCGGCCCTCGGGAACCGGAATGCCACCCGCGCGCAGCAGGGTCTTGGTCAGCTCCTTGTCCTGCGCAATCGATTCAGCCACCGCGCTGGTCCGGTCGGTCTCGGCCGTCCAGATACGGCGCTGTTTGGCACCCTGGCCGAGCTGCACCAAGCTGCCCTCGTTGAGTCGGCGGACGGGAATGCCACGCGCATCGGCCGCCGCCACGATGGCGGCCGTGCTGGGGCCCAGGCACACCCGGTCGGCCAGCTCGCGCAGCTTGCGGACCTCCTGTGCAACGTCGTAGGGCGTGTCGTGCAGGGCGGCCAGCACCAACTCGCGCGCAGCGAGCAGGCAGGCGCGCGCCAGCCGCTCGTCGCGGTAGCGCACCACGACCCGGTACACGCCCTCTTCCGCCGTCTCACGTGCGCGGCCGTATCCCACGCGCGTGCCGGCCAGGTTCTGCAGCTCGATGGTGACGTGTTCCAGGATGTGCGCCGGATAGGTACCGTCACGCAGGCGCGAAAAGAAACCGCCGCGCTCGCCTACGCTGCAGCGGTGCTCGATCATGGTCGGCAGCCACGCCATCAGCCGATCATTGAAACCGGGTACGGAACTAGACGACCTGTCCTTCAAGTCCTTGAGGTCCACCCATGCTTCCAGCACCGGGTACCGCGACCAGATGTTCGGGCCGCGCAGGGCGAAGATTCTCTGGATCTCCATGGGCAATTTCTTGAATGGCTGCTGTCAGATGACGTCTAAGAGACTAATCGAACTGTGTCACAGGGAAAACCGTGGTGTATTTTGGACCCCAACTTCGTCGACTGCGGCGAAGAAGACACCCCGCGCGGGAAATGAGCAGCGCACCTTGACCGAATTAGACGCAACCTGCAACCAGCTCCCTGAGCCCTTGCGCGGCATGGTGCAGGCTGTGCTCGCCACGGGCGAATCGCTGCGCGCGATTTTCCAGCCCGATCTGGATGTCCGGCTGAGATACTGCGAGGGGTTGGTGGTGCTGACCGATCGCCGCTTGCTGGCGCAGGAAGGCGCCCAGCTACGCGCGTGGCCGCTCGACCAGGTCGCGCGGTTGCAAGCACGCGATCGGGGCGGCCTGGGCACGCTGGAAGCGTTCGGCCCGACCACGCGCCTGGCATGCTGGTACCACACGGTGGGTTTGGCAGGCGCCGCACGTGACCTGACGGACGCCTTCGACCGTCTGGCCACCGGCCACGGGCCGGGCGAACCCGGCCCGGACGACGAGCTGGCCGTGCCCGAGGGCGAGAAGCCCACCGCACCGGTCAACGTGCGTTCGCTTTTCCGTCTATTTCGCTTTGCCCGTGCCCACACCACCGCGCTGGTGCTTGGGCTTGTGCTTACCCTGGGGGGAACCGCTGCCGGCCTGGTTCCGCCCTATCTGACCTGGCCTCTGGTCGACAAGGTGCTGGAGCCCTACCAGGACCACGTCAAAGAGATGCGCTCCGCGCCGACGCTGAGCGCCCGCGATGTGCGCAGCATTGAGCGAGAGCGTCTCGCCGGATTCCGCCGCGTCGGCTTCTACCTGATTGCTTTTGCGTGCGCATCGCTGCTCGCCTGGGCGCTGGGCTGGGCCCAGGGCTGGGTGCTGGCCTGGGTCAGCGAGCGAATCAGCGCGGATTTGCGCAACACCACCTATGCCCACCTGCAGAGGCTGTCGCTGGACTACTTCGGCACCAAGCGCACCGGCGATCTGGTGGCGAGAATCAGCAACGACACCGATCGTATCTGCAACTTCCTCGCGGACACCTTGGTCGACTTCATCGCCGACGTGCTCATGATCGTGGGCACCGCGGTGGTGCTCATCAGCATCGACCCCATCCTGGCTGCCGCCACCCTGTGTACCTTCCCGATCATCGCGTGGCTGACCGTGCACCTGCGCGACCGCATGACCCACGGCTTTCTGCACGGCGGCCGCGCCTGGGACGGGATGACCAGCCTGCTGGCCGACACCATTCCAGGCATTCGCGTGGTGAAAGCCTTTGCGCAGGAAAGACGTGAAATCGAGCGCTTCCGCGCCGCCAACTTGCGCATCATCGCGGCCAACGATCGGGTCAACCGGGTGTGGACCTTCTTCTGGCCCGCGGTGGCCCTGCTCACCCAGATTGGCCTGCTGGTAGTCTGGGTGGTCGGCGCCTGGCAGGTCTTCAGCGGCCGGGTCACGGTGGGCGTGTTGGTGGCTTTTCTGGCCTACATTGGTCGTTTCTACGCGCGGCTCGAGTCCATGAGCCGCATGGTCACCGCCACACAAAAAGCCGCGGCCAGCAGCCAGCGCCTATTTGAAATTCTGGATCGGCCACCCGGCGTGCCTGAGCCGGCGCATCCAGTTCATCCCGAAAAAATTGGCGGCGCCATCGAGGTGCGCAACGCCAGTTTCCGCTTTGGCAGCCGGCAAGTCATCGACGGCGTCAGCCTAAAGGTACGGCCCGGCGAGATGATCGGCCTGGTGGGCACCACCGGCGCGGGCAAGAGCACCCTGGTCAATCTGGTCTGCCGCTTCTACGACGTAAGCGAGGGCGCGGTGCTGGTGGACGGAACTGACATCCGGTCCTTCCCCATCGCGGAGTACCGCCGTCACATCGGCATCGTGCTGCAGGACCCTTTTCTCTTCTGGGGCAGCATCGCGGAGAACATCGCCTACGGCAAGCCTGACGCCACCCGCGCCGAGATCGTGGCGGCGGCGCGGGCGGCGCGCGCGCATGAATTCATTTTGCAGCTCTCCGATGGCTACGATTCCATGGTGGGCGAGCGCGGCCACACCCTGTCGGGGGGAGAGCGCCAACGCATCTCGATTGCGCGCGCCCTGCTCATCGACCCAAGCATCCTTATCCTCGACGAAGCGACCTCGTCGGTGGACACGCAAACCGAGCGCGAGATCCAGGAGGCACTCGACAACCTGGTGCGCGGCCGCACCACCATCGCGATTGCGCACCGGTTGAGCACCTTGCACAAGGCGGATCGGCTGGTCGTGCTGGAACACGGCCGAGTCGTCGAGGTGGGACAGCATGCGGATCTCTTGGCCGCGGGCGGCCGCTACGCGCAGCTCTACCAAGCGCAAATGCAGGCAGGGCAGGAGTTGGGCAGTCCCGAGCCGCCGCGTGAGTTGCCACCGCCCATGCCCGAGCGCGAGGGAGGCGACGCGTGAGCGACAACGCCGCTACGCTTCCCATTCGCCTGCACCATGACGCCTTTGGCCGACTGGTGGTGACCCTGGCCAACGGGCAAAGCCACAGTGGCGTCACGCCGGTGCGTGCTTTCCCGTTCTCCGCGCCTGATCAGTGGATTTCCCTGTGCGACGAAAGCGGGAAGGAGGTCCTCTGCCTGACCGAGGTTTCCGAACTCGACCATGAAACGCGCGACCAGCTCGCCGCGGAACTGGCGCGGCGCGAGTTCATCCCGCGCATCCTGCGCATCCTAGACGTGGTCGAGGGCGGCGTGGCCAGCCAGTGGTTCGTCAAGACTGACCGGGGCGACACCAGCTTCGAGCTGCCTAGTGAAGACAACATCCGCCGCATGGGCAGCGACGGCGCCCTACTGATCGACAGTCACGGCATCCGTTACCGCATCACTTCGGTGCCACAATTGGACGCGCACAGCCGGCGGATCTTGCGCCAGTACTTGTAGAAACGGCCAGCATCCGGCTTGCGCCGGCGTGCCGGGCGATGCAGGCTGTGGCCCTCGACGAACCACGGAGGTCTTCATGATCGGCATCATCGGAGGAACCGGACTTGGCGACACACTCGGTACGGTCGGCAAGGGCCAAACCCATGACATCGACACGCCCTTTGGCCGTCCCTCAGCCCCCATTGTCACAACCGAAGTGGGCGGCGTTCCCGTGGCCCTGCTCTCCCGTCACGGCGAAGGCCATGTGCTTAATCCTTCCAGCGTGCCGTATCGGGCAAACATCTTCGCGCTCAAGCAACTGGGCGTGACTCGCATCATCGCCAGCGGCGCGGTAGGCAGCTTGCGCGAGGAAATTGCACCGCGCGATCTGGTGCTGCCGGATCAGGCCATCGACCGGACCTATCGCCGGCTGGGAACTTTCTTCGAGGGTCTGGCGGTGCACGTGGAGATGGCCGCGCCCTTCTGCCCGGCCCTGCGCGCGGCGCTGACCAGTGCGGCGGCCACAATCCCGGTCAAGGTCCACCTGCGCGGCACTTACGTGTGCATGGAGGGCCCGCAGTTCTCCTCGCGCGCTGAGAGCGAGATGCACCGACAGTGGGGCGGCGACCTCATCGGCATGACCCTCATGCCCGAAGCCAAGTTGGCTCGCGAGGCCGAAATCTGCTACGCCTCGCTGGCTCTGTCGACTGACTATGACTGCTGGCGGGCGCACCGGACCGACGTGGACCAGATTCACCTCTTGGAGGAGATCATCGGCAACGTGCAGTCCGCAACCCAGAATGCCTTGGCCTTGATCCGTGCCGGGTTGCCTGCCATCGCGTCGCTGTCCGCCAGCGCCTGCACTTGCCAGCAGGCGCTCAAGCTGGCCATCTGGAGCGACCGACGCCACATTCCACGTGAGGTACGGGATCGCCTGGCGCCGATCACGTCGAAGTATTTGGACTAGCCATGAATGTAGCCGGAGTTCCCTATCGTACTATCCGTCTGCACGCCGACGGCTGGTCAGTCGAGGTTATCGACCAAACCCTGTTGCCACACGAATTCCGGCTGGCGCGACTGCAGACGTGCAAGGATGCGGCTAGCGCCATCGCCGATATGGTGGTGCGAGGCGCGCCGCTCATCGGCGCCACTGCCGCGTATGGAATTGCGCTGGCTTTGCGACAAGACCCCAGCGACGCGGGCCTGGCGCGCGCGTATGCGCAGCTCCTGGCCACGCGGCCCACCGCGGTCAACCTGCGTTGGGCCCTGGACGAGATGCGCGCCGCCACAACCAAATTGCCGGCAGCGGAACGCGCTGGTGCCGCCTACCGGCGCGCAGCGCAGATCTGCGACGATGACGTAGCCCTGGGTTCGGCTATTGGCGAGCACGGCAAGCGCATCATCGAAGCGATCGCCGAGCGCAAGGGACGGAGTCCAGTGAACGTACTTACCCACTGCAACGCCGGCTGGCTGGCCACGGTGGACTGGGGCACCGCCTTGGCGCCAGTGTACAAGGCGCACGATGCGGGGATCCCAGTGCATGTGTGGGCGGAGGAAACCCGGCCGCGCAACCAGGGCGCCTCCCTTACCGCCTGGGAATTGGGCCAACATGGCGTGCCCCACCATGTGATAGTGGACAATGCCGGCGGCCACCTCATGCAACATGGCGCCGTCGACCTTTGCTTCGTGGGCACGGATCGGACCACGGCAGAAGGCGATGTGTGCAACAAGATCGGCACCTACCTGAAAGCGCTGGCCGCGCGTGATTGCCAGGTGCCGTTCTACGTTTGCCTGCCCAGTCCCACTATCGACTGGACCATCCGCAACGGGGTGGCCGAGATCCCCATCGAAGAACGCAGCGCCGACGAGGTGCGCCTGGTGCGCGGACTCGGGCCAGACGGAAAGCCAACCTCGGTGCTGATCACCCCGCCCGACAGCCCGGTGGCCAACCCCGGCTTCGATGTCACGCCCGCGCGCTTGGTGACCGCCCTGGTTACTGAGCGCGGTTTGTGCGCAGCCAATGCCGACGGTCTAGCCCAACTTTTCCCCGAGCGGGCCGGCCGCAGATAGCCGCGAAGGCGAAGGGTTCGATCAAGGCACGACCAGGCGCACGTGGGTGTCGCCAGTGGTCACCTCCTTGGCCGACTTCCCGACGCGCACGGTCCAGACCCCCGAGGCAAGATGCCGGAACACGAAGCGACCTTCGCTGTCGGTTCGCAGGGTGACGCTGTCCGGGTGATCTTGATTCTGCAGTTCGTGGGCGCCCTTGGGAAGGGCCACGACGTACACATTCGCAATCGGCTTTCCAGTCTTTTCCGAGACTGCCTCGCCGGCAATGGTGGCACCCGCGGGCCAGCGGATGTCCTCGTGGCGCTGCTCTTGCGGCTGGAGCACAACTTCTAGCTTCAAGTAGCGCCGTCCAAGTGTGGGGTGCTCGACCAGGCCAACATCCAATTCCATCTTGAGGGATCGGAACCCCACAGGATGACTCCCGCGGCCTCCACGGGTCTGCCACGGCTATCCAATACCGTGAGGCCTCTGTCGCAACGCCGGCTTGTTCGCTCTTCCAGACTCTGTGCCAGGATGCTGAGTCCCCGATCCGGGCGGTAGAACCATCGGGTGGTGGACCGGCCCGCCCGCTTGCACGTGATGGTGGCCCGCTGATCCGGCACGTTCTTCCACGTGAAGTTGCCGTTCCCGTCGGCGATCATGCGTATGGGGGAGTGGAAGGGAGATTCCCAGGTCACGGTGGCATTGGCCATGTCGTTCTTCTTCCCCGAATCCGCACCGTATGAACAGTTGCCGACGATGCTCGTGAACGATCGCGTGGACAATGTCAGTTCAGATTCGCGGGAATGATCCGCAGGTGCCCATCTTCCGATCCGCCCCCGTGGGCGGTCGACTGACTGCTGGCGTCGAACTGCGTTTCTGACGACGGATTTGCCGCAAACCGGCCACTATGAAAGGCATGAGCCTGCTTTCCCTGCGCAGGATTCGGCCCGCAGCCGCAAGCTCGCAGCCGGATGGGGGCGAGCCATGTCCGGCCCTCCCCGATTTCGAGACGGCTTACCAGGAGAACTTGAAGTTCATCTGGCGGGCAGCGCGCAGGCTCGGTATCGATCCCGGAGACACCGACGATGTCGTGCAAGAGGTATTCGTCGTGGCCCATCGCCGATTACCGGAGTTTGAAGGGCGCGCGCAGGTCAAGACCTGGTTGCTCAAGATACTGGTGCGCGTGGTACGCCAGTATTTCCGCACGCAACTGCGCAAGCCCGGCCATCGCCCGTCGCCATCGCTCGACGACCTCGACGGGCTTCGCGATAGCCAGACCCGCGGGCCAGCAGAGGCGGCCGAGCGCAAGGACGCGGTTCGCATTCTCGACTGCCTGCTGGACCGGCTGGATTGCGAGAAGCGGGAGGTGTTCGTGTTGGCCGAGGTCGAGCAACTTTCGGCAGTCGAAATCGCCGAAGTCCTCGGGGCCAACCTCAACACCATCTATTCGCGCCTGCGTGCCGCGCGCCAGGAATTCCAACAGGCATTGGCGCGCTTTCACACCCACGAGCTAGGGGGAACACCATGAACGATCTCGATCCTCGATCGCTCGCCATCGTGCAAGCCGCGCGGGATGCCGATGATCCCTCACCCGCCGATCGCAATCGAATCAGGCGCGCGGTCATGGTCCGGCTGGCCGTGGGCGCGGCAGCGTCGAGCGCGGCGGCCGGAACCATGACGCTGGGAATGAAGCTGGGCCTAGCGGCCTTGGCAGTGTCGCTGGTTGGCGGCGGCGCAGCCGGGCTGGTGCATTGGCGGCGATCGCAAGGCGCGGCGAGCGGGTCAGCGCACGCGCGGGCTTCCGTCGTCTCCGCGCGCGACACAACCGCATCGCCCGTCACAATCCCGGAGATGGCGCCCCCGCCGGCGATCGCTCCTTCGTCCGCGGAAAGCCAGGAGCGGCGGCCAGGCAAGCCGCACAGGCCGGCGGCACAGATCAGCCGGGACAGGGAGTCTTTCACGCAAGAGGATCAGCTCGATGCCGAGGTCGCGGTGCTCAAGCGCGTGCGGGAAGAATTGCGCGTGGGCCGGCCAGCGCAGGCACTCGAGGCGCTACGCGAATACGATCTGCGTTTCGGTAAGGGCGCACTCGACGAAGAACGCCAAGCCATGGCCGCCATCGCCGCGTGCCAGGCCCATCCTGGTCCCGGCGCGCGAGCCCAAGCTGAGGCATTCATGCGTTCCTCGCCCAATTCACCCCTGCTTGACCGCGTGCGTGTGGCCTGCATCACACCCGCGCGCTAGCTAGCCCGACGTTTTCTTCACGGATCATTGGGCCAACGGCCACTGTCACAGTGAAAGGCACAATCGGCCAATCGTCAAGGAGAAGAGTCATGAATACGGCCAGACATACTCAGAAGATCCACGTCGCTTTCGCCATCGTTGCTGGGATGGGCCTGACGGCCGCCTGCGGAAGTAACGTTCAGCTTGGAAGCGAAAATCAGGACAGCGGCGGAGCCGGTGCCTCGGGCGGCGTGTACGTCTGCCCGCCGACTGTTGACGTGTGGTCGACGGTCAAGATGGGGGATCACTGTTACGATGCCGATTCCTGCGGTCCAGGCGTCTTCTGCACTGGGCCGGCTGCAGGAAGCAATCCATACCTACTTCTCGCGTGTGCGGGTCACAAAGTGGTAGTCATAGCTTCAACCCTCCTAGACTCGAACGCCGATAGTTGCCCGTCGTACAACCCGAGCGTCTCTTGGGCAGACTGCGCTTCGGGACTCTCCGACGGGCATACCAACGATGCGTGCACCTGGTGTAGTGGTGAATGCGCGCGCCCCACGGATGACCCGTGCTGTATCGAGGTGGCGGCCTGCGCTTGGTACCAGGCTCCCCCACCCCCCTACCCCGCCCCGTGGAGGGGAGCCCTGTTGCGGTATCGAATATGTGCTCCGGGGTGCCAGAACGTCCAGCCTGATACCGCCCAGCCGACGATCACTGATTGCGCTACCGTCGCCAGTCATAGTATCTGCACGTTCGCATCGCCCTGCCAAGCCGGGCTTGTGTGTGCATTTGCAGACAGTCCCAACTCTACTAACGGAGAACCGAGCGTGCCCATCGATGATCAGACTGTCAAGGTCCTAGGCCCCTCCCTAGCGTGGTGCGCCAACGGAATCCTCGTGGGGGGAGCCTTTGCCGGTGGTGCTTTATCCTATTACCCCGCCGGGTGTCTTTGATCTTGAGACACTAGCTTCTCTTGCGGCGTGAGCCCGCGCGCATGGCGAAAGCGGCTCTTCCTTGACCACTGGCACCCTCGCTTTCTCCTGCCCAGAATGGGCGAAATCCCGGCCCGACCGGGGACCCACTTGTCGTCCATGCTTTGCCTTGAGCTGCTCGCGCCCGCCAAAGATCTGGAATGCGGCCAGGCGGCCATCGATTGCGGCGCCGATGCGGTGTACGTGGGCGCGCCGCGCTTCGGCGCCCGCGAGGCAGCGGGCAACAGCATTGCGGATATCGAGAAACTGACTGCGTATGCGCATCGGATGTGGGCGCGCGTGTACGCCACGGTCAATACCCTGCTGCGCGACGACGAGCTGGCCGAAGCCGAGCGCCTATGCTGGCAGCTTCATGAGGCGGGCGTGGATGGACTCATCATTCAGGATGTCGGGCTGCTGGAATGCGATCTGCCGCCCCTGCCCCTCATTGCCAGCACCCAGATGCACAATCACAGTGCGGAGCGTGTGGCCTTCTGGGAGAAGGTCGGTTTCTCGCGCGCCATCCTGGCCCGCGAGCTGGAGCTTGACCAGATCCGCGCCATTCGCGCCGCCACCAGTCTCGAACTGGAGGCATTCATCCATGGCGCCCTGTGCGTCAGCATGAGCGGACAGTGCAGCTTGAGCTACGCTCTCGGTGGCCGCAGCGGAAACCGCGGCCAGTGCGCCCAGCCTTGCCGTCGTTTGTATTGCTTGCAAGATGCGGCGGGCGCAACCCTGGTGCGCGAGAAGCACCTGCTGTCGCTGCGCGATTTGAACTTGACCGCCGAGCTGCGCGAACTGGTCGAAGCCGGCGTCACCTCTTTCAAAATCGAGGGACGCCTGAAGAACAAGGCGTACGTGATGAATGTGGTGGGTCACTACCGGCGCAAACTGGACGCCGTGCTGGCTGAGCTCGGGGGCCGGCGTGCCTCGTCGGGCACGACCACGCTGGGGTTCGAACCGGATCCCGACAAGACCTTCAATCGCGGCTACACGACATACTTTCTGCACGGCCGCGGCGCCACCGTAGCCTCGCCCGATTCGCCCAAACACGTGGGCGAGCCTCTGGGGCGCGTGGCCGACGTGCGTCGCGACTCCTTCGCCCTGGAAACCACCGCCTCCCTGCACAGTGGCGATGGCATCAGCTTCTTTGGCCGCAACCAGGAATTGCACGGCACAGTGGTCAACCAAGTCGATGGGGCGGCAGTCTTTCCCGAAAAGCTAGGTGGCATCGAGCGCGGCGTGCGTGTATTCCGCAATCACGACCACGCCTTTGTCAGTCAGGTGGCGCGCAGCCGGAACCAGCGCCGGATCACAGTGAATTTGCGGCTGACTGAGGCCGTGGCGGGATTTCGCCTGGATGCCCGCGACGAGGACGGAGTGACCGCTAGTTGCGAAATCGACTGCGCCCACGTGTGGGCTGACAACCCGGCCCAGGCGCGTCTGGTTCTCGAACGTCAGCTAGCCAAGTTGGGCGCGAGCGAGTTCTGTGCAGCGCGCGTCGATCTCGACCTGCCCCGGATGCCCCACCTGCCGCTCGCCGCGCTCAATGGCTTGCGCCGCGCTCTGGTCGAGGAACTACGCCGACAGCGCGCACGCCTGCGGCGCGTGCGCACAGTCGCACACGCACCCAACCAGGTCGCATTTCCCGAGCGAGAATTGTCGTTTCTCGGCAACGTGCTCAATCACAAGGCCGCGTCCTTCTACCGGCGCCACGGCGTGGGGCGGATCGAGCCCGCAGCCGAGAGCGGCCTCGATATGCGCGGCCGCAGGGTGATGCTGAGCCGCACTTGCATCAAGTACGAGATGGGCTGCTGCCCGCGCGCCTCCGGCGATCTGTCCCCGCGCCACCCGGCCGAACCGTGGTTCTTGGTCGACGATGAGGGCCGACGCCTGCGTTTGGATTTCCAATGTGGCGAGCGCTATTGCGCAATGGAAATCGTCTATCAGTAGAGGACGACTATCAGGGCTTTCCCACGTTGAGGGCGTGGCAGGTTGGCGGGCCTGGGAAGGTTTCCCAGACTGCGAGGTGGGTGTGGGGGATGTTGTCCTTGTGCTCTTCCGCGTCGGTCGTCCATCCTCCGAGATCGATCACCTCGAAGCGTGTCTTGTCGATGCTGGATATGACTCCCGAGGTACCGAGAGCCACGTTTAGCCGAAGCGCGCAACGAAAGTCAAGAACACGGTCGCGAGCCCGAGTTCTGCTTTGGGCGTGACCGAGCCTCGAATCTCGCGATAGACTTCTCGACCCATGGCACGCATAGCCGCATTTCGCGCGCTCCGTTTTGACCAGAGGCGGTTTTCCGATCTCGCGCCGCTGCTGGCCCCGCCCTACGACGTCATCAACGAAACCCAGCGCAAGGAACTGGAGGCACGCCATCCGCGCAACATCGTGCACCTGGATCTGCCGCGCGGCGAGGGTGACGCCCGCTACCAGAACGCGCGCGCGCAGCTCGACACTTGGCTGGCCGAGGGAACCCTGCGCCAGGACGAACGGCCGGCCCTGTATCGCTATGAACAAAGCTTCACCTTTGCCGGGGCGGCCGGCCCGCAGAAGTACACCCGCAAGGGGTTCATCTCGCTCATCGAGCTTTCGCCATTTTCTTCGCGAGTGGTCTTGCCTCACGAACACACCCTGTCGGGCCCCAAGATCGATCGCTTCAAGTTGATTCGCGCCACCCGCGCCCACTTTTCCCAGGTGTTTTCCCTGTATCGCGATCCCGCGGGCACGATAGAGGCGGCGCTTGACGGCGCTTGCNNCGTGATGATCGCCGACGGCCATCACCGCTATGAAACCATGGTCGCCATCCGCGACGATCTGCGGCCCGCCACCGTGCCGCTTGGCCGCTCTCTGGCCGACTGGGGGGTAATGTTCTTTGCCCGCGCCGAGGATCCCGGCTTGCTGGTTCTGCCCACCCACCGGATGGTGTATGGCTTGGCGTCCGAGGCGATCGCCACTCTGGCCGAGCGCAGCCGTCCCTGGTTCGAGGTCGTGTCGGGCAGCGAAGAAGACGCGCTTGCCATCGAGGAGCGCCTGCGCCGCGAGGGCGAGACCGGCGTGACCTTTGGTCTGCGACGCGCCGGCGTGCGCGGCACCACCTGGCTCAAGCTCCGGGCCGACGCGGACCTAGCGCGCCTGGGCCCGCCCACCCTCGCTCGCTTGGACGTGAGCGTGCTGCACGGCCTGCTGCTGGAGCCGCTGCTGGGCATCGGGGCCGAGGCCATGGCCCGGCAGTCGAACCTGAGCTACAGCCACGATCTGGGTGAAACCCTGGGCCGAGTGGCCGCCTCCGAGGTGCAGGCGGCATTTCTCATGAACGCAACCAAGGTTTCCCAGGTGCTCGACGCATGTGAGGCGGGCTTCGTGCTGCCGCAGAAGTCGACCTATTTCCAGCCCAAGCTGGCCACCGGCCTGGTCATGGCCCGCATCGATCCCGGAGAGGAGCCGGTGCTGCCCAGAATATGACCCTCGCCGACGATGCGCGCGCGCCGGAGCCGGATGAGGTCACCCACGACACCCTCCTGCGCGGTCGGGTCAAGCTGATCCAGCCGGCGCGCGGTTTCCGATCCAGTCTGGATCCGGTCCTGCTCGCGGGCTTCATCCGCCTCCCCTACGGTCACTTCCTCGACATTGGCTGCGGCACCGGCGCGCTGGCTTTCTTGTTGCTGGCGCGCGACCCGGCGGCAACCGGGTTGGGGATGGAGATTCAACCGCGGCTGGCAAGCCTGGCGGCGCGATCAGTGGAGACCAATGGATTCGGCGCGCGCTTTGCCGTCGTCGCGGCTGACGTGCGCCGAGCAGGACGCGTGCCCAGCGCGGCTTTCGATCTGGTGGCGAGCAACCCGCCGTTTCGCCCCTTGGGCAAGGGCGTGCTGCCACCGCAGGCTGAACGCTCGCTCGCACATCACGAAGTGACGCTGACCTTGGCCGAGTGGCTGGAGGTTGCCCAAGCGGCCCTGCGGCCTGCTGGCCGATTGGCCGCGATTTACCCCGCCGATCGTCTGGACGAGATGCGCGCGGCCCTGGCCGCACGCGGGCTGGCCATGGCCCGGCTGCGCATGGTGCAGGCGCAGGCCGGAGAGCGGGCTAGCCGCTTCTGCTTTGAAGCGCGCTGCTCCGCACTGGTCGAAGAAACCGAGACTGAAGCGCCGCTGCTAGTGCACGAACAGGGACAATACTCGGCAGAGGTTCGCGCCATGCTGGGAGACGAGTCGTGAAGTATCGGGTGGCGTACCTTCTGGCCATCTGGTTCGGCTGCGGCCGGGTGCCCAAGGCCCCGGGCACCGCCGGTACGCTCGGCGCAATTCCCCTGTATCTTCTCCTTTCCCACCATGGCGGCCTGCCCGCGGTTGCGGCCGCAGCCGTCGTGACTACGGCTCTGGGTGTGTGGGCGTCGAATCAGGTGGTGCGCACGCTCGGGATCAAGGATCCACAGATCGTGTGCATCGACGAGGTGGCCGGCGTGCTCATCACCTTGCTCGCGGCGCCCGCGAATTGGATCGGCCTTCTGACCGGCGTGGTTTTGTTCCGAGTGTTCGACCAATGGAAACCCTGGCCCGCGCGCGCCGCCGAGCGCCTGCCCGAGGGCTGGGGTGTCATGATGGATGACGTGGCAGCGGGCGCGTGGGGCGTGGTGGTCCTTCTGGGCGCCCGCGCCGCCGGTTGGCTGTAGGACTTGCTCAGGCAGTGTCGATGCCTGGCACGCGCTTGGCGGCCTGCCAAAGTCGCTCCAACTCCTCGGGCGTGGCCGACGCGACGGTGCGGCCCTCGGCCTGCAGCGTTTCTTCCATGTGGCCGAAGCGACGGGCGAAGCGGTCGGTGGCTTCGCGCAGGGCATTTTCTGCGTCCAGCCCCAGCTTGCGCGCCAGGTTGGCCAATGCAAACAGGGTGTCGCCCAGCTCGTGCATCATCTCAGCTCGATCGCCGGCCTGGCACGCGCGGTCCAGCTCAGCAATTTCCTCGTCGACCTTGGCGCGCACGCCGGCGGCATCCGGCCAGTCAAAGCCAACCGCACCGGCCTTTTCTCCGGCGCGCGTGGCCCGCACCAGGGCCGGGGCGCTGCGCGGAATTCCGTCGAGCGCGCCCTTGCGTCCCTTCTTCGCCTTCTCGACCGCCTTCAGCTTGGCCCAGTTGACCAGCACCGCTTCCGAGGTCTTGGCCTGCGCCTCGCCGAACACATGGGGATGGCGGCGCACCAGCTTGGCCACGATCCCGCGCACGACATCGTCGATGCCAAAGGCGCCCTCTGCGTGGCGCAGCTCAGCTTGAAAAACAATCTGCAAGAGCAGGTCGCCCAGCTCTTCGGCGTGATCGCGCACGTCGCCCGCGTGCAAGGCGTCCACCACTTCGTAGGTCTCCTCGACCAGGTAGGGCAGCAGCGATGCCAGGGTTTGCTCGCGATCCCAGGGGCAGCCGGTGGGCGCCAGCAGCCGCTGCATCAAGCCGACCAGATCGGGCAAGTTGCTGCCGGTCTGCTTTCCGGGCAGCGGGCTGAGGTCAAGCTGGGGTGGCGGTGTTTCCTGGCTCACGGGCTGCGAGAGCCTAGCACCACCCTATCGAATCATCCTGTCGATCGCACTTCTGGTCTGACAAGAGGAGCAGGACGGCGGTTTCTAGTCCGTTCCCCTGCTGGCGTCGGCCGGGGCGCCGCTGTCAGCCGCCGGCTTCGATACCAACTTGCGCGTCGGGCCCTGCCGAGCCGCCGATGTCTAAGCCACCAGCCCCGTCGCTGGCGACACCGCCCAGATCCAGACTGCTGTCGACACCAGGCCCGTCGCCAGCGACGCTGCCCAGGTCCAGACCACCGTTGCCACCAGCATCCGCGACTGCCCCGCCCCCGTCCTCACCTGCGGCAGACGCATCCGCGGCGTCGGTCAGGACGGGAGCATCCGGGACATTGGCCAAGGCATCGCTGCCCGTCGCGAGATCAGCACCTCCGCCGCTAGCGCCGTCAGCGGCGCTGGCGTCAACTTCCGAGCAGGAGAGCGTGTCATCGCTACACCCGCTGGTGAACAAGCCAAGCAATCCGAACACTGCCGCAACCGCGACGAGGATGTATGTCTTCATGACAAGGGCGATTGTAAACCACGTTGGCTGCAAAAAGTCCACGTGAACAACAGCAAGACTTCACATGGGATGGAGACTCACGCCTGCCGGCTGACTCTTGGAACGGTTGCCGGAACTGGGAATCAGCCTCGCCAAGGTGACGCGCCAGCTTGAGGACGAAGGCGTGGACAAGTTCAACAAGCCCTCTGAAGCCATGGCCTCTTGAATTGCTACCACCGTGAAACCGCCTGGGCATCGGCGATGAGTTTCGGGACAGCACGGGATGTGCTCGCAGCTAACCCCTGGGAATTCCAGAAATCTTGCATTTTGCCGACTTGGTCGTTTGCATCATTGTTGAGGCGGTGCATTGCAAGTCATGATACAAAGGCCTTCCACCGAGGAGGCCACGATGCGCATGTTGAATCGAAGAGCTGCTCTATGCCTTGGCACTCTCCTAGCCAGCGTTCTCGCACGTGTCGCCCAGGCACAGCCACCCCAGTACCCGCCTCAGCAACCTGGGGATCAAGCAGCGCCGGCTCAGCCGAGTGCCCCAGGATACCCGCAAGAGCAAGCCCACCCACAACAGGGATATCCGCAAGAAGCCGCACCCCAACCTGGTTACTACCCATCACCGCCCGCTCGCCCAGCCACCCGCCGCGGCCTCCTTTTCCTGCCCTACGTTGGCTTCAGCTCGATTGTGGGCGGTGGTTCAGACAGGTATTCGACCGGCCTTCGCCTGGGCGCCATGCTGGGCGGCCATGTCGGTCCTCGCTTTTCGCTCAACGGTGAGCTGGGCGTTGACATCATGAACGCCAACACCAGGGGCTATTCCGGCTACGAAGTCACCGAAGCATTTTTTGATCTTACTCTCAGTCCGCTATTCCACTTTGGGGTTCCCCACGTGGAGTTCGTGGTTGGCCCCAAGATTGGCCCGTTCGCTTGGGTTGCGTCGACAAAGTACTCAAACGCTTCAGCGGACTTCAGTGGATACGGATTAGTCTACGGTTTCACCGCAGGCGCCTTTTTCCCAATCGGCAGAATGGCCATTGGCGGCATCCTCAGCTTCACGGGCCGTCGGTTCTTGGAAGATTCTTGTAGCATCTCAGGTGGTGGGCACTGCTGGGATTACTATTCGACAGTCGACACGAAGTTGATCAGCTTCAGTGTCGCGTTGATGCTCTGACTTGCATTTAGTGCCCCGACGCCGGCCGCCGGGCAGAAGAGGTACGGGGTTCTGAAGGAGACCCTCCGGACCGCCACCGGCAAGGAGCGGATCCCTTTCACCCCGGATCAGCGTCGGCGTCTGGCGCTTTCGGCCAAGGGGTTGAGCCCCGAAGACCGGCGGGAGTGCTGCCAGATTGCGAAGCCAGGGCCCCCTCGATTGCTACCACAGGAGGCCGCCTGGGCCTCGGCGATGGGTCTCGGGACAGCATGGGATGCCCTCATGCTAACATATGAAAATTACAGGAGTTTTGCATCTTGCTGGCTCGGTCGTTTGCATCATTGATGAGGCGGCGCAGTGCAAATCATGATACAAAGAACCTCCACCGAGGAGGCCATCGATGCGCATGTTGAACCGAACGGTTGCTCTATCCCTTAGTACTCTCGTAGCCAGCGTTCTCGCACCCCGTGTCGCCCAGGCACAGGCACAGCAGTACCCGCCTCAGCAGCCTGGGTATCAGCCAGCGCCGGCTCAGCCGAGTACCCCAGGGTACCCGCAACAGCAAGCCTACCCGCCCCAGGGATACCCGCAGCAGCAGGGCTATCCACAGCAAGGATACCCGCAACAGCAAGGCTACCCACAACAGGGATATCCGCAAGAAGCCGCACCCCAGCCTGGCTACTACCCACCACCGCCCGCATATCCTCCGCCGCCCGCTACTGAACCTCAGTCTGAGCCGCCCGCTCGCCCGGCCACCCGCCGCGGCCTGCTTTTCCTGCCCTATATTGGCTTCAGCTCGGTTGTCGGCGACGGTTCAGACGGCTATTCGACCGGCCTTCGCCTGGGCGCCATGTTGGGCGGCCACATCGGTCCCTTCTTCTCGCTCAACGGGGAGCTGGGCATTGACTTCATGAACCCCAATACGGGGGGCTACGGCAGCGGTTACGACGTCACCGAAGCCTTCTTCGATTTCACTCTCAGTCCGCTATTCCACTTTGGCGTTCCATACGTGGAATTCGTGGTTGGCCCCAAGATTGGTTCGTTCGCTTGGTATCAGTCGATCAGTGATTCCTCGGGCTACTACGGGTCAACGGACTACAGTGCGTACGGGGTAGTCTGGGGGTTCACCGCAGGTGCCTTCTTCCCGATCGGCAGAATGGCCGTTGGCGGCATTCTTAGTTTCACCGACCATAGTTTTGAGGACTATTCTTGTAGTGGTAGTGACTACTACTGCTCTTCGCCGTCCGACGTGAAGTTGATCAGCTTCAGCGTCGCGTTGATGCTCTGATTTGCATTTGGTCACCCGACGCCGGCTGCCGTGCTCAGCCACGCATGAGCCGGCGTCCCCTCCCACTGTGGGCTAGCTAGAACTTCACCGCCTTCTGACTGCCATCGTACGAAACCACCTGGTCGGGCTTATGCGTGGTGTCCATGCCCGCACCGCGGCCTTCACTCACCAAGACGATGTGGAAGCTGCGCTGCTTTAGCATGCCGGGAAAACTTCCCTTGCGGTCCGCGATGGTGAGCTGCCGCTTGCGGTTGTCCCATTGGAAGGCGATGGTCGCGTACGCGCCCTTTTCGTAGTCGTAATTGTCTCCCTCGTCCTCGTAGAGAAGAAACTGGCCATCGGCTCCCGGGTAGATGCGCAGCTCGATGGGATCTGCGGGCTTTTCGCCGGCGTACTGAATGGTCGGTCCAAGCGGCAGGATGGAACCGGCCCTGACCAACAGTGGAATCCTGTCGATGGGCGCATCGGCCGTGATGGTGGTGCCGCCAACCATGGTCTTGCCAGTCCAGAAATCGACCCACGCGGCACCCGCAGGAAGGTAAACCCTGCGCGTCTTGGGCCGCGCCACTACCACCTGCTCTTTGGCGTAGAGATCCGGTGTCCTCCAGTAGAGTTGGGCCTTCACGGCACCCGGCGTGGGGTTCTCGATCTCCATGACCAGATCGTACGAACGGCCCGCCTGCAATTGGATCGGATGCGTGTAGCGCTCCAGGGTGGAATCGAAAAGGAAGGGCAATTCCTTGCCATCCAAGAACAGGCGCCGGGCGCCGAAGCTCTTGACGTGGAGCTGGTGCGGACCGGACAGGGTGGGCTGAAGTTTCCCTTCCCAACGGATCGAGAAGGTGCTCTCCGTGGCGTAGTCAGGACGGCCCGTGTACCATATGAGGTCGATCTGCGGTTCCACCCGCGCAAGCGAAGGAGCTTTGTGGTCAACGTCCTTGCTGTAGGTGACCATTACGCCCGGCTGGCCATCTTTGGTGCGCAGATTGGCCGTGGGAACCAGTACCGTGGGTTCGGGCGGACGGTGCACCATGTACTCCGTCACGGGGCAAACCATGATCGAAGGACCGAACAGAAACTGGTCGTCGATGCCGAAGGTCTTCGGATCCTTCGGGAAATCCATGGGTAGGCCGCGCATGATCGATTGGCCTTCGCTGGTGACCTTCCATGCCTGGGAATAGATGTAGGGCAAGAGGCGGTAGCGCCACTGGTCGGCCTTCATCAGGGCATCGGAGAATTCACCGAATTCCCAGATCTCGCGCGGGCCTTCGGAGCCGTGGGCGCGGAAAATGGGGCTGAAGGCACCGAGCTGAAACATGCGCGTGTACAGTTCCTGGTAGGCGGGTTCCTTGATCCCGCGGTCGAAGACGCCGCCATAGCTGCCCAAAACAAAGGCGCCGATATCGAAGGTCCAATAGGGGATCCCGGCCATTGAGTGGTTGATCCCCGCGGAAATCTGTCTGCGGTAGATTTCCCAGCTCGCGCCGATATCTCCGGACCACGTGGTGGCGCCGTTGCGCTGCTGTCCTGCGAATGTGGATCGGGTCAGAAGGTAGGCGCGCTGGCGACTATTCTCTTTGCGAAGATGGTCATAGAGTCCGCCGGTGATCATCAGCGGGTAGGCGTTGAGGTACCGCGCCCAGGAGCCCAGGTGGTTGTTCTCGACCCGCTTCATTTCGTATTCGGAGGATTCCTTGCTGAGGGCATTGATGATGTCCGGCTCAGTGGAATCCAGCCACCAGCCATCAATGCCCTTGGAATAGAGCCCCTTCTTCAGATACTTCCAATAGAGGTCGTTGGCCTTGGGATTGAAGGCATCATAGAACTTGAACCCGGCCCATCCCGAGGGCTTGAAGAGAAAACCCTTCTTGTCCATCTCCTTGTAGAGCTTGCTATCCGGCCCCAGCCCTCCCCAGATGGAAATCGCGAGATGGAAGTTGAGACCGTGGAGCGTCTTCATCATTTCGGCCGGCCCGGGATAGCGAACGCGATCCCAGACCATCCCGCTCCAGTCGCGCATGGTGCCCCAGTAATTCCAGTCCTGGATGATGTTGTCGATGGGGATCCCGCGCTTGCGGTATTCCTTGGCCACAGCCAGCACCTCGTCCTGGGTGTGGTAGTGCTCTTTGCTCTGCCAGTATCCGTAGGCCNNGTAGGCCCACTTGCCGTACATGGGGGCGGCACCCGTGAGAGTGCGGTAACCCGCAATGGCACCATCGATGTTGTCGCCCTGGATCACGTAATAGTCGACATTGTCACCAATGTCGGAAGTGATGGTCAACCCATCGGGCCCGTCCTTGAAGATGGTTTTGGAAGTGTTATCCCACAGAAGTCCGTAGCCCTGGGTGGAAACCAGGAAGGGCGTGGAGGCTTGCGTGTTGGCCTGCACCAAAGTCACCGAGCGACCCCGGTAGTTCATATACCCATCCTGATGTTGTCCAAGGCCGTAGATGCCTTCTGTGGGGGTGAGCGAGAATCGTTGCAGGAGGCTGAAGCCCTTGTCGCCGCTGAACTCCACCGGAGCGAAAGCAGCCTTGCCACTCTCCGCCAGCAGGATGTCGCCGGAAGCGCGGAGGAAGGTCACGCTGCCATCCTGCTTCGAGATCCGAGCCGTCATTGTTTGCGAACTGAGCGAAAGCTCCGAAGGCGTTTCTTGGGATTCCAGCTTGAGCTTGGGCAGCTTGTTCTGGATCACCACCAGGCTCCTCTTCGCCGGAGAGCCCTGGGGCAGCCACTTCGTCACCCGCACGGTATTTTCGCCGTAGAACTGGACCTGGACGTTCAAGTCCGGCAGCTTCACCACTGCGCCGCTCGGCACAGACTCGTTCCGTGCCCAGGCCATGGGTTGCAGCAGGCACGAAAACACAAGGATCGAGGTCGCACGCAGAATCATGGGTTCACCTCAATAGCCCCGCCATCATAGGACAGCCTCGAACAAAATAGTGTTTCCATGGTCGATCCGCCGGAACATAATTGCACCATGCAAAGGCACGGTGTGGTGATGACTTTGGTCCTATCGACCGCCGGCTGCCTCTCGGGCGCGGGCGTGCGCCCCTACCGGCTCTATCCACCCGCGCCGCAGCCCCTCGCTCCGGAGCAGGGTTCCACGCTCACTGGCTACGTGCAATTCGTGGACGACAAGGACGTCTCGTCGCTCGGTGGGTACTTCGAGCTCTTGCCTGGTTGTCATGTCATCGGCACTCCATCGCGCGGGGGCGTGCCGACGCCCGGGCGCACTTCCATCGGCACCTTTGACACGGGGCAATTGAACTTCGCCTTGCCGATGAGGGCGGGCCATCAGTATCGGATTGAGAACAGAGACACCGGGATGATGGGGCTGAAGGGGCGTTTCACGATCAAGGCCTACGAGATCGACCTTCGCGGCAACAAGACGCGCGAGTTCGAGCGGGTCACGAGCCAGAAAGATATCGAGGCCTGCAAGGAGGAAGCGGCGCGATCTTCGCCCGCGCCGTAGTGATTGCTGGCGATTGGGCCGAGCGGACGCAATAGCGACGTCTAGCTCTAGTGCCTCTCGCGCTTTTCGACCGGCCCGGCTGCGCCTGATGCCTTGAACGCATTCAGGTTTGGGAACA
>PMJO01000090.1:39179-41652 GCA_003158455.1 Myxococcales bacterium | reverse complement strand
CAGACTTGGCGTTCGATCCGAAGTCGCATTCGAAGGATGAAAATCCATAGGGACGGGCACCGATTTGGGTTCCGTTGAGGTACACCGTGCTGTCCATGTAGACGGCGTCAAACTGGTCAAGGACCTTTTGTCCCGAGCTCGCGGCGGGCAAGGTGAAGGTCTTGCGGTACCAGCCCGTGCCGCCATCGAGGTAACCACCACCACCTCCGGCTTTGGAGCCTTGGTTGAACGCCAGCGAGATGCTCCAGTCATGGGGCACGTCCAAGGAAGTCCAGGCCGAATCGTCGAAGGTCGTGGCCTGCGCGCCGCTTGCGTCCCCGAGATGGAACTTCCACCCCGAGTCGAAGCTCACCGTGGTTGCGCGGGCGCCATCGTAGTTGTTGACGAGCCCCACGGGCGTGCTGGTCGCTCCGCCTTGGCCGCCTATGGCACCACCCGAGCCGGCGATTCCACCTGTGCCGCTGCCCGTGCGACCACCGCTGCCCGAGCCGGCGATTCCCCCGGCGCCGTTGCCGCCACCGCCCGAGCCGGATTTTCCACCGCCCGAGCCGCCTCCGTTGGCTGCGCCTCCCGGTCCGGAGCCGCCGAGGGCGGTCGTGCCCCCGCCCGAGGCGGTCCCGCCCGAGGCGGACGTTCTGCCACCTGAGGAGGAAGGCGTGGAACCGCCCACGTTGCCCGTATTGCCTCCCACCGCTGCGCCTCCACTCCCAGGCCCGCCACCGCCGCCTGTGCCGCCGCCGGAAGACGTATTTCCGCTGCAGGCCACCGAGAGCCCCATGACCCAAAGAACCAGAGAGGATACCGGCTGCTTCGTCATCACATTTCCTTCCGTGCCTTTCAGGTCGAGAACCGCGTCATTGGTGAGATCCTCTCCGGTAGAACTGTTGGGGCATCTATGCGCGAAGGTGGCACAAGTGATCACCGGCCAAACCTTTTTGTCCGCGATAGGCCCCGACTGGCACGACCGTCATCTTCCTGTCGTCTGTCGCTTTTCGTGATCAGCAGAGGGGCCGAAGCGCATAGTAGGGATTCGGTTTGTGGAGAAGGCGAATGGGAGACAGCCAGGCGATGCCAAAATCCGAGGACCCGATCAGGAGGTCGGCCGCCGATGCAGATCGCCTCGCCCGCATGTTCCACGCCTACCACGAGGTCGTCTGGCGGATGTTGCGGCGGCGGGGTATGAGCCCGGACACCGCCGGCGAAGTCACACAGGAAACTTTCCTGATCGCTGCCGAACGCTTGTCCGATATTCATCCACGGGCCGAAAGAGCCTTTCTGATCTCGACCGCATTGCGAGCGGCCCATACTTTCGGGCGCAAGACCATCCGCTGGNNCTTTGTGACTTGGTGCTTTCCAAGATCGACCCGGAGCTGGCGCAGGTCTTCGTGCTGTTCGAAGCGGAAGGGCTCTCGTCGCGGGAAATCGCGGAGCTGCTCGGGATCCCGCGCGGTAGCGTCAGGTCACGCCTGCGGCGCGCGCGCGAACAATTCCGCACGGCGGTTTCCCAGATCGAGCAAGATATGAAGCGCGAGGGACACTCATGAGTGAGCGAGAGGACCCGGAGCGACTGCTCGAAGGAGGCGGCAGCGACCTCGAGCGGTGTCTGATTGGAGCCATCGCGGGCGAGCGGCCGTCCCCCGAACTGCGCGACCGCATGGCCCAGGCTCTCGGCGTACCGCTGGCCGCAGCCGGGCTGGCCGCGACCGTGGCCGCGTCCCAAACGGCGGCCACTGCCAAGACCGCGGCGGGGATCGGGGCTGGCGCCGGAGGCACGGCGCCGCTGGCGTGGATTTCGGTGGGTGTGGTCAGCTTGGTCTTGGCCGGCGCCATCGTCGGAGTTGGAGTGTGGAAGGATGCGCCTGCCAAGAGCCTGCCCGCACCGGTCACTCCGGCACCCCTGCCCGTCCTGCCGCCGGCACAGCCCGAGCTGGGCCTGTCGCCGGTCGTGGAGATGCCGCTCAACGCTTCGGCGCCCCTCGCGCAGCCTCGCAGCCGCTCTGCTGCGACGGCCCGAGACCTCCGGAAGCAAATCGCGCTTATCGATGCCGCCCGCGCAGCCATTTCGGCTTCCGCGGGCGAGCGTGCGCTCGATCTGCTGCGCCAATACCAAGAGAAGTACCAAGGAGGCACGTTTGCCCCGGAGGCCGCGGCGCTCAAGATCGAAGCCTTGGCCAAGCTCGGCCGCGCCGCCGAGGCGCGCTCAGGTGCCGAGCGCTTCCGCGCCCAGTACGGCGAAAGCCCGCAGACCGACCGCGTGCTGCGCGCCGCCGGGCTCGCGGCCCCATAAGCGGCCGGTCAATTACCAGCGTAGTCCGAGCCCGAAAGTCGCGTCGACGGTCACGCGGGCGGCGCGGTGGAATTCGTTCGTCCCAAAGAGGTACCAGTCGCGCACCAGGGTTGCGCCCGCCCCGATGCGCGCCGCAAGCTCGAGGGTCGCCCCAAGTTGGCCGGTGATGATGGCGGTGCCGCCGGC
>PMJO01000090.1:37517-39170 GCA_003158455.1 Myxococcales bacterium | reverse complement strand
CGAAGCCGCTTCGCCACGCGTGCATGGCCCCGAGCACAACGGCAGGCGACCAAAGCTCATCGCGATCGAGCGCGGCCATGGCGTACAGGCCGACGCCCGGCATGACCGCCGGCGCCGGGCCGAAGACCATCTGGCCCATGAGGTGCAAGCTTGCACGCCGTCGTGTGGCCACGGGCAATGACGGCTGCGCCTCGGCCACTGCGCTGGCCGGTGGCGCCGGTGGCTTCTCAGGGCTGGCTGCCTGCTCGGCGACCTTCGCGGCCGCGTCTGCATTCGGTCTGGTCGGTTGGTTTTCCCGGGCGTCGCCGTCACCCGCGCCGGAGGACCGCGCGCCCGATGCCGACACCGCGGTCGCCGGGCGAGACTGGTTTCCGGATGTGGGATCTAGAGTGACCGCGATGATGAGCGCGGCCGCGTCCGCCGCGTCGCTGCACGAGCGCGCCGAGAAACGACGCGACATAGCCTTACCAGCCGGCTGCCCCGCCACCACCAACGCTACCGCCACTGCGCCGGAGGGCGAAGCGCCAAAGGTAGCCTCCACTGACAGGGCGGAGTCGCCCTCGACGAAGTGAATGCGCGAGGATCGTGCCGTCACGCGAGCGGCGATGTCGTACCGCGAAGTGCATCCAGGGTCGGTGTGCACAGTGAGACGTGCGCTGGAGCTGGGCGTTTCGAGCTCGGCCGCGAGCACGCGGCCGGGCAGGAAAAGCGTGAGCGCGACCAGCAAGGCGATGCCCGAAGTCATCGCGAGGATGGTAGCATTGCGGAATGCCTCGGTGGAGGACTCCCATGCGAATCGCCTTGCTGGCGCTCCTCTTCGCGGCGGCGGCATGCAACGGCAAGGGCATTCGCCTGGGTGGAGGCGTCGACGCACCCAAGGACAGCGGCGCCGACGGACCCAAGGACAGCGGCGCCAACCCGAGTCTGTTCATCTACGTGGCCCCGGACGGCGATGACAACAACCCCGGGACCTTGGCCCTGCCCCTGCGGACCGTCGGCAAGGCCCGCGACATGGTGCGATCCCTGAACAGCGCCATGACCGGGGACATCAACGTCATCCTGCGCGGCGGAACCTATCCCCAGGCCAGCACTTTGGGATTCACCAGCGCCGACTCGGGCAACAACGGTTACTACGTAAAGTACACGGCCTACCCGGGCGAACGTCCTCTGCTTACCGGTGGTCAACCCATCAAGGGTTGGAAGCTCTTCGACAGCGCCAGCAACATCTATTCGGCCAACGCCGGCAGCACCCCCTTCCGGCAGCTCTATGTCAACGGCAACAAGGCCGTGCGCGCGCGCAGCCCCAACCTGGGGGCCGGCGGGGCCGCCAATTTCTTCAGACTGACAGGCTTCGATTCGACCGCCCACAACGTGCAGGTGTCGAGCAGCCAGGTCCCGAGCTTCAGCAACCTGACCAAGGTCGAGATGCACCTCATGACCGCCTGGGCGGACAACACCCTGCGGATCGCCTCCATCACCTCGTCAAGCGGTACCTCCGCCATCAAATTCCAGAGCCCGGAGGATGGCATCCTGTTCGTGCGCCCCAATCCCGGACTCGATGAACACAACACCGGTTTCGCTCGTGCGTTCTATTTCGAGAATGCGCTGGAAATGCTCGATGAGGCGGGCGAGTGGTATCTGGATGAGGTCACC
>PMJO01000090.1:0-37483 GCA_003158455.1 Myxococcales bacterium | reverse complement strand
GGGCCAGTACAACCTGACCGCGCAGGCCAACAACAGTCAGACCGTGGGTCGACCACCAGGCGGCGTCAGCGTGAGCAACGCCCACCACATCCGCTTCGAGCGGAACCTGTTCACCCAGATGGCGGCCACCGGGTTGGATTTGGTGTCGGGCACGCACGATGACTTGATCATCGGCAATGTGTTCACCGACATCGGGGGCAGCGGCATCTCCATCGGCAAATTCGTGGCCGATGAGAACACCGAGTACCACACCCCCTACAACCCCACCGACAAGAACGAAATCTGCACGAACGACACCATCAGCAACAACTTCATCGACCACGTGACCACCGAGATCCAGGGCGCCTGCGGCATTGCGGCCGGCTATCCGGCGCAGCTGACCATCGAGCACAACGAGGTGAGCAGAACGAACTTCACCGGTATCTCTGTTGGCTATGGCTGGACGAGTGCGGTCAACGCCATGACCAACAACAAGACTAACCGCAACAACATCCACCACGTGGCCACCATCCTGGCGGGGGCCGATGGAATCAACACGCAATCCAATCAGGGCCCGGCCTCCGAGATCCAGTACAACTACCTTCACGACTTCGGCCGCTCGACCTGGGCCGACTACGATGTGCAGGGACTTTCGCTCGATGAGGGCACGGATGGTTTGACGATGGCCCACAATCTGATGCTCAACACGCCCGGCATCCTGAGCGCCGGATCGGTGGGAGCCAACGTGATCCTGGCCGACAACGGCGCGCGCCCCAGCGGGGCCGACGAAACCCAGGCCACCGCCGGCATCGAGCCCGCCTATGCGGACATCAAAGATCTGACCGTGCCCGTACCGACTTTCTGATCCGTGAGCGTAGGGCGGACAAGTGCCATTTTTCGAGACGCACGAGCACCGGATACCTCCCGGATACTCCGTTGCGGCAACGCCGATATAAGAGATTCGGTCACCTTCATCCTCCTACCCGAGCGATGGTTATTGCCCGACGCAGTTCTCCTGCATTGCCTTCCACCAAGCGTCGCCGATATTGACAGCGCCTGTGGCGTCAGGGTGGGTATTGTCACTGCCAAAATGCTGGCCTTTGAACAACGGCTCAAGGTCTACCAGATGGCAATCCACCGGACTGTTGTTGCAGGCGTCAGTAAAGGGCGGACCCATTTGTGCGTTCAGATGCGGGGTAGTCGGAATTACGGGATAGAGGCTGTAGATGATGTGCTGGGTGAAGCCCAGGGTCTTGACTGTCTGTAGGAAGGTCTTGAACTTGCTGACGACCGTGTCGACGCTGGACTGAGGTGCGGCGTTCGCGCCGAACAGGTCGATACCCCCGCCGTCCATGACCAGGATCTTACAATTGTTGGGTTTGTTAGTGTACGACTTGGTAATTGTGTCAATGGGAGTTCCGCTCACCTCGCGCCGGTCGAAGTGAGAGCCTGCGGGGATCACGCCGGCAGCGATCATGTGGTTCTCCAGGGTGGTCACCTGAGCGCCGGTGATCTGGATCCAGGAGTCTCCGATGGTACAAATATCGGTTCCTTGCAGCTGAGCGTGTCGGCAAGTACCTGAGCCCGTGTTGCCACCGGTGGCAGGGGTACCGCCAGTTCCAAGCGATCCACCGGTCGCCCGACCACCTGTGCCCAGGGTTCCACCGGTCGCCCCAATCGTCGTGCCGCCGGTGCCGACATAGCCGCCCGTTCCACGACCGCCCGTGCCGGTTGTCCCGCCAATCACCGAGTCGCCGCCGGTACCCATTGTTCCGCCTGTGGCGACACTGCCGCCCGTGCTGGTCGTTCCTCCCGTTCCTGGCGTTCCGCCGGATCCGATTCTGCCACCAGACCCGGTTGTGCCGGCGGTGGAAACACCACCGGTTGCAGTAACGCCTCCCGTGCCACTCACGCTCGTTCCCCCCTGGCCGGCGCCGCCGGTGCCGACATTGCCGCCGGTGCTCGCGCTGCCGCCTGTACCCACTGTTCCACCATTTCCGCCTGCTCCTGCCTTGCCGCCTCCGGCACCAGTAGCAGGACCGGTTTGCCCGCCTGTACTAGAGGGCTTGATGACTGTTCCATCGGAATTGCATCCCCAAGACATGAACATTGCCAAGCCGGTCAGCACACAACAGCGACTGATGGTGAACGAACTCTTCATCGGATAGCCCTCCGCATACACGAACGTCGAAACAGACGCGTATGGCATCTCTATGCAGGCTGGTATCCGATTTGATCAAACGAAATACGATGCGAATCACAATTGATTGCGCGAGCGTCACTGGGCAATGCAGTTAAGCTGCATGATGGCCCAGATCTGGTCCGCGATCAGTTTGGCGCCGGAATCCGAGGCATCGATGCCATCGGCGGCGGTGTATTCGGGATGGTTTGGCCAGGAGAGCTGGAGATCGAGAAAGTCGCAGGGCACGGTGCTGTCCGAGCATGCCTGCCGCACGCCCGGCCGCAAGGCAGCTACACCCGGGATGGTCTGAAGCTCCGGATAGAGGAAGTAGACAATGTGCTGAGCGGTTCCATCGCTCGCGACTTTGGCCAAGTGCTGCGTGAAGGTGTTGACCACGCTGGTGACGGAGGCATCGGAGCCGCCCGCCAGAATGGTGTCCCAGCCGCCACCGTCCATGACCAGAACCCTGACCTTGGTCGCGCCTGCTTCCTGGGTGTTGTACTGGCTCGCGATGGCGGCGATGGTCGTGCCACCAACGGCCAGGTCAACGTAGTCCTCGGTCGGGCCGATGGCACCGGCGGCCCGTGCGAGATCCCGTACGCGGGTATCTAGTGGCTGGGTCCCGGGAATCCGAACCCACGAATCGCCGACAAAGAGAACCTCATTCGCGTTCACCAGACCGTGCTGGCATGTGACGCCGCCATCCGCCCGGCCGCCGCCATCCATGCCGGTTGCGCCTCCGCCGCCCGTCCCGGCGGTTGCATTCCCCAAGCGGATAACCTTGCCGCCACAGCCTGCCAGGACAACGAATGCGAGCGCCAATCTGGCGATCCGCACAACAGGTGCCGCTGGATCCATGCCACAATGGTACCATCCTCGCGATGACCCCGGCCAGCGCCCTGCTTGCCGCGCTTCTCCTCCCGATCCAGATCGGCGTGGCCGGCGCCGCGCCCGAACCGGGAAAGACGACGGTACACCTGGAGGTGCGAGCGTCTGCCGACTGCGCGACTCGCAGTGATCTCATAGCGCGCGTCGCGGCCCGTTCGCCGCGCATCCAGTTTGTCGATAGCGGCAGTGCGCTTGCGGGGGAAGCTGTCTTCACCGCTGGACGGTCGGGTAACGTGGTCGGCGAGCTTGTCCTGTCAGGGCCCGGCGGAAGGTCGTTGTCGCGCCGCCTACTCGCGCGCTCTTGCGTCGAGGCGGCCGACGCGGTTGCGCTCATCATCGCGGTCACCCTCGATCCTACTTTCGCCGGCGACAGGGATGTGGCGGCGGGCGCTCAAACAGAAGCCACGTCGCTCGCAGACCGGTCCGCTAGCCCGTCCACCGCTCCGACAGCGCGACCATCGCCCATCGCCGAGCCCACTTTGAAGCCGGCCGAGCAACCAGCTGAGCGTGCGTTGGATAGGGCGGTGCCCGTCGCGGCAAATCCGGTTGTGGCTTCTTCGCCAGCGCCCGCGCCACCCGAGGCCGCGCGACGCCGCGTCGGCGCCCACCTCGCAGGGCAGACGATCTTTGGGCCGGCCCCGGCGGTCATGCCCGGTATCTCCGTCTACGCCATCGCCGCGCTCGATCGTGATGCCTTGTGGTCGCCCGCCATTATGGTCGGGGTGACCCACGCGTGGAGGAACTCCCTCGCTGAGCCGGGCGGAACCGCGTCTTTTACGCTCGACGCCGCCAGCCTCGATACCTGCGCACTCCGCTTGCGACTATCCGTCATCGAGGCCCGCGCCTGTGGCTCGGCCCTGGTGGGACGACTCTCCGCCAGGGGCGACAATACCAGTGCGCCAGCGACGGTCGCGCGGCCTTTCGTCACCATCGGCGGCGCCGCCGTTTTGACCGCCGGTCTTGGTTCGATTGTCGAGCTGTCAGCGCGCCTGGGGGCAGGGTTGACCCTTTTGCGCGACTCGTACGAATTCGCGCCGACGATCTTTTATCGTGCCGATCGCATCACCACGTCCGCCAGCCTTGGCATCGGCGCGCGCTTGCCGTGAGCGCGTGCCTTGATCGCGCCGGTCCGCCGTCGCGGCGTGCAAAGTGGCTACGGCCGCGCGAGGCCGGCGACGCGCGCCACTCGGTCGGCGAGAGGGCTTTTCCCGTATTCGGCGACGAAGCGCTCCGCCAGCACGCGCGCCTCGGCGTTTCGGCCGAGCTTGGTCAGCGCCTCGACTTTGAGCGCGGCCGCCTCGGGCCGGAAGCTGCCCGCGGGATACCTGTCCTGGTAATGGCGCAGGAGCTCGAGGGCGCGCTCGCCCGCCCCAGCCACCAGCGCGGCACGTGCGGCGTCGACCATCAGGATCTGATCGCGCAGATCGCTCGTCGCCGCGGCCACCGGTCGACGGTGGGTTGGCGCAGTCGCGGTCACGCTGGGTGACGATTCAGCGACGGCCGCGGGCGCGAATTCCACCGGCGCGGTGGCGGTCGGAGGGGGCACCACGGCGCTTACCGCCGGGGACGCGGGACGCTCTTGCCGAACCGAAGTCCTCCAGGCGCGCGTGCCGACCACGGCGCCCGCGACCACGAGCCCTAGAACGCCGACGGAGATCCACGGCAGAAGGGCAGTCGATCCCGCGGCTGCCTTGGGCGCGGCGACGCCCGTTCCCAGTGCCGTACCACTCGCGGCGGCACCGATCGCCGCTGCCGAAATGCCGATCCCCTGAGCGATGCGCTCGCTCAACTCAGGCGATGGCTGTTCGTTCGCGGTGGCTTCCAGCAGCCGGCGTTCGAGATCCGTGGCGCCCGAGGCGCGCAGCCGCTCGGGCAATCCCGCGGTGTCCCGGCTCATGACTGCCCCTCGCGTTGCATGGCTCGCCCGATGCGCTCGACCACCTCGCGAAACTGCTCGCGCGCGCGGCGCAGACGGGACGCCACGCTGCCCATGGGAATCTCCAGCAGTGCCGCGATCTCGCGCGAGGATAGCCCTTCGATTTCGTAGAGCACGAATACCTCCGCCAGCTCGGGGTTTACCTTGGACAGCGCCAGGTCGCAAAGCTGAATGTCCGCGCGCGTATCGCCAGCGTCGCGAGCGCTGGACACCCGCTGGTCCATATCGTCGTCCAGTTGCCAACGCACGGTCTTGCGCCCAAGGGTGTGCGCCACTTGCAACGCGGTGGCGACCAAGAAAGCCCGTTCGCTGTCCTGGTGAATATCGCCGAGGCGCCCGGCTGCGATCAGGAAGGTCTCCTGGGTGGCGTCGGCGGCGGCATCCGGGCTCAGACCTCGACGGCGCAGGGTACGCCAGACTGTCGCGTGGTGGGCCGCGAACATCTGTTCGAGGCGGGCGCGATTCGCTAGAGAGCGCACCACCGGACCACCGGGTATTGCCATCGTCAGATTATCGACCATCCGCCATCTTCCAAGGATGACCTGTACAAGTATGCGGGTTGAGGTCTCCTTCGATCAAAGAATCGGAAGACGGCGCTCGAAATGAAGAGTGACGCTGTTCGGACATTCTTCGATCGCTTTCATTGATCAATCGGGCGGACTTCCTGCATTTGAGGTGTGACCGTTTGCGGAGAGGATCACCGATGAAGAACACGCGCGTCACCACGGGCTGCGGCCTGGTCACCAGCTTGGCAGCTCTCATGTCTTTCGGATGTAATTCGTCAACCGGAGGAGCGGGAACGGGAATCGGCGGACACGTCGCTGGCGGCAGCGGCGGCGCGAGCTTGGGCGGATCCGGTGGATCGGCTGGGGCTGGAAGTGGCGGGAAGGTCGGCAGCGGCGGCAGCATGAGCACGGGCGGCTCGGTCGGCAGCGGCGGCGCCACGAGCCTTGGCGGCAGCGGCGGGAGTGGTACCGGCGGCAGCAGTGCTGGCGGCGGCACGAATGGTACTGGCGGCAAGCCCGGGAGCGGTGGAGCGAGCGGAAGCGGTGGTGTTTCCAGCAGCGGAGGAGCTGTCGGCTCGGGCGGCACAATCGGTACGGGCGGCGCCGCAACCGGCGGAACACCTGGCACTGGTGGCAGTCGCGCGACGGGCGGAACCACCGGCACCGGTGGCAGCCCAGCGACGGGCGGAACGGTTGGCTCGGGCGGCAAGGCTGGCACGGGTGGAACGGCCGGCGCGGGCGGATCGACCGGCACGGGCGGCACAAGCGGCACGGGCGCGGGTGGCGCTGCCTCGGCTTGCCCTGGCACGCTCAAAGCTGGCAATTCGACCCAAACCATCACGTCGAGCGGCGCGTCCCGGTCGTTCATCGTCCACATTCCTACCGGTTACACGGGAAGCACCCCGCTGTCGGTGATCTTCGATTTTCATCCGCTCGGCGGCTCCGGGTCGAGTCAGCAGAGCGCGAGCCACTGGGACACCAAGTGCGACAGCGTGGGCTGCATCGCGGTTTTTCCCAACTCGGCGACGAACGGCGGCAACGGGTGGAACGTGGGTTACTGCTGCCAGGGCGCCCAACAGAACAAGGTCGACGATGTCCAGTTCACGCGGGACATGATCAAGTGGCTCGCAGCCAACACGTGCGTCGACCCCAAACGCATGTACGCAAGCGGGTGCTCCAACGGCGGTGGTATGTCGTACATGCTCGCTTGCAACGCCGCCGATGTCATCGCGGCGGTGGCGCCCGTCGACTTCCGCTGCATCACCGGCACGGAACCGGCGACCGCCTCGTCCTTGACCGCCACGAACAACACGACGTGTGCGTGCAAGCTGCCGCGACCGATCTCGGTGTTGGCATTCGACGAGGGCCAAGACAATTCCATCGTCCCATTCAACGGCGGCACGACGGCAGTCGCCGCGGACTGCCCCCCTGGAGGCACCTGCAAGGCGTTCATCTTCCCGGGCGCACAGGTCAACGTCGATACTTGGGCGAACTTCGACGCGTGTACTGGTTCTGCGACCACAGACCCCAGTAACTCGATTTGCAAGGTATACACCTCATGTGGCGGCAGTACGCAAGTTGGCCTATGCACGGCGCCCAGCGGCAGTCACTGCGGCAGCTACGCGTCGTCGAAAATCGTCGACACGTCTTGGACCATGTTCCAGAAGGCGTCGCTACCGTAGCAGGTAGGGCCTCCTAGCTCGGCGCCGCCTGCTCGCGATCAAAGAGGCGAGACCGACTAGCAGCAGAAGACTTCGCGGACCAGGGCTAGCCGAGGCGGCGCCGGCGGTGCTGCAAGAGCATCCAGAGCTTCTGCAGGTGCGCGTTCTCAGAGCGCTCGAGCGCCGTGGCGTGGTGCGGGTCAGCCCCGAGTCCCTGGAGGTCGACGATGTGTTGTCGGCCCGCGACCCCGTGCTGGCGCAACTGGCGGCCGCCGCCGTCGCTGGCTTGCCGCCCGCGGGTCCGGCCGAGCGCAAGCGTGAGCCCGTGCTCTTCCCCGCAGGTGGCGAGCTTGAGATCGTCGGCGAGCTCGTGGTGCAAGACAACGGTTTCAACGTGCACGCCAAAACCCACGCAGGTGCCCTCGATGACGACGCCCGCTCCCGCCTCCTGCGCTACGTCCTGCGCCCGCCGCTTGCCCAGGAACGTCTCGCCATCCTGCCCGACCACCGAGTCCGCCTGACCCTGAAGCGTCCTTGGTCCGACGGAACGTACGCTCTCGAGATGGATGCGCTCGCCCTGTTGGCCAGGTTGGCCAGTGCGGTGCCGCCCCCAAGACAACACCAGACCCGATATGCCGGCGTACTGGCGGCCGCGACCCATTGGCGTCCCTTGATCATTCCGCCTGCCCCTGCCGACCCGTCCGCAACTGCCGCACCCGTATCCCCGCCCCAGAACCAGCCTCCGCCACCGGCGTTCACCAAGCCGTCCAAGCCTCCACCTTCAGGCTCAAGATGTCGCTACATCAGATGGTCCGAGCTTCTGCGCCTGACCTTTGGTTTGACCGTGGACAAGTGTCCTGCCTGTGGGGGTCACATGAAGCTGCGTGCGCTCGTCCGCGACCCAGAGGGCATCGAGCGCTTCTTGCGCCACCAAAGCCTGTGGTCGCCTCCTCCTGCTCTGGCCCCCGCGCGGGCCCCACCCTACAACCGGTCCGTCACCCGCCTGCAGCCCACCCGCCAACAAGATCTCTTCCCCGACGCCTGATCCCCTCCCCCGGACCAGACATCGGACACGGGCGTAGCCTGCCCCGCCGACGTCGATGGCTATGTGGAAGCATTGTCATGCTTGAGTCATGCATGATTGACGCTGGCCGTTTCAAGGTGTCGGCCGAAGTAATCCCAANNGGCACTGAGGTTAGAATGGCGCGATGGCAAGAGAAGCTGTATTCCATCAGAAGGATCGAAACACAATGCTGAAGAAACCCCCATTGCCAGCATGGATTTCGGTCGTAGTGCTATTGGCGGCGGTCGGCTTGGCGACACCGAGTGCATCAGCTGCCACCAACCAGTTTCGAGGCGTCAACTGGGCCGATCCTGGGGACAACTTCCAGTCCGGCGTCCTCTACATCTCGGGCCTCTCTTCGTCCGACACGTACGATTCGGCGTTGGCGGTGGGCAATGCCGTCATGTCCCAGTTCATCTCGAAGTTGGGGGCCAACGCCGTCAGGCTTCCCATCAACGAGGCCACCGTTTCGAAATTCTGGAGCGCCTATACCGGTGCCATCGACGCGGTGCTTTCGAAGGGCATGGTCGTCTTCGGCTATTGGGATAGCGCCAAGAGCAACAAGCCCGCGGACATGAACGCCTTCTCGGCCATGTGGAAGACCGTGGTCGACAAATATGGCAGTAATGAAAAGGCCTATTTCGAGATCTTCAATGAACCGAACATGTACAGCAAGACCGACCTGACGAACCTGTACAACAGTTGGTTGACCCAATTCCCGACGATTCCGAAGGGCAGGGTCATCCTCGACGGAACGGGTAATGCCCAGAACGTTTCCGATGTCGGCTCTGACTCCCGACTGGACGGCTGCCTCCTGGCCGTGCACGAGTACAGCTTCTTTGGCTCTGAATCGATGACCAGCGAATCTCAGTGGGTAAGCGCGTTCAAAGGCGAAGTCGGCACCTATTCCGACCGTACCGTTTGCACCGAATGGGGCGGCCCCATGAGCCCTGGCAGTAAGAACGGGAAGAACTATGACTCTCTGGACTACAGCCAGACCCCCACGAACTACTTCGAGGCCTACCTACGCGGGATGAGCAGTCAACTACGAGCCTGGAACATGGGCAGCTTCTACTGGGTTGGCCTCAAGGATGGAGACTGGTACAGCATGACCATCAAGACCGGCACGGGTGCCAATATCACGCTGTCCATTCCGAATCAGTCCGGCTTGGCGCAGCTCCAGAATTCGTGGACCGGTTCCGCGCCGAGCGCCGACGCAGGCGCCGGGGGCGCGGCGGGCAGCGACGGATCGCCTGCTGGAGGGGCGGGAGGCGCGGCAGGAGCCTCTGGCTCAGGCGGCAAAAGCGGCAGTGGGGGGGCGAGCTCCAATCTAGGCGGAGCCGCTGGCGCGAGCCTTGGGAGGGGCGGCGCAGATGCCGGAGCCAGCGGCGCAGGCGGCGCGCAAACGGGGCAGTCCGGGGCTGGCGGAGCGGTCGCCTCGGGTGGAGCGGCAGCCGGGAGTGGTGGCATCACCGCTGCTGCAGGCGGCGCAGGCACGTCCTCGTCAGCGAGCTCGGGTGGCGGCGGCCCGGGCACGGCAATGAGTGGAAGCGGCGGCGCGGGCTCTGGAGGCTCGGGCACGACCGCGAGTGGAAGCGGCGGCGCGGGCTCTGGAGGCTCGGGCACGACTGCGAGTGGAAGCGGCGGCGCGGGCTCTGGAGGCTCCACCTCGTCTGCGACGACTCGCCTGCCCAACGCTGAAGGAGAGCAAAGCTCCGGCTGCTCGTGCACGGTCGGACGGACGTCGCACTCGCCCAGTCACTCGCACGTTTTACTGCTGGGGTTGGTCGCTGTCGCACTCCGGACGGCGCGGCGTCGCAGCGGCCCGCGGTGAACGCGGGCATTCTTGCCTAAGGGCGCAGGCAGGGAACCGCGATGCCGAGGTGGCCGGTCAGGTGGCGACCAATGACCAGATTCGCCGCATACAAGGTCTTGTACGGCTCAAGCGCCTTGCATGCCTACGCGGCCGTCCGGCAACCGCCGACGACTTCGACAAGAGCTTCCTCGGCATCGCGAAGACGGGACGTGGAATCGTCAGCCATTGCGTGATCGTCCTCGCGGCCTAGCTCTTCCACCGAGCGCATGTGCGTGGCGACAACGCGCGCTCCGAGCGACGAGATGCGCAGCATCCACTCTGGGCTCCTGATCTCGTAGGTGACTGGGCAAAGGGGCTGCTTTTCGCCCAGTTAGCGCAGTGCGTCTTATCGGACATTCGCTGCGGCAGCATTTCGGCCAAGGAAAAATGGCGCTTGTTCCGACTATCCACATCTCTGCAGAGCCTCCACGCCAAGCGCGATCGCCAAGTGGGTCTTTCCCGCGCCGGCCCCGCGAGGATCACATTGCGGTGCTGTGGCGACAGAAACAGTTCGCCGGCCAGCGCGGGTGGCCAAGCACTCGCCCAGGAGCGCTGGATTATCGCTCGGCAGGCGCGAGTTCTGCCCGTGAGGCATTTCCACGTCGTCTTCACGCTTCCCATCGAGCTTCGCTACCTCGGCCAGTGGGCACCCAAACCCATTTTCACAATCTTGTTCCGGCTATTCGAAGTTCGCGGTTTTTGGGAAAAGGTGGCGCGATAGCCTGCTAGGCGGGACCGGAAGCACGAGGAGCCAGGTCCGGGTGCTATACAACTGAAAACACATGCTTTGCGGTCACGATCCATAGCCACGAAGCCGAATCCCGCCGCACAGCAACGAACTGTCCCGTCATGAAAGACGCGGTCTACATTCATGTGTAAGCCTCACCACCCGTGTCCGACTTTTCCAGCACGATCTGCACGAGCTCCCATGAAAAGGCCGGAGCGTCCCGTGAAATGTCCAGCTTGCGCGGCGTACGCGTGCCTCGGAATCGCTTCGGCCCTATTTCTCGCCCTGTGCGGGGTCGCTCGGGCGCAGACGACCACCAAGACGTTTATCGACTACTTCCAACCGACACCCATCACCTGCCCACTCACCACGAACGCGTGGGGCTGTACCGCGACGGGCTCGACGCCGTCCAATTGCGTCGCAGGAACGGGCGTGGTTCCGCGAGACACGTGCAACGGGATCGAGAGCCCAACGAACCCGCCGGCGTATTACTACTGGGATGGCAGCATCCTCCGCGCTCCCGACGGCACCTATCACTTGTTCGCCGACCGATGGCCCGACTCCTCCGGGTTCGGGGCCTGGACGAGCTCCGATCCCATCCACGCCGTGGGCGGCGCGAGCGCGCTCGGCCCCTACACCGACAAGGGGTATGCCTATAACAACGGGAGCTTCGGTAGTGACCCACACCACGGCCACAACAGTGAGGTTGTCACGCTCCTGGACGGCACGTACGGCCTAATCGCCAGCGAGGTCGTGCCGTTCACGGTGTTTACTTCGAGCTCCCTGGACGGGCCTTGGACACCGTGCTCCAGCTCCCCTGGAGCCGGGCTAAGCGTCCCGGCCGGGTTCGGCGGCAACACCAGCTATGCCTCCAACGTCAGCCTTGTTGTGCGACCGGACGGCAACTTCGAAATTACTCAGCGCCACGGACTCATTGCGCTCAGCACCACTGGAATATGTGGTCCGTACAAGGCGCAGCAGCCCACCAACACATATCCATCATCCGAAGCCATTCCCGCCCAATTCAGCGCCAGTATCTACCCCAACAGACAAAAGCATCTTGATTCGCTCGGACCGTCGACTGTCGAGTCCACTTATACCCTTGCCGAGGATCCGGTAATCTGGTTCAGCGGGGGGCAATACCACGTTCTTTACGATTATCCGGACGATCGCGTTGGCTATCACCTCACGTCGTCCGACGGCATCCACAACTGGATTGACCAGGGACTGGCCTACGATCCGAGATATGCGCAGCAAATCTTCAGCTACACGGACGGTACGGTCGACCATTGGTACAAGATGGAGCGGCCGGGGGTTCTCCTCGAGAACGGACACGTGACGCACGTGACCTTCGCCGTGAGCGACGTGGACAAGAACAATCAGATACCGGCGGGCTCCAATCACGGTAGTAAGGTCATCGTCGTACCGTTCGACGGGGTCACGTTCGACTCCGACACCGGAGTAGGTGGAAGTGGTGGCACGGGTGGGATCGGCGGAAGCAGTGGAACGGGTGGCGAAACCGGAAGCGGCGGTCGCGACGGCGGAATGGGCGGCAGCGGCTCCGGCGGAGCAACTGGCACCGGCGGTCGCACTGTGGCCGACGGGGGGCTCGGCGGAAACGGCTTCGGCGGCGCAACTGGCACGGGCGGGATGGGTGGAAATGTCTCTGGCGGCGCGATTGGCGCTGGGGGATTGGGCGGAAACGGCTCCGGAGGCGGCTCCGGCGGTGCACCAGGCGGCGGCGGTCGTTCGGGTGGGACGGGCGGCATCGTTGTAGTTGCTTCTGGCGGTGCCGGCGGTTCTGGGGAGGCGGCGACTGGCGGCGTGACCGCGGGCAGCGGAGGGGGCACAGAAACGGGCGGCACAATGACGGGCGCGGGTGGACATGGCACCGGCGGCCTGGCAAGTAGCTTTGGGGGAGCGGGGAATGGCAGCGGGGGGCAAGGTGGTTCCGGGTCGGGCGGATCGACTCACTCCTCGACCGCGCAAAACAGCGGGTCGTCGGGCTGCTCATGCGCCACGCAGGGAAGCGCACGGGCGAGATCGGGTGGATGGGTCTTCGGGCTTGGTTCCCTCCTCCTTTTCCTGGTTCGCCGGCGGCGCTCCGCGAAGACGCTGACGTCGTTTCGAATCGAGTCGAGGTCGACTATGGCCTAGGCGGCCACCAGCCGCGAGAAGCGACCATTTTCCATTCCGAAAACCCTTCTCGCTTGCGCTCCAGCAACGCTCAACCAAACGGAACATCCGGATTCTTAGGAGAAGACATGCGAAGTGCCCAAACAAGTCGAAAGACCAGCCCACAACACCAAGGCTTTGTATTCGCCGCTCTCGCCAGCCTTGTCTTCGTGGCCTGCAATGGCAGCTCCGGGAAACCATCGAATGGTGGGGCCGGCGGATCGACTAGCAGTGGTAGCGGTTCCGGTGGATCAGGAAATAGTTCGGGGGGTGCGAGCGGCGGAGCGAGCCAGCCCGGTGGGCAGACCGGGGGCGGTGGACGTGGAGGCCAAGGCGGAGCTGCCACGCAGGGCGGTGGCGGGGCGGGGGCGGCCGGAGGGGGCGCGAGTGGAGGCGCAAGTGGGCAGGGGGGCAGTGGTGGATCGACCGGCGGACCGGGAGGGACTTCCCCCAAGGGCGGCGGTGGAGTGGCCGGCAGCGGGGGCGCTGGAGGCACCGCTGGCCAAGGTGGCACTGGGACTTCCCCTCAAGGCGGTGGAGGGGTGGCAGGCCGTGGGGGTACGGGGGGCACCACTGGTCAAGGTGGCACTGGTCAAGGTGGCACCGGCGGGCAGACCAGCGGCACTCAAACCGGGAGTGGCGGACAACCGGGTAGCGGTGGCACGACGGGTGCTGGCGGATCCGCCACCGGACCGCGCGTGATTCAGAACTTCAACCAGTCGTGGAAGTTCAAACGAGCCGATGTCACGGGTGCGGAGGCGACCGCCTTCGATGACTCTTCGTGGGGCAACGTGGGGCTCCCACATTCGTTTAATCTGCCCTCCTTCCTCTCGACGAGTTTCTACGTGGGATACGGCTGGTATAGGAAACACTTTACCGCTCCGGCGTCCTGGTCGGGCAAGAGCGTGTTTCTCGAGTTCCAGGCCGCGTTCGACCAAGCGCAGATCTACGTCAACGGCAAGCAGGTCGGCCAACACATCGGCGGCTACAACGGATTCTCGATCGACATCACCTCGGCTATCACGGCCAGTGACAACGTCGTGGCGGTTCGCTTGAACAACAACTGGAATGCACAAATTCCGCCCATCACGGGCGACCACATCTTCCACGGCGGCCTGTATCGAGACGTGAATGTCGTCGTCACTGACCCGCTGCACGTCACCTGGTACGGCACCTGGGTCACGACGCCCACTCTGGCGACGAATTCGGGCTCGTCCAGTACCGTGGAGATCAAGACGGAAGTGCAGAACAACCGCTCGGCCGCCGTCAACGTTACTCTGAAGACCGACATCGTGGACAACAGCGGCAAGGTGGTGACCACCGTTTCGTCCCAACAGCAGATCGCCGCGGGCGCGACGGTGACCTTCGATCAGACGACGCCCGCGGTCAGCAGCCCCTCGCTATGGCACCCTGACCATCCGACGATGTACCAGGCGGTTTCCTACCTTTCCGACGGTACGGGGACGGTGGACAGCTTTACGACGCCGTTCGGGTTCCGCTGGTTTACATGGTCGGGGTCGCAAGGCTTCTCCCTGAACGGCTCGCACTATTGGATCCAGGGCGCGAACGTGCATCAGGACCACGCGGGCTGGGGCATCGGCGTGGCCGACTCGGCTCTCTACCGCGACGTCAAGCTGGTCAAGGACGCGGGACTGAACTTCATTCGTGGTTCGCACTATCCCAAAGCCCCGGCCTTTGCGGATGCCTGCGACCAGCTCGGAGTCCTGCTCTGGTCGGAGAACTGCTTCTGGGGCGGCCTCGGCGGCGGTCCGGGGGCCTGGAACCACAACGGCGGCTACCCGGATACCTCCGCCGACTACGACGCGTTCGATACCAACGTTCTCGCGAGCTTGACGGACATGATCCGCATCCATCGCAACCACCCGAGCATCATCGCGTGGAGCATGGGCAACGAGGACTTCTTCAGCGGCGGACCGGCGGACAGGGTAGTCGCGCTGCTCAAGAAGGAGGTCGCCTTGACCCACCAGCTCGATCCCGCACCGACGGGAAGGCCCGCCGCCATCGGCGGTGCGCAGTCGGCCATCGGCAGCACGCAACCCGACACGCTTGGCGACCTGGCCGGCTTCAACGGCGACGGCACGGGCTACGACAACCCCGGCATGCCCAATCTGGTGTCGGAATACGGCAGCAACGTGAACGTGGCTCGGCCGGGCACCTATGATCCCGGCTGGGGGAACCTGACGGTAACAAACGGCATGCCTGCCCAACCGGCGTGGCGCAGCGGAGCGTCCAAGTGGTGCATGTTCGACTACTCGAGCAAAATGGGCGCCACGTACATGAACACGGGTATCGTCGACAACTTCCGCATTCCGAAGCGAGCGTACTACTGGTACCGAAACACCTATGCGAAGGTGGCACCACCGACGTGGCCGACCTCGGGCACCGCCGCCGGGCTGAAGCTCACCGCGAGCACGACGACGCTCTCGGCGGTGGATGGCACCCAGGACGCGTGGTTGCTGGTCACTGTCGTGGACTCGAGTGGCAAGGCGATCAGCAACAATGTCACGGTGACGCTCACGGTGACATCGGGGCCAGGCGAGTTCCCCACTGGGCCAAGCATCACGTTTACCCCAGGGACCACCAAGCCGGCGAGCGATATCGCCATTCTCGACGGTCAAGCCGCCACCGAGTTTCGGACGTACTACTCGGGCACCAGTGTCATCACGTCCAGCTCGCCGGGCCTGACCTCCGACACAGTGACCATCACGTCGCAGGGCAGCCCCGCGTTCGTGGAGGGTCAAACCCCGCCTGCGGATACGCGGCCGTACACCGGACAGTAACTCGAGCACGGCTGCGCGCCGGGGTGAGTGAGGATGCTCGCCCGTGAACAGGAGGACATGAACATGGTATCCGATGCACGGGCCCCGTCTGGCGAGCCAGCGCTGAAAGGCGCAGTTTTGTGGCGTGGGAGCGAAGACGCAATCAGCTCGACGACGCCTGTTGTTCAGGCGGGGGCGGAATCGTGATGATGCCGACTTCGGTTCCCCGATTGGCCAGCGCTACCCGCAGCACGGCCCGGATGGCACGCAGAAGTGCGGCGGCACGGCTCGCAGCGCGGTGACCGGGCGTGCGGGGATGCAGCGCCGGCTCCGGCTTCGGTTCCCCCTTCGGGGACTTCGGGACCTCCACCCACCCTCCACACCCCGCGCGCTTCGCGTGCGCCCTCGCCGGTCCCGCCGCCCTCAGCCTCGATCGCGCAAGAACTGTTGAATTGCGATCTGCTTGAGCTGGCGCGCGGCGGAAAAGTGCTCGACGTAGTAGAGAATCTGACTGTCGCGCAGAGACCACAGACGAGATTCTCCCAGTTCCGAGGTGACGTCGATCTTCTGCTGCTCGACCGAGCCGCCTCGCGCCCACGCCTCGCGCCGGGCCTCGTCTGGGTCGGTGAAGAAAAGTGGTTTTTCCTCTCCCGGACGCTTGACCACGAAAAAGGTACGGTCGTTCCAGCCCACGACGTCGTAGGCGAAGGCGCCCACGAATTGCACCGCCACCGCCCAGGTGAAACAGACGCCGAACGCCACCGCCAGTGGGCGCCGACGCCTAATCTCCTCGGCCACCGGGATGGCCAAGAAAGCCAGCAAGGTCACCCCATCCACCAGCAGACGCGGACCATAGCACCAACCACCCGCCCAACCGAACCAGCGTGCCGCCACCAGGAACAGGGCCAGGGCCGCCAGTCCCACCGGGCGCAGGGCCGAAAAGCGGCTGTCCCGGAAAGCCCGCACCAACCCCCAGAAGGCAAAGCCTATCGCGGGCGAGAAGGTGAGCAAACCACGCGATGGGCTCAGCAAAAGCCCAGCCAGTCCTTCGAGCAGCGATGTGCCGAAAAAGCGGCTGACGGTGGTGGCCACCGGCGTGACCGGGGCCGCCATCGCCATCGGAACTAGTGTGAACTCCGCTGGTAGCTGCGCGCTGGCTTCCGCGGCCCCACCGATATTCATCTGCCCCAACACCAGCAAGCTGCCGAAGTAGTGCAGGTTGTACCCCGCCAACAGCAAAGCCGCAGGCAGGGCGCCGGCCACAGCGCGAAGCAGCGCCCGCCGGTCGCGCATGAGGTAGTAAATCGCCGCGGCCGCCAGGGCGAGCGCGGCGGTGGGCCGGCAGACAAAGGCCAGGGTGTAGCTCAGCCCGACCCAGTAGGCGGCGCGTGGACGCTCGCGCTGCAGGAAAAAATAGGTTCCCAGGGCAAGAAAGAATTCCATCGGGCCGTGTTGCCACAACGTCTGGCTGCTCGAACTCCACACGCAGGTACCTAGGCCATAGGCAAGGGCCAGCCCGGCGGCGGTTCCCGGCCGCAACCAAGGCAAGGCGGCCAGAAAGAGCAGCACCGCGCTGGCCGCCACCGCGCAGGACACCGCCACGCGCGCGCTGAACCACAATACGCCCGCCGATGGCCGGTCGTAGAAATCACGCGCAAACGGATACGCCGCAGCGACGAACGGCACGGCAAACAGGCCGGCGCCCACGCCATACCGATTGGCGTACACTCCCGGAAAGCGGGTCTTCATCAAATGGTAAAACGGTTCCGGCGCGCTCAGATCGCCGCGCTCGTACACCCGCCGGATTGGCTCGCCGTCCAGGCTGGAACGCCACGAGCGAAAGACTGCGCGCCGCTCGCCCTTGGGAGTTTTGAGCCGCCACTCGAACAGGAAGGGATCTTCTTCCGGGGTGAAGACGAGCTTGTGCTTGCTCACCACCTTGCCCGCCAGACGCACATTGGCGGTGGCGTCGTTTCCCGGAAGGATATCGCCGTTGGCCAAGTACGCGACCACCAGCAACAGGAAGATCAGCGCCGCCTGCACGCTGGTGCGCGCCAGTGCCACCCGCGCGCGGCTTCCGCCCACCATTCCTGCGTCACTCGCCGGCCGTGCCGCTGCTGGTTTCCGGCCCGGCCCACGCCTACTTGATCGCCTGCTCACCCATCCCTCCCGCCCCGCCACGCAGGCGGTGGTGTAGCAACAGGCTGACGAACACCAGGCTGCTATAGAGTAGGTAGCCGACGTGCAGCGCCGCCGCGATCAAGGCGAAGCGCGCGCCGCCGCGTCGGAAGAAGAAGGCGTAGAGATCCGCGTTGAGCGCAGCCATGGTCGCCGCCGAGAGCAGTATTCCGAGCGCCGCCCAGCCCGCCAGCCGCGCCGGCCCGAACAACGCTAATCCCAAGACCAGCAGCGTGCACCCAAGCAGCGCCCAGGCGCAGAGAGCGCTCAGGCGACTGCGCCGATTGAGGTTGAGGTCGCAGGACAAGCGCCCCTGCCGCAATATGAGCCGCGTCCAGGGAATCGCGCGGGAAAAAATGTCGGTGCGCCAGAGGCTGGCCAGGGTCCACCGCTTGAGATGGGTCGCCTGGACCTCGGGACACAGACGGATGCGGTGGCCCGCCTGCCGCAGGCGCATGCCCAGCTCGACATCTTCCATGCTGGGCCAGGACTCGTCGAAGCCACCGGCCGCCAAGAACGCAGCCCGCCGAACGGCGCCACAGCCCGACCAGAACGTGCCCGCCTCTCGGTCACCGTGCTGATGGACGTAATGGTGGAGCAAGTTCTTGAACAGGCTGGCCGGGTTGCGCGCCGGGGGATCGCAGTCGTAGCCGCCGAACAGCGCCACTACATCGGGCTTGTCCGCCAGGACCGTCTCCATGCGGGCTAGGGTATCCACGTGCACGACCACGTCAGCATCGATAAATACCAGCACCTCGCCGGTTGCCACTTCTGCCCCGCAGTTGCGCGCGTGCGCCGGACCGCGCGGGCCAGCCGACGTGGTCAGCACGCGCGCGCCCAGTGCAGCCCCCCTTGCAGCCGAAGCGTCAGTCGAGCCGTCATCGACCACGATGACCTCGTCCGGCAGGCGAGACGAAGCCGCCAGTCCCTGCAGACAGCGCCGCAGTCCCTCGCCGCCATTGTGGACCGGAACGATGACCGAGAGCCGCATCGTCGGCTGCGCTGCTGCCGCCTGCATCACGCCCCCCCGCCCGCGACGAAGAGACCGCCCGGCATCCGCGGGCTGTGGACCGCAGTCGGCTCGCGCGCGCTCATGGGCTTGGGCACAGCGATCCCGCCAAGTCCACGCCCTCGCGGATCACCGCATCTAGGTTGAGGTACCGGAACGTCCCTGTCCGACCGAGAAGATGCAGAGTCGGCCAACGAGAAAGTGCCGAACGGACGCGTGAACGGTGTTCAGCGTAGCCCACGCGGTACACCGGATAGGCGTGTGACACGCGCAGCATCCATGCCTCGCGCACCCGGCTGCGCGGCAAGAAACGCAATCGATCCAGGTCCACGAGCACCGGCTCAATCACGTCTTGGTCGGCCCGCTGCCAGAGCGCATCTCCCTCTGAACAAAAGATCTCGACGCAGAGTGAAGTCTTGCCCTCGGGAACCATGCGCGGGCTCCAGTTGCCAGGCTCGTGCGTACGCCCAAACACCAGATGGCGATCCGGGAAATAGGTCCAGGTGTCATTGCTGATGCGCGGGCCATCCACCGAGAGAAAGACGCAAGCCAGGCTGCGGTAGGACAGCGGGGCGGCCAACCCGCCGGCTTCCTTCTCAGGTAGGGGCAACATTCCAAGCAGCGCCTCCAGAGGAATCGTGGACACCAGTCTCGCGCCGGTGACCGACGCCTCACCCTCAGCCCCGCGGAAAACCGCCCGCCAGCCGCCCGAGGCGCCATCTGGTTCCACCCTGGTCACCCGGCTGCCGAGACGGATGCTCGCCAAGCCGGTCTGGCGCGCCTTGGCCGCTATGCACTCGGGCAGAACGCCGATGCCGAGCGGCGGATAGAGAAACTGCGAAAGCAAGGTGGAGGACGCGGGCGACCGACGCAGCAGGCTGCCCACCACAGCAGCGCTTAGGCTGGGCACCCGAATGCGCTGCGCGGCCCAATCGGCCGAGAGGTCGGTACAAGAGAAGCCCCAAACTTTCTCGGTATAGGGTTTGAAATAGATGTCATACAGCGAACGGCCAAAACGCCGAATGATCCAGTCTTCGAACGAGACATCGGGCCGCTTGCGCAGACGCGCCAGCGTCGCCCACAAGTAGCTGGCCAGGATGCGCGTCACCTGCCAGGGATTGAACACAGCCAGGGCATTGGGAAAGCGCAGCGGATAGTCGACATAGCGGCCCTCGAGCCGGATGCGGCTGCGCCGGGGCACCTCGAGCACGTCGCCATCCAGCGCGGCCAGCACCCATTGCGTAATGTCGGGCCAGCGGCTGTGAAAGCGATGACCGCCGATGTCGAAGCGGAAATCACCGAAACGCAGGGTACGCGCCAAGCCACCGACCTGGTCTTCGCCTTCCAGCACCACGACCCGCCGGCCGCGTCGGCTTGCCTCCAGCGCAAAGGTCAGCCCCGCCATGCCTCCGCCGAGGATGACGAAATCGTGGTTGTTGTCGGACGGCAAGTTAGCTCCCTGGACGGCAAGACGGGATGGTACGGGAACCCAACTTCACTTGTTGCCGCGCCGCCGTCAAGTAGCAGATGCAGTCTCGCCAGCGCGACCAAGGTTGCGAGTTCAGCGGCACTTGACGGCGCAACGCTTGCCTGCCGGCGCAGGTCTTGCTAGGTCCGTAGGACATGGCAGCCATCGACTCTCTGCTCGCGCTGATTGAAGCACAAAAGGCGACCGGGATCGTGCTGCGGGCACGCGAGCCGCCAGTGCTCATCGCCGGCCAGGGCCGCGGCCTGACCATGCCCCCGCTCTCCCCCGAAATAGTCGAGACTTTCGTGGCCGAAGTGCTCGCGCCGGGCGAACTTGAACGGTTGCGCGCCTCGGGCGCGTGCGACGCTGTGTACCGCTCCGAACGCCACGGAGCTTTCGCGGTGGAGGCGCGCCGAGACGCTGCCAAGCTGTCACTGAAGCTGCGCCGCACCGCTGCCGGTATGGCAAAACCCGCGCCGGCAACGCCTGCCAGCCCCCAGGTAGTCGAAACGGTTGCCCCTGCTGCTGATGCCGGGGCGCTCGGCACCCTACCCAGCGTCTCCCCCGTCCGTGCGTCGGCGGCCGCGTCTTCCCGCCTGGCGGGTTTGATCGCGCGCGCCGTCGACGGGGACGTATCGGACGTCATGGTGTCCGCTGGGCAACCCCTGTGGATCCGCTCGGCCAATGGCCTTGCGGCGTTGAGTGAAACGATTGACCAGCAGGAAATCGCGGGATTCGTCGACTCGTTGCTCGATCCGCCGCGGCGCCGCGCTCTCGACACGAGCGGCAGCGTGGATTTGGCCTGGGAGGTCCCCAGCGACGCAGGAACCCAGCGGTTGCGGGTCAACGTCTTTCGCCAAGCGCACGGTCTGGCCCTGGCCCTGCGGCCGGTGAACCGCAGCGCTCCTACCCTCGCCGAGTTGAACCTGCCGGAGAAAGTCGGCGCCCTGGGCGCTCTGCCCGGCGGCATGGTGCTGGTCGTGGGGATCACCGGCTCGGGCAAGTCGACCACCCTGGCCGCCATCGTGGAACTGGTGAACCGAACCCGCGCCCGTCACGTTATCACCCTGGAAGATCCCATCGAATTCGTGTACCAACCGCGGCGCTGCCTGATTCATCAGCGAGAGGTTGGCGCCCACGTGGAAAGCTTTGCCACTGGTCTGCGCGCGGCCTTGCGCGAGAGTCCCGACATCATCCTGGTGGGCGAGATGCGCGATCGCGAGACCGTCGCTCTGGCGTTGACCGCGGCCGAGACTGGGCATCTGGTGCTTTCAACCCTGCACAGTGGCAGCGCGCCCATGGCCATCGACCGCATCGTGGACATCTTCCCCGAACACCAGCAGGCGCAAGTCCGTTTGCAGGTCGCAGGCTCGTTGCGTGCGGTGGTCACCCAGCGCCTGCTCGAAGGCGTGCAGCCCGGCACGCGCTATCCCGCGCTTGAGATCCTCATGGTCAACTACGCGGTCGGGGCGCTCATCCGCGAAGGCAAGACCCACCAATTGGCCACCCAGATCCAGACCGGCCGCGATGACGGCATGGTGGCGCTCGACGCCTCACTGCTCGACCTGCTGCACGCGGGATTCATCAGCCGCGATGTCGCGCTGGCCGCCACCCGCGATCCCGTCGAATTCCAGCGCCGTCTGCGCGAGCTGCTCTAGCCCGCCCTTCGCTGGCCGCCGCAGCCGGCTGGCGAGATTCGCGGTCCAGAAGCGCAGCTCGGCCACGAAAAGGCGAGGCGAGGCGAGCACGTGCTGCAAATGCCGGCCAGCTCCCTTGCCGCCGGTGAGTGTCTTGAACCAAAGAAGCTTCAAATGCGCGAGAAAGACGTCGTCGGGAGCAGCCAAGAGGCCCTCGGAGAGGAGCCGCTCGTAGCAGGGCTGGATCTCGGAGAGGTACCGCACTCGAGAACGGGTGGCATTCCCGGCATGCCGCCGGACGATCGCGTAGGCGTGCTCATCCAGCACGAAACGGCGGCCCGCGGCCGCGAGCGAGATCCAGAAGCAGGTGTCCTCGCCCTGACGGAGCGCCTCGGGAAATCGGACCGCGCCGATGGTGGAACGCCGGATAAGTCCTGAGTTGATCGGGATCAGGTAACGGAGGAAGGCGGTGACCGGACGCTGTTCGAGGGTGGCGCGATGGACTGGATTTTCCGTGCCAAGCAGCGCGACCGGAAACGACACGCGCGTCTCCCTCTGCGCCCGGGGCGGCAGGTCTACGTTCGCATCGCAGGTCTCGCCCGATACGGTGGTGCGATAGCGGAAGAACACGCCGTCGGCGCTCCGATTCGCGGCCAGCACGGCAAGCCCTTCCTCCACGAATCGGCGGTCGACCAAATCGTCGTCGTCCAGGAACATGATGTAGCCGCCGCGGGCCCGGTCCAGCCCATGGTTGCGTGCCGCGGAAACGCCGCGGTTTCGTTCTTCCCGCACCACCTCGATGACCGGGGACATGGCCGTGACCGCCGCCAGCCAGTCGGTCGAATCGGAGGCGTCGTCGACCACGACGATCTGGTCGACTGGCCTGCTCTGCGCAAGCAGCGAATCTAGCGCCGCGCGGAGCAGAGCCGGACGGTTGCGGGTGGGAACGATGACGCTGACCCCTCCAGCCGCCGACAAAGCCTCACCCCTTCTATCCTGCGCCATTACCCGATCTACAAGTTCACCGTAAGGTACAGCCTGGGCGTGATACGCGAAACCGTGGCACAGGCCATTGTGCTGGTGTACCCGGCCGGGCAGCCCGGCAGAAGGCAGTGTAGGGCGTCATATTGGACACCTCCATCGAGGTAGACCTTGTCACCTAGGCGCCAAATGCTGCCGACGGCAACGTAGTAGCTAATCGAGCTGCTCGCACCCTGACCATGCCCAAACCAGCGAAACACGCCATCGCGTTCATAGAGATACAGCGCTGCGGCCTCTTGCAGCGGGTAGAAGCGGAATTCGATCTCCGGGCCGGTCTGGTACTGCCGGTTGTCGTACGTTATCGGCAGCCCGTTGGGATCCTTACTCACGAAATTCGAGGTGTCGGTAATATCGAAGGTGTAGGTTGAGAGTGTGGTCAGCACGCGATTCCAGCGCATGAGCCACTGCAAAACGCCTTGGTAGAGAATCTGATCGGCCCAAGAATCCGTCGCTCCCCCGACGAGCGTGGCATCGTTCAACGAACGCGTGTCTTGGTAGTTCAGCCGCAACGTGATGGGGCTGTAGTAGACTGGCCGGTACACGATGCGATTCTGCAGCAGGGTCTGAATGGCGTTCTCGTGGTGGTCCTGCGCGGTCACGGAAACTTGATGGAGTTGGTACAATTCCAAGTCCAGCTTTGCCCCACTGGCCCACACCGCCCGGTTGTCGAAACGATAGATCCGATTGTATTGTGTCTTCTCCTTGTCGACTGCGGTCTCGTTGTCGGCGATCGACACGGTCGGCTGGATGGCCGCAGGGGACAACAGCTTCGCCCACTGCCCCGGATAGATCCCCAGGCCACCACCGATGGTGGCCTGGATCGTGCGCGTGGGTGGCACCAGGGTTACTATGCCCGGCCCGACCGGAGTCATCGCGGTAGCGTTCGGACCCATACCGGTCGCCAGCCCGGTGGGAGCCAACACGGGAGTTCCCCCGGCCGCACTGCCCACTGTCCCAGCCGGCGTGCTGGTGCCGGTCGATGTGCTCGTGCTCTGGGTGGAGAGTCGGTTGTCGTCGTAGATGGCGGTGTAGTTCACGGTTGGCACAATGCCAGGAATGATCGTGCTCTTTGCTCCCGAGTAGAGCTCCCAGTGCAACACGCTACGCACAAAACTCTCGCTCGGATCCTCGCGCTCGAGCAGGCGCGAACGAAACAGGGCGTAGATCGATTCCGTGTTGGTGGGAGAAAACCTTCCTTCCAGACGCGATTGCTGAACCCGGTCCAAGTACGAGGCTTTTCCGGTCGGGTCGGTCTCAGCCTGTGAGATGCTGTACAGCCCGCGCACGGTGAAGCGCTTGATGAAGCCCAGGCCGGGGATCTGCGCCAAATCATAGTCCATCTGGCCAACCGCCTGCACACGGTTGGTCTTGAAATTGGGATTGTCCAGAATGGCGCTGCTCAATTGCAGGCTGGTCATGGGCAGCCCCTTCTTGTTGAGCTGAACGCGCGCCATTGCGTGTTGGATGGTCCCGATGTTGTCGCTCACGTTGCCGCCCGCATCTTCCACCCAGGATCGCTGGCGGTCGAAGAAGACAGTGGTCGGCAACCAGGCCACCGGATAGCCGGTTGCGCTTACACGTAGCTCGTCGTCCAACTTCCCGAAGCGCGTGCTGTCGTTGCCCAGGGCCGTGAACCCTTGCGATTCCTTTCGGCCGGACACGATGCCTTCCAGCTTCGAGGAAGACAAGCGCACGAATCCCGTGCCCGCCCAGCCGTTGGAGCCGCCCGCGTCCAGCCGATCCGATCCCGCGAATTCCCCATATCCGGTGAGCAATCCTCCCTGGCCAAACCCCCGCTGGTAACGCGCGTCGGCCGCTCCAGTCAACAGCCGGAGCGGCGGCGTTGCTTTCTGCACGGGTGCCCCAGTGGATGGATCGATCATGGGTTGTCCAGTAAGCGGGTCCAGCACCGGAGTCCGCTGACCGCCCGTGTTTTGCATATCTACCGCTCGCACGCCGACCTCCATCCCGTGTACCGGCGAGGTGGCCGCCCGCGCGGCTACCATCCATTGCTTGAATGGATCGCCCGAGTTGGCCCCGGCCTGGCTCTTGCGGTTGACAATCTCGTTCATGAACAGCTTGATCGAGGTGAGCGAGGGGTCATCCTTCGCGCTGATGTTGATCTCGATGTAGAAGTGGTCAAGGAAGGCGTAGGCGGCATAGGCGCTGGTCAGGCCCATGTCCACCACCGCGTTGGAAAGGCCGGGGATATCCATGCGCGCGGCCGGCAGAGCGAAGTTGTATATGGCCTGGGCGTACGTCTGATTGCCCATGTCGTGAATGGCGACCTGAATGGTGCGGGAACCCTGGCTGTAATTGACGTACACACTGCTGACCCAGCCGCGATCAATGTACTTGGGCGCGGCGCCGTCGATGCGATTGTAGAGCCCGGTCTGGTCGGTGATGAGTGACACACCCCCAGTCTGCACCCAGGTCCCGACCTCGTTGTCAGCCGGCAGTAGGTCGAGCAGCGACAAGCTGCCCAAGTTCTTTACCGGCATGAGATCGGCCTCGTATTCGACCCAGATGACGCTGAGGTCGTCTATGGTCTCCGGGGTGAGGAAGGACAGCTGCCCGGCGGTGTAGACAATGGTGTAGTCAGTTCCGCTGGTGAGTTGCACCCCATCCACGTAGACCCGTTCTGACGCCGGGACAATGTACTTCCGCGAGAGCTGATAGGTGGTCTGGCGCGGACCGGTTATGAAGTCGCGCACCAATTCCCCGCGCCGGAACCCGCCGGTGACGGCCAAGCTGGCCTTGGGCTCCGCGCCCGGGGTAGCCACTTTCGCATAGGCACCTTGCAACAGCAGGGGCCGGTCAAGGCCTTCTTCCACCGTTTGGTATTTGAGCTGGTCTTGCACACGCGCGTCGCGCAGCACATCGCTCTGCGCACCCATGTACTCCCCGTTGTACTGCAGGGTGCGAATCCCTTTGGTTTCCAGGGTGCCATAGTCCAGACGTGCCGAAGCGCTCAGATTTCGATCGTCGGAAAAGCTGTGGCCAAAGGAAAGATTGCCATCCGCCGTGTCGTAGCGGTTGGGGTCGAACTGGTGGGCTTTGAAGTCGTAGGGCGTCTGCGAGTTGACCCTGCCAAAAATGTGGCCGGTGGTCTTGCGCTCGTTGTTCTCGGTAAGCCCGAGCTTGCGTTCCACGAAGTGGTCCAGGTTCACGTCGTAGACCTGCGCAGTGCTGTCATCAAACATCACGGCCCACTGCGTGCCGTTGAGCACCGTGCCGATGCTGCCGTCTTGTCGGGTCAGATTGTCGGTGATGGTAAAGAACCTAATGAATTGGGTCAGACGGTTGTACTGGGCGACCTCTTTGTCAGTCGTGATATAGACGTAGCTGGGGTCCACTTCGACGCCGGTTATGTTGAGGCTGTGAAGCGCGCCCTGCTGCGGAAAGCGCAACAATGAGTCATCGGCGTCGTTGAGAGTGAAAAGCCCGTTGTCGGTCCCGATCCACAGGGTAGTTCCGTCGACGGTGAAGACACGGACTTGTTGCGCCTTCATCATCGCCAGGGAGAAGTTGGTAAACACACGCTGCACGATGCGAAAACGCGACAGTCCGGCGTCGGTGCGGCACCAAAGCTCATCCGCCACCTGATACAGCTCAGCCACGTCCGCGCCAGCCAGCCCGTCGGCCTCGCCGAAGCCACGCAAGCCGTCCACCTCGGGGCTGTAGTACGCGATGCCTTCGCGGGTGGCGAACCACACCTGCCGGCCCACGGTCAGGGCATCGTTCACCACTTTCGACGGCAACCCATCCTTTTCCGTATACACACGGATCGTCCGATCCAACTTCCGGTAGCGTGCCACCCCCTTGTTGGTTGCAAACCACACGAACTGGTCGTCGAACGCTACTGCGGTGACTACCTGGCTGGGCAGACCATCGTCCATAGTGATGCGAGTGGCGCGCCGACTTTGTGAATCGAAGCGAATGACGCCGTCGTCAGTCGCGACCCACACTATCTGGGCATCCACCGTCATCTTGTTTACGTTGGCGCCGGCCGGGAAGACGCTCCAGCGACCCTGCGTCTGGTAAATGAAGACTTCGCCACCTCCAATCCACATGCCCTCGACCGGATCCACCGCCAAAGGCGGTATGCGGGCCCACGCGGGCGCCGCATAGGCACAGGCCAGTAGGGCTGCGGCAATGGCCGCTCGTCTCGTCATTTCCCGTGCCGGCCTAGGCAGAAACCTTCTTTACCTTCAGCTTCGCGATGTCGATCTCCCCCAACCCCAACTTCCCGGCGAGCTCGATGTGTCTGACATCGGCCGGTGTCATGTTCTTGTTGTTGAACTTGGCCAGGGTCAGCCCGTAGGCATCAACCGAAGCGATCCGTCGGCCGGCTACCATGCGCCCAGGGGTCGCCGTGTCGCCGGGTCCTGCGGGACCGTTGGTCAGCAAGGCGCGGGTGCCGTCGATGATGGTCAGGCTCGGTCTGATGACTAGGCCGAGATCGGCAATGGCCTGGTGCAGATCCAACCCGGTGTGAAAGATCTGCCGGTCGAAAACCAGCCCCATGTGATTCTTCAGCCCGAGCGACACGCCTGCCTGATAGTGCGCCTTGGCCGCCGGCAAATTGATGAACACGTCAGCCGACAACAGGTTCTTGGCCACGTCCGCCGTCTTCAAGGACACGCCGCCCTTGACCTCGGTCTTCTGGAAGTCACTGGCAGCCACCAGCAGTTTGACCTTGGCGGCTGGCAGGGTGGCCATGGCTTCCATCAGGCCACAGCGCTTGAGGCACATTTCGCCCTTGGCTTGCGGGAACTCTAGAATCATGACCCCCTTGGCCTTGGCATCCAGGCACGCCTTGGCCACCGCCAAAACGGTCTGCGGATGAGTCGTGCTGCCCCATTCGGCCGGATTGGCAAAAGCCGCGTTAGGCTTGATGACGACGAAATCGCCCTTCTTGACGAATTTGCCGATGCCGCCCAAAGCCGCAAACACCGCCGCGATCATTTTCTGCGGGTCACTGCCTTGTACATCAACAATGTCGGGCTCGCCGGCAGCAAAGGCACGCCCATAGCGAAGGGCGGCAACTGCCGCAAGCGAGCCGCCTACGAAAGTGCGTCGGGAAATGGCTGTCATGCTTTGTTCCTCAGTGTGGAACCGCGTCACCGCGGTGTTGCCGCCGCTCCCTACCGACCGAGGCCGCACCAGAAGACTGGCATTAACCATGCTACTCTTCGTGTGTTCTTGCTTGGGAGAAGTCGCATGTCAAGCAGTGAAGGCAGAACCCGCCGCGAAATCCTGGCCGATACCGCAAAGCTGGCGGCGGCGGCGTCTCTTTCCGGACTGGCCGGCTGCTTCCCCGGCGTGGGCGGAAGCTGGCCCCTGTGCAAGGAGAGTGATGGTGGCGCGAACGGCTACGCGGGCGTGCCCCCGCGGGTAACCCCAGCGGTGGTCGAAGTCAATCGCCCGGAGAGCGTCATAAAGTACGTCATCCAGCCTGACGTGGTCGCGTCCATGCTCGACGCGGGCCTAGCCGCGCTGGCCAACCAGGTCAAGCTGTTCAACGCAGGGGGGGCGGCGCAAGATGGCGGCGCCGACACAGCCGAAGCCGAAGCGCCCGAATCGGACGGCGGCACGGGCAACCCATGGACGGTCCTGTTGCCTAACTACAAGGCTGGCCAGAGCATTGGGCTCAAAGTGAACTGCCTTAACCCCTTTGGGGTGACCACGTCGCCGGCCCTGATCCGCGCTATCGTCGCCAGCCTGCATGACAATCTCGGGGTTGATCCCGGCAACATTTTCGTGTGGGACCGCTTCCTTACAGATCTCGAAAACAATGGAAAGCTGAGCTCCGACGCTGTGGGCGGTGCCAAGCTCATCGGAACCCTGCTCAGGGGCCTGAACTCAGGCGAAAGCGAAGACGATTCCAACATCACGGCTGGGCATGGCTTCGGCGACCCAATCTGCTCGGCCCCGATAGGCGTGGCGATGTCGGGGCAGACAGCCCGCTACCCGCGCCTGTCGCGCATCCTGACCAAGGAAACCGCTCTCACCATCAGCTGCCCGGTATTCAAGAGCCACAATATTTCTGGTGTCTCTGGGGCTATGAAGAACATCTACGGCATGATCGACAATCCGGAGCAGTACCACCAACCCAACCTATTTACCGACCTGCCCAAGCTCTACGCCCTTCCCGACATTCGCAACCGAGTTTCTTTGATCATCTGCGATGCACTTGTCGGAATCCTCTTGGGAGACCCCGCCGCGCGCGCCAATTGCCAGCCCGGGCGGATTCTACTGGCGCAAGACCCTGTCGCGATCGACAGCTACGTGCGGGACGCCATGGACGAGATTCAAGCCTCGCAACACATGGGCTCCGTCGATCGCACCGCGACCACCTGGCTGGAAAACGCTGAGGCCGCCGGCCTGGGCACTACGAAATATTCGCTCTATCAAGCCTGACCGAGCCTAGCCTAGGCCGGACAAGGATTTTTCGGATCGGTTCCCGAACACGTGGTCCAGTTCACGTTGGAGTATAGCGAGTCGCTGCCCGCGTCGCTGCGCAGGTCGGTGAAGAGTTTCGACGCGTCCGCCGCGGATGCCATCTGCCAAACCTTCAAGTCCAATGAGTAGGTTCCGTTGGTATAGACCTCCCAGGCCAGGCCCTTGGCCTGATAGCTCCTGCTTGAATCATAGAAGGCATCGGCCAGGTCGCCGACCAAGTTCTTCGCGTCGGTGCTGTTGAACGCGGTTGCGACTCCGTTGGCGGTCTTCTCGCTGTTCGGGTCGAGGCTCCAACCCGAACTCTCATCGGCCGCCGGCACCAGGGTTGCCGGCGCGGGAGAGCCGGACCTGAGCCCCCCCACGACTTTTTGGGTAAAGGAAATCACGGTCGATCGCCCCGTAGCGTCGTCCTGCGAAGACGGATAGACCTTGACCGAAAAGAAATACGCCCCCTTGATCGCGTTGAGCCACCAACCAACCCCCGTGTTGCCGATGCGTGCCTGGTCCCACCCGCTCGGCAGTGCTGCTCCACTGCTGCCGCAAGCCATGGCAGTCAACGAAAGGGTGAGACATGCGCAGAGACAAAAACACCTTGGACGAGTCATGTGGTTTCCTCCAAATAGGCGGGGTTCACCCGCAGGCATGTCGGCCGCCCACGAAATTATTGTCTGCCTTGCGCGGCCGCGCAACGAGAGTCTACTCGACGCAGTCGCGCTTGATTGCCGCGGCGCGCTCACCGTAGTCTTCCTGGCAGTGCGAATCTTCATCTTCGTCATGCTGGCCCTCATCCCGCTGGCGTTCATTGGCTGGATGGTCCGGGACGGCCGTCGGGCCCCAGCCCCGGCCGCCGCAGCTGCGGGCAAAGCCCGGGCGTCTGGCGCGGAGGCCGACCAGGGACTGCTGGCACTTTTCCAGGGCGACCTCGGCGGCGCCAAGGTCAAGGAAAAGGTGACCCTCTACGACGAGAAGGGCCTCTTCGACTACATCGACGGGGCAGCGCCCATCTTCATCCAGCGCCACTTCCGCAAGCTGGCTGCCGCCGACATGGCGTCCGCCGAGGGCAGCGACATGGACTGCGCCGTCTACGACATGGCCGAGCCGGCCAATGCCCAGTCGATCTTCGATGCGGAGAAATCAGCCACCGCCAAGCCGGTGGCTGAATTTCCCGACGCGATCTCCGGTCCCATGTCGTTCGTGTTCCGGGCGGGCCGCTACTACGTGAAGATGACAGCGTTCGACAAGAAGGCCGAAGCCGCCCTGCCTGGGCTAGCCAAGGCGCTGAAGGGGAAGATGAAATGAGCAGCAACGGACCGCCTGACCCGTGCGTGCAGGCGGCTAGCGCGCGGGTTCCCAAGGGCAGTCAGCCAGCGGCCCCGACCGACAGCATGGACCGGCGCGGGGCTCTGCGCGTGGGCGTGACCACCGCCATGGCCCTGGGCTCGGTGGCGCTCGCCTTCGGGCTCCGCGATCGCGGCGGTCACAAGAAGACCAGCGCGCTGCCCACCCTGAAGGATCATCGGGCGGACAAACCGGCCGGTGCCACCGACATGGCAATCGTACGCGGTCCGGATCCCGCGGCCAACGTGCGCCGGGCGGTGGAAGCGTTGGGCGGCATGGGCCGTTTCGTCCGGCGCGGCGAGCGCGTGGTGATAAAGCCCAACATCGGCTGGAATCGCACGCCTGAGCAGGCCGCCAACACCAATCCCGACGTGGTCGCCGAGGTCGTGCGCCTGGTGGTCGCGGCGGGCGCGGGCAAGGTGTGGCTGACCGACGCTTCGGTCAACACGGCCGAGCAGTGCTTCGCCCGCTCCGGCATCGAGCAGGCGGCCAAGGCGGCGGGCGCCACCGTGATTCGGCCCGATGCTTCCGCATTCCGCGAGGTGAATGTGTCGGGCAAGCTGCTGCGCACCGGCGATGTGCTCTTTCCATTCGTCGAGGCAGACCGCGTGATCAACATTCCGATCGTCAAGCAGCACGGGCTCTCCGGCGCCTCGATGGCTCTGAAGAACTGGTACGGGGTGCTGGGTGGCCAGCGGGTGAAGTTGCACCAGAACATCCACCTTTCCATCATCGATTTGGCGGCCATGGTGAAGCCGACCCTGACCATCATGGATGCCACGCGCATCCTGCTGGCCAATGGCCCCACCGGCGGCAGCCTGGCTGACGTGAAGCAAATGGACACCATCGCGGCCGGCAGCGACGAGGTCGCTCTCGATGCCTTCGGCGCCACCCTGCTCGGCCTCAATCCCAACGACGTCGGTTTCATCATCGAGGGCATGAAGGCCGGGCTGGGAACGCCGCAATGGCAGAGCCTCAAGACCGTGGAACTGGGGAGCTGACCATGTTTCGTTGGTTGCGTCGCGCCTACCAGGTCGTCTTCCTCGGATTCTTTTTGTTCCTGGTTGTGGTCACCACGGCGGGGTTCATCCGCAGCTACAACGTGCAGTGGCTGCTCGAGTTCGATCCTCTGGTCGCGGTTACCACCGCGCTGGCCTCGCACTCGCTGCACCACACGCTCCTGTGGTCGCTGGTTATCATCGTACCCACGTTGATCCTGGGCCGCTTCTTCTGCTCGTGGATCTGCCCCATGGGGGTCTTGCACCACGCCCTGGGATTTTTGGCACGCAAACGGCGCCCGCCCGACCGGGTCAAGCAGAACGCGCCGCGGGCCTCGCACAAGATCAAGTACCTGGTGCTGGCGGTCATGCTCGGCCTGGCAGCCGCCGGCAGCGTGCAGATCGGCCTGCTCGATCCCATCGCTTCGACCTGGCGCGGTTTGGCCACCTCGGTATTGCCCACGCTAGGCAACCTGGCCTTCGGCATGTATCAGGGCGAGCGGCACTTCCAGTGGGGAACCCTGATTACCTTGGTGTTCTTCGGAGCGCTGGCCCTCAACTTCGTGTACCCACGTTTCTACTGTCGGGTTCTTTGTCCGCTGGGCGCGCTGCTCGGGCTACTGTCGAAGTTCTCCCTGTTCCGCATCAGCAAGAACCAGGAAATCTGCAAGAGCTGCAAGTTCTGCGGGTCCGAGTGCCAGGGTGCGGCCGATCCCCAGGGCACCGTGCGCGCCACCGAGTGCATGGTGTGCCTGAACTGCATCGAGAGCTGCCCGCGCGGGGGGCTGTCATATCGGTTCCTGCCGCCCGTGCGATCGTCCACCACCAAGATCGATCTAGTGCGACGCAAGTGGTTGGGCGCCGGCGTAGCGGGCGCGGTGGCGGTGCCTTTCATGCGCGCCTCCGACGGGGTAGAGCCGCGGCCCAATCCCGCGCGCATCCGACCGCCGGGCTCACTTGAAGAAGACGCCTTTCTGGAAAAGTGCCTCAAGTGCGGCGCCTGCATGAAAGTTTGCCCCACCGGTGGTTTGCAACCAGCGCTGCACGAAGCCGGCGTCGAGGGCTTCTGGTCGCCCATCCTGATCCCGCGCATCGGCTACTGCGAGTCCAGTTGCACCCTGTGCGGCCAGGTCTGTCCCACCGGCGCAATCGAAAAACTGACGCTGGCCCAGAAAGTCGGCGAGATGCCGGCGCGACCGCCGGTGCGCATCGGCTCTGCCTTCTTTGACAAGGGCCGCTGCTTGCCCTGGGGCTACCAGACTCAATGCATCGTGTGCGAGGAAGTCTGCCCAACCTCGCCCAAGGCCATCTACTTCAAGACGGAGACGATCACTGCCCGCGATGGCACGCAGAAGACCTTGAAGATGCCTTTTGTCGATCTCGACTACTGCACCGGGTGCGGCACCTGCGAAACCCGCTGCCCGGTGGTTGATCGCGCCGGCATCCGGGTCAGCGCCGCCAACGAAAGCCGTACCCCGAGAAGCAGCATCTCGCTCACCGGCGGGAAGATCTAGTACCGCCTCTCGCAGATTCGTAGCTGGTTGAGCGGCCGGATTGACGGCGGCGAGGCCGGGGGCCGGGGCCGGAGGGCCGGGACCGGCCACGGTTCCGAGGCCGGCAAGGGCGCGCGCGAAGCGCGGGGTGGGCAGGGTGGGTGGCGGGTCCCGAAGTCCCTGAAAGGGGGGCCGCGGTGTTGGCACGAATCTGTGGGCCTGGTGTGGGCAGACGCCGCCATTCGAGGCGGCGGGGAGGGATCGCATGCAAGACACCGCCACCTGTTCCACACCGAGACCGCGCGCCGGCATCGAGAGGCTCGACGTGTACCGCGTTTCCGTCGAGTTCTATCGCCTTCTGCGCCAGTCAACCCGTGGCCGCCGCGGGCACGTCATTGATCAATCGTGCCGCGCCGCCGAGTCGGTCGTTCTCAACATCGCCGAGGCGTACCCGATGCCGGGCGCTGACCGAGCCCGCCGGTTCCGCATCGCCGGCGGCGAGGCTGCGGAATGCCATGCCGGTCTGGATTTGATGGAGATCCGCGGTGAGCTGCGTGGCCCGGCGCTGTCGCAGTTGCGCGTGTTGCTCGACAGAACGCGCGCCATGGTCTGGCGTCTGGGTCGGCCATGAGGTGATCGCCGTCGACGGGCGCCTGCCGCGTTGCCGGCTCCTGGCGACCCGTGTGGCGTCCCCCGTGACCGGCGAGCGGAAACGCCTCGCTGCCGACGTTTGCGCTAGATCTGGCTGTTCGCTTGGGGGTGCTAGGCTGATCGAGGCAGTTCGGCCAGAGTCGTAGAACCCTATGGCGTTCAGCAGCGGCGCGCAAGCGGCGTCGGCTGGAACGCCTGGTTCGGCAGCAGCATCGCCTAAACCTAGATGCCGGCGCCGGGGCGGAAAATCGGTCCCAGAGCCTCATCGATTCGCTCAACAAGGGGCGCTATACGCCGGGCAAATAGCTGCGCGATTGATGCTTCGTCTGGGCCGGTCATGTGGATTCTTCCGTGCGTGCGGATTACGCGTCGAAGAGCCGCATCCTCGTCCTCATACGTCCAAGATCGCTTGGTCAGTCTGCGCGGTCGATCGATGATTGTTCTATCCCGAATTGCTATCTCATAGCCGCGCTGTAGCGGGTGACACTCCACATGACGACGGTACTCGATGTACGCGAGTTCATCCTCATTGAAGGTTGTGCAGATGGCGTCAATCCTGTCGACGATCCGCTTTATGTCGGAAGCGATCGACTTGCTCAGGCCGAACGCTCCGAGAGTCGCCTCGTCCGTGTTTGTCAGCGTTTCGCGCTGCTTGACGACATGCTCGCGCACGTCGGTCATCAGCCCGTAGATACTGATCCAGAACACGGCGACAATGTCCGGATGAAGATCGCCCGAAGCCACGGAGGCCGTGCAGCGCTTCGCCCTGGACGTCCACTCTAGGATCTGCTGAGCCGCAACGTCCCCGTAACCCTTTCGCGCTCTCAGGAATCGGGCCTTGTCGGCGTCCGAAAGCGCCTTCTTGCTCTTGCTTTTCACCTTGGGCATCGCGCACCTCGTGTCTGCCCCAGGCCGATAGGCGAAAGGAGTGGCCCCCAGATGAATCTACTTGCGAATCGGCTGCCCATTGCCACCCGTGGCGTCGCAATAGCCGGCTTGAGTCCATACTTCCATCTTCTCCGCAAATGGGATGTCGCTCACGCGGCCGCGGGTGGACTGGCGCAGAAGGCGATAGGACTCGACGGAAACGCGGTACACGTCGAGCCCCTCGATGCCGGCGCGCGGTCTCGGTGTGGAACAGGTGGCGGTGTCTTGCATGCGATCCCTCCCCGCCGCCTCGAATGGCGGCGTACGCCCCCAATGGCCCAAGATTCGTGCCAACACCGCGGCCCCCCTTTCAAGGACTTCGGGACCCGCCACCCACCCTACCCACCCCGCGCGCTTCGCGCACGCCCTTGCCGGCCCCGGAACCGTGGCCGGTCTCGGCCTTCCGGCCCCGGCCCTCGGCGAGGCCGCCGTCAATCCGGCCGCTCAACCAGCTACGAATCTACGAGAGGCGGTACTAGCGACGTCGCAAGAGAACCAGCAGCGCACCCGCGCCGCCGTGCCGGGGCGGGGCCGAGGTGAAGGCCAGTACATGCTTGGCCAGCGGCTGCCGGCAGAGAAACTCGACCAAGGCTGCTCGCAGGGCCGGACCGCTCGGGCCAGAATGCAGACCGCGGCCGTGGATGAGCAGCACGCAATGCCGCCCCTGCTCGACCGACTGCTCGATGAACCGTTCGGCCTGATGAGCGGCGGCATCTGCGGTCAGGTGGTGCAGGTTCAACTCGGCCTCAGGTACAATCTCGCCGCGCGCGAGCGAGCGGACGAGAGCGTGGGCCACGCCAAAAGCCGCACCAGTCAACTTGTCGCCGTCCTCATCCACGTGCAGCGCTTCCCGCGGCGGCCGCGGGCGTGATGGCGTGGACGGCGCTGGCTTCACCGCTGGCCACTCGGGCACCGCGCGCCGGGACCCCGGCGGCAAGGGTCGTACCCCTTGCATCGCCGCCGCGAAGAGCCGTCTCTCTTCTTCATCGGCCGCTTGCCGGCTTTGCACGGCTGCCACCGGCGCGTCGACTGACGCGACGGGCTTGCGCGAATCCATGATCAGGTCTCCTGTTTGGATCGTACCCGACCTTGGTTCCGGTGACAGCTACGAAAGGAAAACGTGCGGCCGTCGCGGGATCGCGTTTCGCCGCTGTAACTTGTCATGCGCTACGAGTCGTTGTAGGTGGAACCCTATGCCCGTACCAGCTAGCGCCGAGCCACTCGAGGTCGACGTTCGCGGCTTGTCCCTGGAGGACCGCCGCATGGCAATTGCCCGCGCGCTGCAAGAGCTGCAGAGCGGCCGCGGCGTGGTTCTGATCACAGACCGAGATCCCAAGCCCACCCTGACGGCTTTTCGTCAGATGCATCAAGGCGAAATGGACTGCACCATCAAGGTTCTCGCGGCCGACCTGTTTCGCACCGATCTGCGGCCACGCAGCCGGGAACGGCAACTAACCCTCGCGGAACATTTGCGGGCCGACCATGCGCACATCGACGGTCTACTGACCAGGCTGCAGCACTTCCTACGCGTCGGCGCGCTGGCCGAAGCGGATCGACATTGCGCCGCCATCGACCAGGCGCTCCGTCGTCACATGGCCGCCGAGGAGGAAGTGCTCTTTCCCGCCATGCAGCGAATGACCGAGGCGGTGGCGAGCGCCGTGCCCGGCTTGCTCGCTGAGCACGGCGAGCTACGCGCACTTCTCCCTGACCTGGCGGAATCTCTGGCCAAGCAGAATGTGGTGGCGAGCGAGGCGCTTGTACCGCAGCTGCGGCGCAGTCTGGCCCGCCACCACGAAGACGAGGAGCACCTAGTCTACCCTATCAGCGACTGGGCCCTGTCGCCCGACGAGCAAGAGGATCTGATCAAACGCCTGCGCAGCGACTAGAAAGCTGACAGGTCCGCGGGACAAATCACAGCTGACGTAGTCGGGCAGCGGCCGTGGTTCTTGTTCGATCTGCCAGCCAGTTGGCGTAGTGGTAGGGCGTGTCGCAGCGTGGGCCTGCGGCCACGTAGTCCGTCGCGCTGGTAGTTGGATGCGGCTTCATCACCCGGGTGTCCAGGCCGTCGCATCGGGGTACCTGTAACTCGCAGACCGACCCATAGCACTCCCCGGAGGCACTGACGGACGGCGAGACCGCGCTACTGCCGGGCCCGTCGACACCTGAATCGTCGACGGACGCGTCAACGGCTGCATCGCTGTCTCCGCCCCCGTCGGCCGTGGTGCCGCCACTGCTTGATGTGCCGCCTGTGCCAGTCCCACCCGAGGCCACGGTTCCGCCGCTCGGTGATGTACCGCCCGTAGCAGTCCCACCCGAGGCAACCGTTCCGCCGCTGTGTGATGTGCCGCCGGCTGCTGTTCCTCCGGAGGCAACTGTTCCCCCGCTGTGCAATGTGCCGCCGGTTGCAGTCCCACCGGAGGCAACTGTTCCGCCGCTGCCTTTGCCGCCTGCCCCTCCGCTGCTTGAAGTGCCACCCTTGCCGCCTGCCCCTCCGCTGCTTGAAGTGCCACCCTTGCCGCCTGCCCC
>PMJO01000272.1 GCA_003158455.1 Myxococcales bacterium | reverse complement strand
CGACCTGAACCGGAACGTTGCTCTCCGTGGTCGAGTTGTTCCCGAGCTGACCTTTTTCGTTGTCGCCCCAGCAGTAGACCCCGCCCGTCGTGCTCAGCGCGCAGGTGTGGTACCCGCCCGCGCTGACCGACGGCATCTGCCACACCGAAGTGATCGAGTAGGGGTAGATCGCAATCGCGCAGCCGTTGGACACGATGGCCTCGAAGTTGAACGGGCCTCCGACGGCATTGGGAGTGAGCGTCTGGGTGCTGCCTGAACCCGTGAACGTGGCATCGTCGCCAATCGACGAGTACGTGAGGTTCGTGCTGCCGCCGTTCGACGACAGGGTCACCGTCACGGTATAGGGAAGGCCCACGAAATAAGACCCGCTTCCGTTTCCGACGGTCACGCCCGAGATGACCGGAGCCGTCACGCCGGAGCAGCTATCGGAACCGGTCGCGCCTGTGGCGCCGGTCGCGCCTGTCGCACCTGTGGCGCCAGTTACGCCGTCTGCGCCTGTTGCTCCGGTCGCGCCCACTGCGCCCGCGGGACCACTCGGACCCGCCGGGCCGGTGGCTCCGGTCGTGCCTGTGGCGCCGGTGGCGCCGTTGCAGACGTACGAGGTGTGCTGCACCTCACTGGATTCCAGGATGCCGTCGTTGTTGGTGTCGATGCCGGTTTGGATGGCCTGACCACCGGAGCTGCAGTTGGCACCTGCGGGCTCGGGCACCACGTTGACCAAGCTGGTGCTAGCCTCGCAGACGTAGCTCGTCTCCGTCACCTCGTTCGGATCAAGTATCCCGTCGCCATTCAGGTCGAGCCCACTCTCGATACGTACGCCGCCGGCTGGGCAGTTCACACCCGCGGGTTCATTATCCTGGCGTATCAGCGAATTCACGCCTGGCGCGCCGTTGGTCCCGTTGGTCCCGTTGGTGCCCGACGGCCCCTGCGAGCCCGTCGCACCGGTCGCGCCTGTCGCGCCTGTCGAACCCTGCGGCCCCTGTGCACCGGTCGCGCCAGTTGCACCAGTTGCACCGTTTGCGCCTGTTGCACCGGTCGCACCCTGTGGCCCCTGCGCACCCGTGGCACCGGTCGCACCTGTTGCACCCGGCGGCCCCTGCGCCCCGGTCGCGCCAGTCGCGCCCGTCGCGCCAGTCGCACCTTGCGGTCCCTGCGCGCCCGTCGCACCGATCGCACCTGTCGCGCCAGTTGCCCCGGTCGCACCAGTTGCGCCTGTCGCGCCGTTGCTGCCGTTGCACACCACGATCGTGGACGTCACTTCCGAGTTGTCGAGTTTGCCGTTGCCGTTCAGGTCGAGGCCGAACGCGATACTTGAGCCCCCGGCCTTGCACTGGCTGCCTGGGCTCACCGGTGTCACGCTCACAGCGGCGCTCGCGCCGTTCAGGGTGGTCTGGACCCAGGTTCTCGTGCTGCCGCGACAGACGTAGAACTTGGCATCGCTCCACACGTACCAGACCGCTCCGTCCACGAGGGGGACACAAGGTGGCAAACTCGAACTGGTCAGGGCGAATTGCACCCCGGTCTCGCCACCAGACGAAGGCTTGGCCGCCTTGTCCTGGCCCGAACAGGCTGCCGCGCCGACCAGCAAACCCATCACCGCCAGCAGAGCATGGTTTCGACTACAAACACGGAACCTCGTCGTCGCAAGACTCATGAGTTTTCTCCATTGCTCAAGGTGAAGTCGCCTGCCCGCAGCCATCGACTGCCATCAGAATTACCCCACCTCCAACCCGCAATCTCCTGCACCTGTGGGGTAATCCTCATGGCAGTAGTGACCGCAATGCCGAGGACACTGTAAAGGTGTGGCGTCCGCATGGTCTATAGTAAGTTCGTCGAGGCGCTCGCCTGGTGGCCAGCGTCAAAAGAATCAAGATGCCTGCACCTTCTTCTCATTCCCGAAACAGGTCATCGCGCGCTCGCCCGCGCAGGACGCACCCGACGCAAGAGGGTCTTCACGTGGCGAAGTTCCGGGTGGGCGGCGACGAGTTCGTCGTGGTCAGCGAGCCGATCGTCGGCACGGCTGGGTTGGCCGCCCTCACCCAGGCGGAGCGCGAAGTGGCGCGACTGGTGGCAGACGGGTCTTCAAACCAGGCCATCGCCGCGAAGCGGGGTGCCCGTCCGCGGACAGTCGCCAATCAACTGGCCGCAATCTATCGAAAGCTCGCGGTTTCGTCGCGGTCAGAGTTGGTCGCCCGGCTTGTCGACTTGCAGACCGAACGACGTGGTCACAAGCACGGCCCGTGACGGCAGGCCGAGCTTGCGCAAGGCGCCCGACAGATGGGTCGCCACCGACGACGGCGAGAGCCCGAGGGCGTAGGCGATCTCCTTGTTCGACTGGCCGAGCTGTGCGAAGGCGGCCACCGTCGCCTCGCGTTGCGACAGCCCACGCAGGTTCGGCAGGCTCAGCTGATTCCGGTGCGCGATGAGATAGCGGCGGCCGTCGGATTCGAAGCGATCGACCAGCGACCAACGCCCGGCGCACAGGGCACGCCAAAGTTCGAGCGCCTCTTGCGGGTCGTTCCTGCGCAGAGGACCACGGGCCCGATCCATCGCGCGCGCTGCGGCCCGCAAACGCTCGCGCGCGTCGGCTTGCTTGGCCACGCCCGTGGCGTGCAGCAGGTTGCCCGATGGGGAGAGCACCGCCTCGTCTTCGACCGCTTCCCGCTCGATACGCCGCCGCAGCCGCAGCGCCGAGGCCATGTGCGCCGTGATTCGTTGCCAGCGGGCCATTTCACGCGCCGGAACGGTCTGTTCCAGCGTACGCGGGGAAAGGATACCGATTCCGCCATCGGGATCGGCCGCATGAACCATGAGGGCATCGGCGAAACCAAGCTGACGGTAGAAGTTGTCGTGCCACTCGCGCGTTTGTGGCGGCAACTTCGCCACCTGCTGACTGAAGCTATAGCACGGTTGGCGAACGTCAATCGCACCGGCAAGGTAATCCGGCGATGCTTCGTCATTCATTTGTCGAAGGATATCTTCCCATGCCGGATTGGCACTCGAGAACGCCGTGAAAATCAGACGGCCGCCGTGCCAGCGATAGGTGAATCCATAGACACCGATACCCTCGTCGATCGCCGGCGAAACCGTTTCCAGCAGCCGGTCGATCCACTCGCTCTCAGTGCCCTGCAAGGCATAGGAACGCTCGACCATTGCGATGGGATCGAAACGACGTTGTCCAGCCATGTCGCGCCCTCCGGGTGCTCGGGCCAGCTTCACCGACCGCTCTACCAGAGGCGCAAGATCCAGTCAAAGGATGGGGTCCGTGCGTGCCGGGAGCCGCGTAGAAGTCCGACTGGCGCCGTGCCTCTGTGCTAGGCATTCCATTGTGCCTCTCTCCCATCCCGCCCGGCTGATCAGCGCGCGCTGGGTCTTGCCCATTGCCGGCCCGGCGCTGGCCGAGGCAGCGGTGGTGGTGGTGGATCTACGCTGCGGGCTTGATCTCAACCGTGTACTTCAGCCCTGCCGCTCGTAGACTTTCCTCGATGGATAGGCGGATGAGGAGCGCGTGGGGGACCCCGATGGCCTTGGCAATCTGCTCGGCCTTTTCTGGGCTAACGCCTTTGCGACCCTTCTCTATGTCGCAGAGGTTGGCGACCGACATGCCAACGAGCTTGCCGAAATCCACAAGACTCATCTCCTCGGAAACCCGCCAGGTGTGAAGAAACTCACCGACGGTGAGCTTGCCCAGCCGCCTTTCCAAATCCCTGGGTCCGAATGCTTTGTTTCTATCAGTACTCATGCTTGTTCACCTCCAAGACCTCGATCAATTCGATCTCACCCATCTCCTGCTCTACGTAGATCGCCCGGTAGGCCTTGTTGAGCCGCACGGATCTCTGCCCCTGGCGCTGGCCCTTCAGCGGTTCGTCGTGAAAACCTTTGTACCGGCGCATCTCCCGGATTCCGCTCTCTTCCACCAACGTGACCCAAATCCTGAACTTGCGGGCGATGATGTCTGGCACACGCCCCATCTGCTTGTCTACGAGCTTACCCCAGCGAACCTTGGTCACGCTCCCCAAGTTACTGCCACAAGCAGTAACTGTCAAGAGCCACTTGATCAACGTCCCCGAAACCGGTCGTCGTGCGCTCGCAACATGCGATATGATCGGCGCTCAAACGGGCATGTCCATGGGTTGAAAATCCGTAGGTAGCCTACGAATTTTCAATGGCGCGCAGAGGCGTAATCGGGTAGTCTGATCGCCGATGATCGAACGACCGCACCATGTCGCCATGGTTCGCCGGTTGCTTTCCGAGAAGCTCGATTCCCTCGACGTGATCCACGCCGGGCAGGACACCTTCCCGCTCGCGCGCAAGATTCGGGCGGTCAGTCTCTTGCGTCTGGGTGACGCTGCTTAGATCTCCAACCAGCGCCCCGCCCCTGTGCTAGGCATTCCATCGTGCCTCTCTCCCATCCCGCCCGACTGATCAGCGCGCCCTGGGTCTTGCCCATTGCCAGTCCTGCCCTGGCCGAGGCAGCGGTGGTGGTGGACCGGGCGGGAAGCATTGTCGCCGTCGGGCCACGCGCACAGATCAAGTTGGAGTTTGTTTCGCTGACCGAGGAGCGCGCGCAGGGGGCGCTCTTGCCCGGACTGGTCAACTCCCACACCCACCTTGAGCTGTCGGTGCTCGCCGGCCGCCTGCCCGGTGGGCAAGGGCTTCCGGATTGGGCGGTGCAAGTCGGGCGCGCGACCGCCGGCTTTTCGGCGGAGCAACGCCTGGATGCCGCCCGGCGCGCGGCCCTGGCTGCGGTGGCCGCGGGGACCGCGGCGGTGGGCGACGTCGGCAATAGCTTGCTCGCGGTGCCCGCGCTGGCGGGCGCGGGACTGGCCGGGGGCTTCTTCCACGAGCTGCTCGGCTCGCGCGACGCCGCCACCGGCGACGCCCTGGCTGATGCCGAGCGAGAATACCGGGAATTCACCAGCCCCTGGCCCGCACGTCTCGCTCGCGTGCCGGCGCCACACGCGCTCTACTCGGCCGGGCCCGATCTCTTACGCCGCATCTTCGCGGCCGCGGCCGGCACCGGCCATGCCACTTCGATTCACGTCGCTGAAGGCCAAGACGAAATCCAGCTTCTGCGCGACGGCACCGGGCGCTGGGCCGAGATTCTGGCCGCGCTGCAGGTCCCGGCCGGCTCGCGCACACCCGGGTTGAATCCCCTCGCCTATCTAGAATCTCTCGGCGCGTTTGCTGGCGAGCGACCGCCGCTGCTGGTTCACATGGTGTGCGCCAGCGCCGAGGACATCGCGCTCACGCAAAGGCACCGCGCCCCGGTCGTGCTCTGCCCGCGCTCGAACCTGCACATCGGTGGCCGCCTGCCCGACGCGCGCGCTTTCTTGGCCGCCGGCCTAGGACTGGCCCTTGGTACCGACAGCCTGGGCTCATCGCCCGACCTTTCACTGTGGGGTGAGATGGCCGCGCTGGCGGCGCACTTCCCGGACGTCGCACCCGAGATCTGGCTTCGCGCCGCTACTGCGGGTGGCGCGGCGGCCCTGGGCCTTGCCGCCTTGGGCGCGCTTGCGCCGGGCAAGCGGCCCGGCATCATTGATGTCACGCCGGCCGACATGCAAGCACCCTGTGCCTCTTTGGTCGCGGCAACCTCCCCGTCGATCCGCTGGGTGGTGAGATCATGACGCCCTTCCGTCGCCCCTGGCGCGCGATCATTACCTTTGGGCGGATGGTGAAGTTCAGTCACACGGTTTTCGCCCTGCCCTTTGCCCTGGCTGCCGCCACGCTGGCGGCGCACGGACACGGAGTGAGCGCGGCGCAGATCACCGCCATCGTCCTGGCCATGGTCGGCGCGCGCAGCGCAGCCATGGGCTTCAACCGCATCGTCGACCGCCGCATCGACGCCGCCAACCCGCGCACCGCTGGCCGCGAGCTGCCCACCGGCAAGGTTTCGTTGCCTGCCGCCGTGAGCTTGACCGTGGCCAGCGCCGGGCTTTTCCTGGCGGCTGCGGCTTGGCTGGGTCCCTTGTGCCTGCGCCTCGCGCCCATCGTGCTGGTGCTGGTGCTCGGCTACTCGTTCACCAAGCGCTTCACCTGGCTGTGCCACCTGTTTCTCGGGCTGGCCATCGGCAGCGCGCCGGCCGCTGCGTGGATTGCCGTGCGCGGGCAACTCGACGCCCCGGCCCTGTGGTTGAGCGGCGCAGTCGCCACCTGGATTGCCGGCTTCGACGTCCTCTATGCGTTGGCCGATCGAGACTTCGACCAGAAGGCCGGCATCCATTCCATACCGGTTCGCTTCGGCGTGCCAGCGGCTCTGCTGATTTCCGCTCTTCTTCACGCGGCCAGTGTCGCGGCCTTGCTGGCCGCGGGGCAAGCCGCTGGGCTGGGCTGGATCTATCTTGTGGGCATGGCTGTAGTCATCGCGATGTTGGTCTGGGAGCACGCCATCCTGCGACCATCCGATCTGTCCCGCCTGGACGTGGCTTTCTTCAACCTCAACGGCTACGTCTCAGTCATCTACTTCGTCGCGACTCTCACGGACGTGCTCACCAAGGGGTGAGTCGACTGCTGCTGCCCTACCGAGCCCCTATGGGATCGGGCGCACAGGGTTTCGACATTTCGCACACCCTGCACGCCTGCTCGGAGTAGACTTCTCTGCACCTATCAAGGAGACCTTCATGCGAAAGTCACTCTTGCTGATCTTCGGCTTGTTTCTTGGTTGCGGCGACGACAGCGGCTCGGGCCAGTGCGGCTCCTTCACGCCATGCGGGGGTGCGATCGTGGGAACCTGGAGTATCACGGAATCCTGCGCGAATATCATAGGCTCCTCCTCGTCGTCATGTCCCGGCATGACCGCTACTGTCAGCCACGTTCAAATGACAGGCACGTTCACTTTCACAAGCAACGGCACGTACAACACTGCGACTACGACTACCGAATCTATATCCGCGACCTACCCCCAGAGTTGCTTGACCAGCTACAACATGACCTGCGCCCAAATTGGAACCTCCTTGAACGCGGGGAGTGGCGGTGTCACGGGATCGTGTCAGTCCAAGGCGAACGGCGATTGCGCTTGCACCGAGAATATTGCCAGCGCTCCGAGCACCGAGCAGGGAACCTACACCACATCAGTTAGCTCGCTCACCATGCTCAAGACGGGTAGCACCACGACCACGGGCTCGGCAGAATACTGCGTGCAGGGCAACACGCTGAAGATTCAGGCGACCGTTTCAACCAGTGGGTCAGTCACCGTCGTTGCAACCAGACAGTAGCCCGGGCACCTTTGACATTTCGTACTCCACGCTGCTCGGGGTAGACTGCTCTGCACCTATCAAGGAGAGCTTCATGCGAAAGTCACTCTTGCTGATCTTCGTCTTGTTTCTTGGTTGCGGCGGGGACAGCGGGTCGGGCCAGTGCGGCTCCTTCACGCCATGCGGAGGTGTGATCGTGGGAACGTGGAGTGTCACGGAATACTGCTCGAATCTCACGGGCTCCTCCTCGTCGCCCTGTCCCGGCATGACCGCTAATACCAGCCACGTTCAAATGAAAGGCACGTTCACTTTCACAAGCAGCGGCACATACAGCGTTGCGACTACGGCTACCGGCACGGAAAGCGTGACCTACCCCCAGAGTTGCTTGACCAGCCTCAACACGACCTGCGCCCAAGCTGGAACCGCCTTGAGCGCGGGGAGTGGCGGCATCTCAGGATCGTGTCAGTCCAATGCGAACGGTGATTGCGCTTGTACCGAGAATATTACCAACGCTCCGAGCACCGAGCAGGGAACCTACACCACATCAGGCAGCTCGATCGCCATGCTCAAGACGGGCAGCACCACGACCACGGGCTCGACAGAATACTGCGTGCAGGGCAACACGCTGACGCTTCAGGCGACCAGTTCGACCTTCAATGGGTCAACCACCCTCGTTGCGACCAGGCAGTAGCCCGGGCGCCTTCGTCGTGCCATCCGATGGCACGAGAATCCCACGGAAGCTCTGGCGCCCGTGTGCAACTAGCAAGATACTGCGGGAGGCACGGGGCAAAGCCCCCCTGCACTGCTTCGGCATCTCGGGATGCGAAAGCCAAGCCTCAGACGCCTGCGGACACGCCGGGTTTCACGTCATCAGCAGTCGTCGAACTCAAGGAGCAACGGGGACACCATATTTCTACATGAAAGCAGCCTGCGGACCGGCTTCAGCTACCAACGTCCAGAACCAGAAGGTCCCTGCTCGCAAGCCCTGGAAGGATCCTTTTGCACCCGAAGGGCCGTAGACAGCATGGTCCCTCCATTCGGAGGCTTCGCCGCAACCAGTTTCGGGGCCTGTCGCTACCCCGTGGGGCTGGCGGCCTTCGGGTGGAACGGGACCACGTTGTCAGCCTCGGCCGCTCTTTGGCTGGTGGCGGCCATCTGGGCTATTCGTACAACTCCGCGGTGCCGGATGCGTCTCCACCCGCTATGAGCACCTTGCCGTTGGGCAGCAACGTGGCCGTGTGGCCACTTCTTGTGGCGGTCATTCTCCCGGTGGCGGTGAATGTGCCGGCAGCCGGGTCGTACAGCTCCGCGCTGCCGGGGTCACCGTATCCGCCAGCCATGAGCACATTCCCGTCGGGCAATAACGTCGCCGTGTGCCCCCACCTTGACTCGGACATGCTGCCGGTGGCTGCAAATGTGCCGACCGCTGGGTCATATAGCTCCGCGCTCGTGAGGTAACTCATTGTTTCGCCGCCGACTCCTCCCGCAATAAGCACCTTCCCGCTTGGCAGGAACGTTGCCCTGGCCAGGTCCCTTCCCACAGTCATGCTGCCGGTGGCGGTGAATGTCTTGGCAGCCGGGTCGTATAGTTCCACACGCGCGAGCGCCCCAGGGCCGGAGAAGAACCCGCCGGCAATGAGTACCTCCCCGTTCGGCAACAAGGTCGCTGTGTGGGCCTCGCTTCCCTTGCTCATGCTGCCAGTGGCGGTGAACGTCCCGGTCGCCGGGTTGTATAGCTCCGCGCTAGCGAGATCAGTGATGCCGAGATATCCGCCGGCGATGAGCACTTTTCCATCGGCCAAGAGCGTCGCCGTGTGAATTTCCCTTCCGGTGGTCATGCTGCCCGTAGCTGTGAAGGTCCCGGTCGCCTGGTCGTACAGCTCTGCGCTCGATCGCTCATAGGGATAGCGAGAATCAGTCACGTCCGTTCCGCCGGCGATCAGCACCTTCCCGTTGCCCAACAACGTGGCCGTGTGGAACGCCCTTGTCGTGGTCATCTTGCCGGTGGCCGCAAATGTGCCGGCCGCTGGGTCATATAGCTCCGCTCTAGTGGGGTCGCTAGTGACGTAGATTCCGCCGACGATCAGAACCTTCCCGTTGGGCAACAACGTCGCTGTGTGTCCGGACCTCGCTACGGTCATACTGCCCGTCGCTACGAAGACTCCCTGTAACATCGTGGTGCCGGTCGCGCCCGCGGAGCCTGTCGCTCCCCCGGAGCTGGCAGCGGCTCCCGCGCTGCCCATCGTCCCCGCTGAGCCAGTTGTCTTGCCGGAGCTGGTCGCGCCTCCAGTGGTGCCGATGGTGCCTCCAGCGGCACGTGCACCAGTGCCCCCGGTGGCGAGCATTGTGGCGCCGCCTGCGCCCCCAACGTCGTGAGTGGTCGAGATCCGGAGTCCGTGGGCTTCGCACGAACACACCAGCAGCAGGCACGAAAACACGATACGCAGCCTGGCAGCCATGCAGACCATTGTGGCCCCGTGCGGGATTTGCCGCAAACAGTTCCGGGGCCGCATCACTGCGACGTAGTGCCCGCGGGACCTCACTTGCTACGCGCCTTCTGCCTGTCTGAAGGGAACCACCTTCACGTCGGCCTTCAGCTTGTCCAGGTAGTCCGCCCAAACCGTCATCATCTTGCGCCGCTCGGCGAGGTGGGCCGTGCGGTTGTATGCGCGGCCGAGAGGGTCGCGGACAGGCTCTTCTCACTTGAAGGTGGGTGAGAGGGGCTGAAAAGGGGCAGGGCCGGCCAAAACCGGATACGGCTTTGGGTGTTGGAACCAACCCGAACCCGGAGGCCGGCCCATGCCCGAAAGTATTCTTATCCGAAGATTGCTCCCGCCAGAGCTACATCTGGTCCAGGCCACGCAGCGACCAGGAACCAAAACCCTGGTGGTGCACGCTCGGAAGCAGTCAGAGATGGAGGTGTGCCCAAGGTGCGCCACGCCGTCGAGAAGCACCTACGACCATCGCACCGTCTGGTTGCACGATGCCCCATACGCGGCATGAACGTGCGGCTCGAGGTCACGAAACGCCGATTCTCCTGCCGTAGCTGCCGGCCTGCAAGGAGGCGTTGTACGCTCTGTATCGCGTCCGTGGCCCCGAGCGCGCCGCGACCACGCTGACCAGCCTCACGGACACCATGGCTCTCTCCCATTTGCCCGAAGTCCTCACCCTGCGCCGAACCCTCATCCGCTGGCGCCACGAAATCCTTGCCTACTTCCACACCGGCCTGACCAACGGCCGCGTCGAAGGACTCAACCTCAAGGCAAAGCTAGTGAAAAGGCGGGCTTATGGATATAGAAGCTTCCGAAACTACAGACTCCGACTCCTAAACGCCTGTGCCTGAACATCTTTTCCCTGCTACCCACCACCAAGTGAGTAGAGCCCGCGGACGGCGTGGGCGAGCTGATGCTCGATTTCGTGGGCACAGTAGGAATCGAACCTACAACAAACGGATTAAGAGTCCGCTGCTCTACCAATTGAGCTATGCGCCCGAAACGCTTTGTTTCTGGTGACTTAGGCTAACTTGTTCTGTTGCGTTGTCTTCATGCGGCGGGGCAGTTCTCGGCATGAAATCGCCGTTTCTGTCCCCTACCCCGCCAGAGTCGCGAAGGGATACCACGTCGCCGGCGGGCCTGGCAAGACTGACCCGCACCATGTCGCGCGCCTTGGGGCCGAAGAAGCCGGGCGCCAAGTGGCTGTAATGCTGCGTCGTGCTAGTGCTGGCGTGCCCCATGTACCTGGCGAGTTCTTCTAGGCTACCGCCGCCCATGGTCCACTGGCTCGCGTAGGTGTGGCGCGTGCACTGGTAGAGCGTGAGCTTGGGCAGGCCAAGCTCTGCCAGGGCTTCCCGCAGGGCCTTGTGGACGGTGTGCGAGCGCACGTAGCCGGGAAGCGTGCCCAGGTCGGGCCGGCCGCCACGTTCGGGAACCGCTGGCCGGAACAACTGGCCCACGCCGCCCGTCTTCAACTTCCACGCTTCGAGCACGGGCACCAGGTCGGTTGCCAACGGCACGAAGCGGCTTTCCTTGTCCTTCAACTGGCAGAGTCGCCCGTCTTGGACTTGTTGGCGCACGTGAATCTTCCCGGCCGCGAAGTCGATGTCCCGCCACTGCGTCCCGAGTAGTTCCCCCACCCGGCACCCCGTCAGGGCACCAAGGATGAAGATCACGTTGTGGGGTTCAGGTAGCGCCCGATACAGCCGTTCAATGTCTGCCCTGTGCTCCAAGAAGGGCGTGCTGGTCGTGTCGTAGATCGACTTGTACAGCCGCCGCGTGCTTCGTGGCAGTGTCGAAACCGGGTTCACGTCCACGTGGCCCTGTTCCTTCACGTCTTCAAAGAACGTGCTCAACTGCCGGATGCAGTGGCCCGCCGTTGTGGGGGCCAGCCCCTCGGCTAGCTTGGCTTCGATGAACGCGCGCAGCTTGGCCGCGTTCACCTCGCCGGGCCGCATCTTGCCGAAGACCGGGCTGAGGTGGTTCTTCCATCGCAGCCGGTCGTCATCGGCCGCCCGGTGGGTCTGCGCCCTACGTTCGAGCCAGGGGGCCGCGAGTTCATCCAAGGTCGGCGCATCGGTGCGGTCCCGTGGAAGGCCCGCTTCCCCTCGCTCGACATTCCGCAAGACCAGGGCCAGGACTTGCTCGGCCGTGTCTTTCGAGGTGAACGACTTGGAGTGCCGGCCGTCGGCGTCCTTCCACCGGATGCGCCAGCGGCCACCTTCACCTGGTAGCAGGGAGCCGCTGCCCCACCGTCGCCTACGCTTACGCGGCATCGGACACCTCACTTTCTACACCCGAACAAGCGAGGGGCACAGGGGGGATCTTGCGATTGAGGGCAGGGCGGAAGGCTTTGATGAACCTGGCCTCGACGGTGTCCAGGTCGGCCAGGTCGCACGTGATGTAGCCGAAGCGGTCAAAGTCCTTCCCCCTTTGGTGTGAAGCCAGCCGGGCGAACACGTTCACCGACTGCCCCACGTAGACTATCTCGCCGGCCGCGATCAAGAAGTAGACGCCGCTGAGAACATCCCGCCGATGGCTTGCGTCCAGTATCTCGGTCTTGAACCTGGCCACCACGTCGGGGGCCCAGGCCACGGGCAGAGCCAAAGCCTTCGGTGAGCCCTTGATACGAGTCGCCAGGTTCAGCCGGTCGATTTCTTCCCCTCCTCGCGCCCTGATGACTTTCTCTATCAGCGCGGGATCCGCCGACTCGGTCGGCAAGCCCGCCTTGCCCGTGGCGATGTCCGCCAAGACCTTGCCCAGCACCTTGCGGGCCGTGTCTTCATCGGTGTACGACTTGGCCCGACGCCGGCCGCCCTCACGCCATTGAATCCACCAACGCTGTCCGCGCTGCCACACGGTGCCGCTACCCCACACCCGCCGCTTTGGTTTACGCATGGTGCACCTTCCTTTCTGGGTCGAGGGTTTTTCGTCTTTCGTCCATCGTCTTTCCTTCCTTCCTTGGGCATCCTGCCCGTTCGCCCGTCGAGGGTTCGGCGAGCGAACGCGCACGACGCGCGGCCAGGCTCATGGGCGCTGCCCCACAAGTTGCGCCATGGTCACGACCGGGATCTTCTGTGTGATGTCGATGTCGCGAATGGTGCCGGCCCTGGCGCGCAACCACCGTTGCCGCGCGTCTTCGAGCTCTGTCGGCGTGGCCACGTGATCGCGGGGTGCGGTGCGCTTCGAGACTCGCCTGCTCATGGCTGCACCTCGGTAGGCCAGGGTGCGGGCCCGCCAGTGAGAACGTGGTAGCCAGCACGCCGCAGAGTCGCCGCTACCTTGTCAAGCGTCATGGCCGCACCCCGCGATCTATTTCGGCCAGCTTGGCCCGGTACTGTGCCGCGAACATGGCAAGGGATTCGATCGCCTCGGCTGGCGTGAAGACGTGCGCGGCCACCATGGCGCACACCCGCTCGGCCGCACATGCCATGACGATGTGCGCGGCGCCGTACTCCCTCAGCGCGACTGTGGCTCGGTCGGAACGTTCTGCTAATGTGGACATGTCTCGAAGCTCCTTCTTCGTGACCCGCGCCGGGACGTTCGAGCGGCGCCGGCGCTTTCGTTGCGGGGGGACTTGGGCGGGCAGGCCGCGAGCTACTGCTTGCGCGCGCTGCGGGCCGCAAGCCACTGCGCCAAGGCGATC
>PMJO01000017.1 GCA_003158455.1 Myxococcales bacterium | reverse complement strand
GGGGGCGTGAAGAGCGTGAAAATCCGAGCGCAGAGCCCAAATTGCAATCCCTACGCGGAGCGATTTGTCGAAACCATCAAGTACGAGTGCTTGAATCACTTTGTGATTTTCGGCGAGCGACATCTGCGCCATCTGATCAAGGAATTCGTCGAGCACTACATGACCGAACGGTTTCACCAGGGCATCGGTGGCGAACTCATCAGGAACGTCGGCCCGACGAATGACAACGGGGCCGATGGCAAGTTCGCCTGTCGCTCACGCCTCGGCGGACTGCTGAACTATTACCATCGGGAGGCCGCATGAGCCTCGGCGATGGATTTCGGGACAGCAAGGGTCATTTTCGACAATCACTCGCGCGATCCAGACGGATGCATGAACGAGGAACTGTGGACCGCTACCGTCTCACTAGTGATGGGGCCCTGATGTGGGTGAGGCCGACGAGTGTGATGAGCACCGCGAAGACGAGCATTCCCCACTCGGACAGGGTTGGAATGGATCGCAGGCGCAAAACCAGATGAATGGTGGCTTCCTTCTGGATATTGTAGTCGGCGAGCGTCCTGTTGTCCTCAAGCTGCTTTCCCGCAAAAATGAGGCGCTGTTGATCCGGCGGTATATCGGTCTTGTCCTGGATCTTTCCTTTCAGGTTCTGGATCGTGTCGGTGGGCTCCACGTCCAGCGTAATGTTTTTGCCGTCTAGGGTCCGGACGAAGATTTGCATGGCTTCAGCCCGGACGGCCCAGAAAACGCTGCCCAGGGCAATGCCCACGAGGAGGAGCTGTCGTTGCATCTCCCTTTGGCATCGACATATATGGGTGGCCAGATAAGCCTCTTCCTCCTCGAGGATCGCGTTAGCCGCGGCGGCACCGGTGCATTGTCATTTTAAGCGCCATTCTCCTTTACCGTGCTGCGTGCGTGGACATTCTGAAGTTCATGTTCGCAGTTGCGGCACCGTTGATATCATTGAGGAATTGCGAAGCGCAGGGGATCTTGCCGGGATGACACCTGCTATCTCAGGGGTACGCCACGCACGGCGCGCCTACGACCATCGCCTGCGTGAACACGTCGTTCGCTGCGGGGCCAAGACCGTTGCCAGGCATGTCCAGATCCCGCGCTCCACAGTGTCGACCTGGCGCCGGCGCGGACTCCCGTGATGGCTACAGAACGCATCCGCGCGAGATGATAGCTGAAATCCGGAACAACGGGCAGCGCGACTGGTCACACTCTTTCGTGGTTGAAACGGGCAAGCGCGGTGGCTTTGGTGGGTGTGCTACTTCGGTGGGTGGCGGCAGTCTTTGGGTTTCGGTTAGCAGGAACGCTTGCGAGAGCGGGCGCCCGACAGATCGACTTGCAACAGCCTCAAGTCGGGTCGCGGTGTCCAACCCGTGCGTATCCAGAATGTCATTCCTTCGACGTTATCGGCGAAGACAAAGATGTTGCACTTGTGGATGTCGATCCTGCGCAGTCTCTCCAAGCAGATGTCCACGAGTCGTCGCCCCAGGCCTGCTCGCCGGCAACGCTTTGACACCGCCAGATGGTGAAGGTAACCGCGCCTACCGTCGTGGCCGCACAGAACTGTGCCCACAATCCGCCCCTTCATTTGGGCGACGAAACTCAGACCCGGGTTTCGCCGCAAATAGGCGGCGATGGCAGCCCGCGTGTCGGATGCGCCCAGCCCGACACCCTCGCAGCGCCGCCACAGCGCGAAGACCGCATCGTAGTCGTCCATGCGAAACGGGCGCACGACGATTCCATCGTCTCTAGAAGAACCGGATGTGGCTTGGCTTGCCTTGTGGTTGGCTTGCTGACTGAGTCTCATGCCGGAGACGCTATCAACCGTGCCTCCCTAGAACAAGGTACAGGTCCCAGGACGGCGACGGCAGCTACCGTCGTGAATTGGCTTCGGGAACCCGGCCAACCTGGCGTGAGTTTCCCGCAAGACCGCAGCCATTGCCCTCTCCACCCCGCTGGCCGCAGGACACACGCGGGCTCGCCCATGTCCCGGTCCAGGCCGGCCGCGATCTGTGGTAGCGCGGGCAGCCATGGCGATAGGACTGCCCCCTGTCCCTCGGAATTCTGAGGGTACCCATCGATGTTCTGAGGATATCCATCCACGATCAGGCGCGCTTTCAGGTTGAGGGACAGACTCGACCGTGGCCTCGAACTTGCAGATAACCTGCCTACTTGACCTGGAGGCAGCCATGACAGTTTCGATTCGATCTGGGATCTGTTGTTGCATTCTTTGCGCTCTTTGCTTCGCCGCGCTTGCTAGCTGCGGTTCGGGCAGCACACTCGCAGGGCGCGTGCCCGACAACCATCGGCCGAACAACGCGCAGTGCATGCAAACTGCGCCAGCGGGGACCTGCTCTTGCAATGACAACTGCTCGAACCCCGCGGAATGGGCATGCACCAGTGACAGCGCGTGTGCAGACGGCGGCGTGAACGGCCGGTGCGTCTCCTTCCTCGGCCCGGCCGGCTGTGGCTGCACCTATGACAGATGTGCTGGCGACACCGACTGTCCGAGCGGCCAGACCTGTGCGTGCCACGGATCCACGTATACGTTCGGCGGGGGCAACATGTGCGTTCCCGGCAACTGTCGCGTCGACGCCGATTGCGGGAATGGCGGCTACTGCTCGCCATCGCCGGCGATGCCGTGCGGGATGGACGGCAAAAGCTATTGCCAAAGCCTTGGCTATTTCTGCCATACGCCGAAAGACCGGTGTATCAACGACAGCGACTGCACTGGAGTAGCACCGGGGTGCGTGTACTCCCTGTCGGATGGCGACTGGGAGTGTCTCTTGTACGCGATACCTATCTGAGCCCCGCCGTTTTGCTCGGCTGGCCGCAGGGCACACACAGCCGGATCGCCCAAGTCCCGGTCCAGGCCTGCCGCGATCGGTGGCGGGGCGGGCAGCCTGGTGGATGGGGTGGCGTGACGATTGGTGGGCCGGTCCCGCAAGCCCGCGGGCCGGCGTAGCGAGTGCGATCCTCGCGCAGAACCACCCGATGACAGGCGGGCGATGCACAGGTATATTGCCGTCCACACCGGGGTCACCATGAAGGGTATTCGATGGGCGTCCAGCGGCACGCTGGCAATCGCACTTGGCTTTCTCGGCTGTGGACGCAATTCCACCACGACCAAGGACGCCTCGGTTGACCGTAGGGGCACAGACGATGTTGCCCGTGCTGTCCGGAAACCTATCGGGAAAATTGTGGTCTAGTTTCGCGTGGATCCGCCTCCTGGTTTTGACATCTTTGGATGGCAAGGATCGGGGCAAAGCGAGCGAACATTGCATCATTGCACAAAGTGCTGGCGACATCGGCACCCACGGGCCGGCGAGGCAACCACGCACCTCGGACAGCAGCACCACCTCTTGCCCGAGCCGTGAGGCATTCAGGGCTCGCCGGAGATTTTCGAGCTGCTGGTCCGAGAGCATGCCAAGAGTGCCCACGACAGGCAAAGATTGGCGAAGAATACCTTCGCGTGTAAGCTGTGGTGTTCCGCGATGCGTCTTGACATCCGCTAGACGGAAAGGAATAGGAAGATGGCTAGGTTAATACAACGTTCGCTCGTTCTTTGGCCATTGGCGGCTCTGCTCGTATTCACAGGCTGCGGAAGTAGCAACAGCGACAACCAGGATGCAGCCGTGGCGGCGAAAGACGGCCCGCCCGTTGCTTTCGCCGACGGTCCAACGGTCAATCTCGACTCAGCGCCAGTCACGCCTGTTGACAGCCCCGTCGTTATGCCGCCTGACACGGCCAACCTCACGCCCACAGACAGCGCCGTCGCTCCGGTCGACACGGCTGCTGTAACACCTGTTGACGGCCATGTCGCCACGCCTGACGTGAGCGCGGGCCTGCCTGATGTCCCAGTAATTGATGGCCCGGCGAGCCCGAGTCCGGACGTCCCTACTGCCGCCGCACCTGATGCGTCCAAAGACGTTCGGGCCGCCACCCCTGATGCCTCCGTTATGGTCCCCACGGATGCCAATGCCGACCGCGCTGGGGTCGACTATGCAACCGTCGGTGCCGACGGTTCCCCCACGACGGGCACGTCCGGGGTCTTCGTGTCCGTGAGCGCGGGCTACCACGACGCCTGCGCGCTGAAGACCGACAATACGATCGCCTGCTGGGGCACTTTGGCAAACCCGGGAGGCACCTTCAAGGCCGTGAGCGTAGGCGGCAGTTGGCCCTGCGGGCTGAGAGCCGACGGCACCGTCATCTGCTGGACCGACTCAGGAACGATCGTTGGCGCTGGGATGGATGGTTGGGCGGCCGACGCTGGAACAACCCCAGTCCTCGGCTTTACTTACCCGACCGGCACGTTCGCGTCCCTCAGTGTGGGCTACGCTCGTGCCTGTGGGGTCAGGGACGACGGCACTGTCGCGTGTTGGGGTGTGCCCTGCAGTTCCGTCGAGCAGCCACCGTCCGGCACATTCACTTCCGTCAACCTGGACTCGGGCGGCGATTTTCCTTGTGGGGTGAGGACCGACGGCACCCTCGCCTGCTGGAACCAATGCCTCCCACCCGGCAGTATCCCGACCCCGCCGTCGGGCACCTTCGCGTCCGTCAGTGTTATTGGTGACGCTTCCGTGTGTGCAGTGAGGGCCGACAGCACCGTCGCCTGCTGGGGTGACAACACCTATGGCCAAGCCACGCCGCCGTCAGGTACCTTCTCATCGCTCAGCTCGGGCCTTCAGTTTGCCTGCGGTGTGAGGACCGATGGCACGGTTGCCTGTTGGGGCGACAACACCTATGGCCAGGCCAGACCGCCGGCAGGCACTTTCACCTCCATCGGCGCAGGCTATCAGTTTGCGTGTGGGGTGAAGACCGACGGCACCCTCGCCTGCTGGGGCGACAACTCCGCGGGCCAGTCCACGCCTCCCGCGCATTAGCCCAGCTGTGAGCGAGGACCTTCGACACATCTGCGTTCGCAACTGCGGCACCCTCAAGGATGTTGGAGTATTGACCGCGGTCTGCCAAGCCACGACCCGGTGCCCTCGACGCGCACACACCCTCACCAAGTCAGGCACCTCCCTGAATTCCATGTACCGGTTGGCACCGAAAGCGACATCAAACGACATCCAGTAATAGGTGCCTCTGCGACCAAAAAGCCAATAGAACCAGGCGAAACCCCGGCACAGCGCCCCGTCGGCAGTACCCGGCGCCTCCACAATTTACCCATCGGGGATTATTGCGGATTCTGGAAATGGCCAAACGAGGTCCCTGACTC
>PMJO01000004.1 GCA_003158455.1 Myxococcales bacterium | reverse complement strand
CGCGCATCGGTAGCCTGAGTCACAGAACGCGATCGGGGGTAGTCTATCCAAGGTCTTGGGATAGGAAGCCGATCAGCTCCTCCCGGCCGAAGGTTTTCATTGGACGCCTTTCTCGAACATCGAGACGAAGCTATCCANNTCCCGCCAGGTGGTCGGCCGGAAGAACTGCGTCGGCTTCGCGGGAGATCGGGCGTGCAACTTCGCCGCTTCGGCCGCGAACATGGTTTCGCCCGAGAGCTTCGTTGTCAGATCGAGGAAGAACCCCAGCACGCGCGCCTGACCGCGGCGTTCGGCCTCGCGTCGCAATCGATCCATGTCAAGACGCCGACGATTCTTCCAGAGCGCGAGAGGCAGCGCTCTGGCAACTGATGCGCTCTGGCGACTCAGCTTCAGGCCCTCCGCCAGAACCGTTTCTGGTTCGGGGACCGTGCTTGGATTCACGCTGGTCGAGCCGTAGAGAGCCGCACCATAGTGTGACAGCCAGGCGTACACTTGGTCGCGGGTAGGCTTGGCCTGATGCCGGGCAGCTCTACCAAATCGACGGCTAGACCTAGCGGCCGCAGCATATCGAGCGCGTTTGTCAGCGTCGGATTTGCGGTGTCCGCTGTGAGAAGGTGGCGAACAGTCTCGGCGCGCACGTGGCTCCGGCGCGCAAGCTCGGCCTTGGTCAGTCCGCGCAATGCGCGTGCGTTTTCCACCGCCCGCAGGAATTCGCCGGCTGTCGTCACCGGGCCGTGTGTCTTCTGTTCCACACGACGAGTGTACCATTAAACGTACATCCAGCCCAGCGTGATCCTGCGCGTTTCTCGCGGATGTAGTCGTTTCGCGGAGTTGCCAATACCAAGCAGCATACGGGCTATTGATCCGTAGTTCGATTCGAATCGGAAAATGGCAATCGCCACGCAGTACAGTTTCATCGGCTTGTTGGACGGCGCCCATGAGGCTAGAATTGGTCTATGATACAAGGGAGCCCAGCGGAACTTTTGCAGCGAGCGCTACAGCTGCCGGCCGACGACCGGCTTGCGCTCGCGACGGAGATCCTCGATAGCGTGGAAGGCCCTGAGGATCCGAATTGGGCGGCTGCGTGGGCGACAGAGCTCGACCGGCGGGTGAGAGAGCTGGACGCCGGCACCGTGAAGGCGATCCCTTGGGAACAGGTTAGGTCGGAAACGCTCGAGCGCCTGCGTTCGAAATGAAACCGATAGTTTTTGCGCCTTCCGCCCGCGCAGAGTTCGAGGCGGCGGCAGAGTGGTACGAGTCTCACGCTGACGGATTTGGTGAGAAGTTTGCGCATTGCATTGATGAGATTGTGGGCCGCATAGAGAAATCGCCTGCCGGATTCCCAATCTGGGATGGAGATCGGCGTTTCAGGAGGGCCGTCGTTCGGCGCTTTCCGTACGTCCTTTTCTATCGCGAGCTGTCCGATAACATCGAGGTAACGGCCGTCGCGCACGGAGCTCGTGAGCCGGGCTATTGGCTCAAGCGCAAGTAGTCCACCCAACATGTGCGCCGTCGCTCACGCCGACGCGAGCGAGTGACCGGCCGGCAGACAATTCAACCAGCGCGCATCACCGCCTATGCGCCTCGACGAGATCCTCGACGTGGAAGTAGTCTCGAATGCACGTGCCGTCCGGGGTCGGGTAGTCGTTTCGCAGAGTTGCCAATACCAAGCGGCATACGGCCTATTGATCCGTAGTTCGACCGGCGACCCCGCCATGCAGGCGATGCTTCGGGAGCATCCGGGTCTCAGGTGGAAAGCGCTCAACGTGAAGAAGCGCCTCGGCGTCGCGGTCGACGACGAAGAAGCGCCTGCATAATTGAGCCACCCAGAGCCGTCGCAACCTGCAACCTGGAGACGAGGTGATCGCGAACCTACGCTCGCAGTGTTGTGCCGGGTGGCCCATCGAGCAGGAACTGCTGCCAAGTGACCGCCGGCACATCCGCTCGCTCGGCGGTCGTGCGCCCATTGGCGCTACAGATGACTAGCGGCTGGAAGCCCGGGTGACGGCGCGCGAACTCCAGCAAACCGGTCAGCTCGCTCGTCTGGAATTTGCCGGTCTTCACCTCGATGGCCCACTTGCCCCAACTCCCCTCCAAGATGCCATCGACCGCGAGCGGCTCCTCGCGCCAGTACGAGACGATTTGGCCGGAATTCCAAGCGTGCGCCAGACATGCGTTCTCGACCAAGGCGCCGAAGCGCGCCGGATCGAACGTGCCGTCGGCGATGCCCCGCGGAACCATGACCGCAATCAGGGCGTTGTTCAGCGTCACCAGCTTCGGCGGCGCGGCCCGGCGGCGCGCCGCGCGCGTCGAGTACTTGGGCAGCGCTGCAACCAGGAAAGCCTCCTCGAGCAACGTGAGGTAGCTGGCGACGGTCTCGATGGCGCCTGCATCCTGCAACTGGCCCTGGATTTTCTGCAGGGAAACGATTTGTGCTGGCGAGGAGGCCGCCACGCCGAAGACTTGGCGAAGCAGAGCGGGACGGCGCACGACCGCCAGGGCGAGAATGTCGCGGCCAATGGCGGGTTCGAGGATCGCGTCGCGCACGTAGGCCGACCAGCGCGCCACGTCCTTGTGCAAGGCAAAGGCGCCCGGATAGGAACCCATGCGCACCACCAGGTCGGCGGCCTTGTCGGGCTGGAGATGGAAGGCTTGTGCAAGCGAGCGCGCCGACCAGTGGGTCAGCGTGAGTCGCTCGAACCGGCCGGCCAGGCTCTCGCGCGAGCCCGCGGCCAAACGGAGCGCGGAGGAACCGGTGGCGACGATGTGAATCGGCTCTTCCTGCGCCGGAAGCTGTCCCACGCGCCCTTAAGGTGCCCGGCCCAGCCGTGCAGCAGGTGGGCCTCGTCCAGCAGCAAAACGGCGCGCCCGTGGGCAACGGCGGTGTCCTCAGCCCGCGCAAGCAGCCGTTCCCAGAAGCCCGGCAGCGCAGCCTCGGGTGCGTCGGCCGCCGCATAGACCGCCCGCCTGCCCGCCTGTTTCGCGATCTCGAGCAGCAGGGTTGTCTTGCCGACCTGCCGAGGACCGGCGAGCAACTGGATTCGCCCAGGGGCGGGCTCGGCCAGCCGCTTGACCAGCGCAGCCCGACAGGCGTGGTAGCTGAGCCGGAAGTCCTGCGTAGACATAGTCTAATAATTATTCGACTACGCTCGGAAGGCCAGGGAAGGGTTGCATGGTTTCGCCCAGACAATTCAATCTGGGAACCAGCGCTCCGCCGCGCAAGCTCGGCCTTGGTCAGTCCTCGCAATGCGCGTGCGTTTTCCACCGCCCGCAGGAATTCGCCGGCTGTCGTCACAGGGCCGTGTGTCTTCTGTTCCACACGACGAGTGTACCATTAAACGTACATCCAGCCCAGCGTGATCCTGCGCGTTTCTCGCGGATGACGTCCGGGCCGTCGCAGACCGCGCCGACTAGGCCACGGAAACCGCCGGCCTCTTGCATCGCCGTGCGCAGCGAATCATCCAACGACGCCAGGGGCAGTCCCCCAGTCCCCGTCTCAGGGCCAACTCCAGCAGCACGAACGACGCGTACCCCGAAAATTCGAAGGCAGCCCACGAAATTTCCGGGTATGAGCGATCATCTGCCTGGGGCGCCTTCTGGCTACTTGTCAATCTCATTGCCATGTAGCCGCAGACGTGGAATGCTATGGCCATGCTGTTGACCCGCAGCCTTGAGCGACCGCTGAAGTCGCGGGCGCGGCACTTTCCCGTGTTGGTGGTCACCGGGCCAAGGCAGTCGGGCAAGACGACGCTTTGTCGCGCGGCCTTCCCCGATCTGCCCTACCTCTCGCTAGAGCTGCCGGATGTCCGGCAACGCGCGCTCGACGATCCGCGGGGCTTTCTGCGCCAATACGCGGACGGGGCCATCTTGGACGAAGTCCAGCACACGCCGGAGCTGCTTTCCTACTTGCAGGTCGATGTCGACGCGCGGCCGAGTCCCGGCCGCTACGTCCTCACCGGCTCGCAGCACTTTGGGTTGCGGCAGTCGGTGGCGCAGTCACTGGCGGGCCGGGCGGCGATGATGGATCTGCTTCCATTCTCGCGCGGCGAACTGCGCGCCGGAAAATTGGCGAAGGACGATCTATTTCGCGTCCTACAGACCGGCAGCTACCCTGCCATCCATCATCGAAAGATCCCCGCCGCCGAATGGCTGGGCAGCTACGTCGCGACCTACGTGGAACGCGACGTGCGGCAGTTGCTCAACGTATCGGACTTGCTGGCGTTCCAGACCTTCCTGCGCCTGTGCGCCGGGCGAACCGGGCAATTGCTCAACCTTTCGACCCTGGGTAGCGACGCCGGGATCACGCACAACACCGCGCGAAGCTGGTTGGGCGTGTTGGAGGCCAGCTACATTTGTTTCCGACTGCCGCCGTATTTTCGCAACATCGGCAAGCGACTGCTCACGACACCCAAATTGCACTTCTATGACTCTGGACTGGTCTGCTATCTGCTCGGTATCCGCAGTCCGGACGAGCTGCGCCTCCACCCACTGCGTGGTGCCATCTTCGAATCCTGGGTGCTCTCGGAGATCGTCAAGGCCTACATGCACAGCGGTGCGGTGTCCGATGTGACGTTCTTCCGCGATCGATATGGTCATGAGGTGGATGCGGTGGTGCAGGCCGGGCAGCGGACGCGTCTGGTCGAAGCCAAGTCGGGCGAGACCGTCGCATCCGACGCATTCGCTGGCCTCGACAAGGTGGCAGCTTTGCTGAAGGCTGGGCGCATGCCGCCCAAGATCGGCAAGGCGATCGTCTACGGGGGCCACGATCGCTGGACCCAACGGGAGACCACGGTCCTACCTTGGGGCGAAATCGATCGCTACGATTGGCTGCTGGCCGAGGCGGACTAGGGCGATCCCCGGCTCCGCGCGGCCTAGGACCTGCCCGGCTTCAGTGGCGCCGGCGAAGGGGTCCACGCCTGCTCGGTCGATTCCATCGCCACCAAGGTNNGGTGGGTGATCGAGCAGATACTCTCCGCTCTGCGCCTGGCGGGGGAGCACGCCGAACCGTTCTTCTGGCGCACGCACGGCGGTGCGGAGGTGGATCTGCTGCTGCGCCTCGGGCCACGGGTGGTCCCTATCGAGGTGAAGTTGGGTGGCCCGCCCCGCCCGGGTCGCGGGCTGGTCGAGTGCATGAAAGATCGCTCGCGATCTCGGCGCGAAGCCGTTGCATGGCTGGGCTCATAGCACCTGCCCTTCTTCCTGGATG
>PMJO01000356.1 GCA_003158455.1 Myxococcales bacterium | reverse complement strand
GGGGAGGTACACGCAGTCTGAAATCCTTGAGTATCTTGGCGATCCCGGTCTGAGTTGTATTGATCTGTGGATGGTGTGGCGTTCTAGTCATCTGAGCCTCCAAGAGGGATCGCCTTCACGAAGGGTATTGGTCGACCGGCTGCTTCCAACTCGTGGATAGCTGCCAGCCTGAGGCGTTCACGTATCCATATTGAGAGAGGGGCGCCGGCCAATGCAGCGCATTGCTCAAACGCCTCTTTCTCGTCTGGTCGCATCAATACCAGCTTTTTGAAGCTCTTCTTTTCATTCGCGTCATCAATCCTTGGCCTCGGCATGGTCTAAAGATATATCCTAAAAATATCTTGTCAAGACGATTCTTGTTGACAGAGATATTTATGAGATATATATTTATGACATGAACAAGCTAAGCATAGCGCAGCAAGCAAGGGTGGTTGCCTGCCTGGCAGAGGGGAACAGCCTTCGTTCCACGGTGCGAATGACGGGAATCCACAGAACAACAATCCAAAAACTACTCGTGGATCTCGGGCGCGTCTGCGAGGCGTACCAGGCTGAGCACCTTGTGAACCTTTCCTGCAAGCGAATCCAGTGCGATGAGATCTGGTCCTTCGTCGGCGCCAAGCAGAAGGCGGTCAACGCTGGCGCCCATGGTGTGGGCGATGTTTGGACGTGGACGGCTCTTTGCGCAGACACTAAGCTTATTCTCTCGTGGCAGGTCGGAGATCGTGGCGCAGACACCGCCAAGGGTTTCATGGCTGATGTAGCCGGGCGCCTTGCCAATCGCGTGCAACTCACCACGGACGGCCACAAGGNNATCGACTACGCCATGCTGGTGAAGTTGTACGGAAATGAAAATCGCGACGGCGGCGAAGTCCGCTACAGCCCCGCGGTCTGTACCGGCTCGAAGAAAACGCCCGTCGTCGGGAGTCCGGACCCCGCGCACGTCTCTACCTCGTACGTCGAGCGCCACAACCTCACGATCCGCATGTCGGTACGCCGGTTTACTCGCCTGACGAATGCCTTTTCGAAGAAGATCGAGAACCATGCGGCAGCCGTCGCGCTCTTCATCATGTACTACAATTTTTGCCGCATCCATCAGACGCTGCGGGTGACTCCGGCCATGGCGGCAGGTGTGGCGGATCACGTGTGGAGTTTAGAGGAAGTCGTGGGGCTTCTGCGATGATTTCAAACTGTACCACTACCGAAGATTGCGGCGGTTCGCTCCGACGAAGAGGTAGGCGTCGGTGTCCACAACGAGTCCGACGAAGTTGCGTCGCGCACGGAGGTACCGCTGCAACTCGACAGTGAGCGACGAGTGGAAGGGAACCCACCGTGAACGCCCCTTCGAATCGGGAATGAACAGAACTCGGCGACGAAGATCCACGTCACGAATCCGGAGACGCAGCGCCTCGCCGAAGCGTAGCCCCGTGCAATAGAGGACCAAGAAGAGCGATCGGTAGAGAACCCGACGAAAGCGTGGTCGATCCAGGTCCTGGATGAGGCGAAGCAAGCAGCGAACGTGCGCCGACGAAAGGACATAGGGCACGAAGCCCGTCCCAGTGGGCAGGCGCGGCCACCGTGGCTCGCGGGCAAACCGCTTGGGATCGCACCGATGGAGGTGCTTCCAGAACTCTCGAAGCAAGGAGAGTTCCATTGCCACGCTAATTGGCTTTCGGCCGGACCGGCTTCCCAGCCAGGCCAGGATCACCTCATCGAGGCGCCAGCCGTGTTGCAGCCGCGCGAATTGCGAGAGAAACCGGTCGAAGCTCCGCAGCGCGAACTCGTTGCGTACGTAGCGATAGCCGCGTGCCCGCTTGAACGCAAGAAAGGCCGCCAAGTCGGCAGCAAGGGGGCTGTCGAAGGCCGCCGTCATCGTGGCACCGGGAGCGCCACGGCACGAAGGCGCTGGAATGCCAATCGCACGTACACCGAGGTGGAAGACGGTCGACGATGGCCCAGGATATCGCTGACGACCCTGGGAGGCGCTCCTGCCTCGACCTGTCGTGTGGCGTGGCTGTGGCGAAAGACGTGACTGCCTATTACCGCAGCAACGACACCCACGCGGCTTGCGTACAGGCGGACTCGATGGCGGAGCGCACTGGAGGTGAGCGCGCGGTTGGGCAGCGCCTTGGTCACGAAGATTTCACGCGCCAGGGAATGGCGGGGGCGTCCTCGATGCAGGTAGGCTGAGAGCACCCGAGAAACGGCGGGAAGAAGAGGCAGCTCCAAGGGGACGGCCGTCTTGGCCCGACGTGTCCGGAGAATGCGGGTGCGCCAGTCGAGATCATCCAGCCGGAGACGCACGATCTCGCCTGCGCCCAGGCCGTAGGCTGCCATGAGCAGGAAGATGGCGTAGTCTCGCCGTCCCAGCGGCTGGTCCCGCGGAATGGCCCGCAGAATCCGCTGGACGATATTCCAAGGTAGCGCCCGCGGCGGACACTCGTCGCTGCGGAAGCGAGGCGCGATGACCGAGGACGCGAGATCACGGCGGAGGCGGCCGGTGACGTGGAGAAATCGCAGGAAACACCGAAGCGAACTACACAGTCCAGCGACGGTCCGTCTGCTGAGCCGCGCCGACAACTCCTCGACAAACTTGTCAACATCAGCGACTCGCGTCACGGCGATGCGCCGCCCACGAGACCGGAGCAATTCGAGAAAGTCCGTGGTCACGTCCAGGTCCCGCACGAGGGTCGCTCGCGCGACGCCTCGGTGAGACCGGCGGTATTCAGAATACTCCGCAAGCAGCGCTGGCTGCTGCTCAGGTGCCGGCACCGGTCGCCACAGTGGAACCGTCACGCCCAGCGACCGCAAGGCGCATGACCAGGCGTGGAGTGCGTTGCGTGCCCCAAGACGACTCGCTTTCTTGACCCGATGTCCGCGCCGTCGCCCCACGTATGCCTTCGCGAAGGCGAGTGTGTCGCTCAGGCTAAGCCTATCGATCTCGTCGATACCACGGGCAGCCCAGTACGCCCGGCACCGCCGCACCCAGTGCAGGTAGACACCGATCGATCCGTCCTGAAGACCGACCGCACGCCACACATCGATGACCTTGCGCTCTCGCTCATCCCGCGGAACCAGCGTCGGAATTTTGGCCGCCACCTCCACTCAAACGCGCGAGCCCGTCCAAAGATCTACCCGCCCTTATCTGGAGTGATTGTGCTCTCGGCCCGACGGACAAGTCGGCGCACTCCAGATAACCCCGAACTCCAGATAATGAGAATTATCCCGAGCCCGGGATAAGGCGCACGTGCGCCGCAAATACGTGAAAGCCGAGGTTTTCGCACCGGCATGCGCCGAGGTCATCGACCTGATCGGCAAGCTGTACGAGGTCGAGCGCGACCTGCCAAACCCGCACGTGCTCACGGGCGCGGAGCAGAAGGCGGCGCTGGCCCACATTCTGGCCGTGCGGCGTGAGCGTTCGGCGCCCGTGATCGAGGAGATCAAGAAGTGGGCCGAGCGACAGCAGGGGTTGCCCGAGAGCACCTTCCGCAAGGCCATCAAGTACATGCTGGACCTGTGGCATGGCCTGACCGTGTTTCTCGAAAACCCCTGGGTGCCACTGGACAACAACCTGGTGGAACGGCAAATCCGGCCGTTGGTCGTGGGCAGGAAGAATCACTACGGCAGCAAGTCGAAACGTGGCACCGAGGTAGCGGCGCTTTTCTACTCGCTGATTGAGACGGCCCAGCTACGCGGAGAGGACCCCGCCGAGTATCTGCAACGAGCCGCCCTGGCGGCCATCGCCGAACCAGGCACGGTCACGCTGCCCACGGCGGCCGAGTAGACGGCGAGCGGCGAGTGGCTGTGGTCACGCCTGAGGCAGGTGGTGGCAGGGCGAGGTCATACCTTGCATCGCGGTTTGCGCCGGAATCCCTGCCGCCGTCTCGCCCCGATCGGCCCCCAGTCCCGCCGGAACGCGCACTCTCAGGCTTGTGCCAGTCCCGTATCGGCCTCTCCTTCCTTCTTCACTCGGCCCGCGTTCAAGCGCTTCAGGAACTCCCGGCTCGCCTTGAAGAAGGGCACGCGCATGGGCTTGACCTCCACGGCTTGCCCCGTGCGCGGATTTCGCCCCCGGTGGCCCTCGTAGTTTCGAACCGTGAAGACCCCGAAGCCGCGGATCTCGACCCGTTCGCCCCGGCGCAAGGCCCCGGCAAGACACTCGAAGAAGGCGGCGACGAGCGGCGTGGCCTTGTGCAGGCTGATTTGCCGGCGTTCGGAGAGACGATCGATCAGATCTGCGGTGATCATCCCCCCGGCTGCTCTCGGCGCGCGGGGGCTCTTGGGGCCGATTCGCCGTCGCGCGGCCGAGGCCTCGGCCGCGGTGTATTCTGTCGTCTTCGAAAGTTTGGGAATCTTCCGTGCGACCTTGGCGATCTTGGCGAGCTCACGTCGCTTCGCGATGGCGGCTCTCTTCTTCCTCTTCGGCCAAGTGATGATCGCCTGCCGGACGGCCTCGCCGCTGACCCCATACTTGCCACCGATCTCCCGCAAGGACCAGCCGCTGGCGTTGAGCTGGGCGATCTCGGGCATTTCACTGAGCGATATTCCCGGGCCGCGCTTGCCCTTCCGTCGCACGCCGGTCGCGTCGAGAATGGAGCGTACCCAGGTTGGCGTGAGGCTCATGGCCTTGGCGATTTCGGCGACGCTCTTCCCGGCGTCGAACATCTCCGCGATCTGCAGGTCACGCAGGTAGAGCGCGCGAGACTGCATGGCTCGGAAGCCGAACCGGGTCGGCTCGTTCCCGTTCTCCAGTTTTCCCGGGGCGGAAGGATCTCCTGTCGCGCGAGGCGTGCTGGAGAATCGATTAGCAAGTCTCTTGGACATCAGAGACAACAACCGGCGTTTGCGTTCAGAACTCTATGAGGAATCGTCCCCGCGTGTCATCAATGCCTGTGTATCAAGTATGACACCGAGATGGCCCGCGGGCGTGGGGAGGGCGATTGGCATGCGGCGGAGGAATTGGAAGACCATCGCGTCGGCAGCAGACAAAGGTGGGCCACAGATCCCATCGGTCGAAAAGCCATCTTCTCGGGGCGATCCACTCGCCCTCTTCGCAACTGGTTAACTTCATTACGCAATATCGATGTGTCTGCTTTTCATCGGAGGAACTCCACATCTTGTAGTTCATATGGTTGTGATGTATGCGTCACATACTTGCTCTTGACACTACTCACGCACCCAGGCTAGACGTCGTTTTTGCGAGATAGGTTGTGGCTCGCTTCCATCTCCAGGGGAGTTCATGAACCGGAAGCAAAGAGCACGGCATCGAGCTCAGACGCCCCGTGCCGGACGTGACGAGGAGTTCCTTGTGCGCATTCCGGGAGGCGCCCCTGACGCTGAAGGATGCGATTGCCATGGGGAGAACTCCAGAAAGTCGAGTGTCACATCTGGGCTGAACCTCACGGTGGAAGGCAAATGAGGCATCGCCAATCGAGAACGGCGACACCAGATGGGTGGTACCGGCGGAACATGGAGCCAGCCCCAGCCCTGAGCCGGCTGCCTCTCATGCAACCAAGCTCTTGTCTGCGGGACTACATAGCTAGTCCAATCGGAAGGTACACACTTGGTCCGACCTACCTGGTCTGGTGCAAGACTGCCAAGCTGAGCGGAATGGTTTTCTGGGGCCGCCCCGAGCCACACCACGCTGAATCGGTGATCCGCGCCATCGACGTTGATGTGGGCGGAAGGCTGCGCGCTTCACTTGTCGATGCGCGCCGCGTCCAAGCTGTTGCCCCAAAGGCTTTCGATACACTGCCCTCTGTGCCAACGTGAGTGAGACAGTGGCCCCCCTGGAAATTAGAGTAGAGGGCGGAGCAAAGAAGTTGCACGATGACCCAAGCACAGACGGATATCATTCCGGAGGTCGAGGTGGACCCAAGGCACGCCGACGGCAGTTCAGTGCCAAGTACAAGTTGGACATTCTCAAACGGGTGTC
>PMJO01000028.1 GCA_003158455.1 Myxococcales bacterium | reverse complement strand
CGGGGCCGTGTGGACCCAGTTGCCTCTGCTCTTCTTTAAGGCCCAGAAACGGGCCGGCAGGAAGACCTCTGCGCCGGAAGAGATGACGGCGTTCATTCAAGGGATTTTCAATCCCGACGGCTCGACCGTGGAGGCGTTCCGTTCCCGCGGCCAAGGGAAGACGGAGTCCGTCCATTGGGGCCGGAAAGCGGGACGAATTCCCTATGGGTTGAGTCGGGTAAGACCCGGCGCCGGCACCGGGCCCATCATGCCCGGCGGCGGCGGTACGGCTGGTTCCGTCTTGGCCTAGGCCGAGAGTCGAGGGCTGGTAGGATCAGTCATCGACATCTTGAAGATGCCTTGCCAGAATCAGAAGCGAACGCGCAGGCCGGTGCTGAAATCCAGCACCATGGCAAAGTTGGGGAACCCGGCCAGACCGTTCAGATCGATGATCCAGCTCCAGAAATCGCTCAGGCTGACCGAGATGCCTCCGCCGACGCCGGCCACGATCGGGCCGCCCGCCACCGTGTCAGTGACCGTCTTTCCGTTCTTGGTCGTGAGGTTCGGGACGACGAGGCGGAAACCCTCATACCCGCCGCCCAGGACAGGGCCGACGTAGAAGCGCGCGATCTCACCGTTACTGAAATAGAGCAGTCGTGCCAGGAATGAGATGGAGGCCGGGGCAATGGCATTGCTCGCAGGCTGAGAGATGTATTGGAATCGTCCCTGCAACGAGAGGGATAGGCTCGGGGTCATGAAGTAGCCGACCTCTGGCGTGGCCTGGCCGAGCTTTGCCCAGGCGTAGCCCAGAGGTGCCTCCTCCTTTGGCGAAATCTGACTGTGGTAGACCTCATAGCTCCTGTTCCCGGCATAGCCGATCCCGGAACCCAAGCCGAGCCCAATCCACCAGAACCCGGCATCGGCGGCCTTGCCCTCCCCGCCTTCGCCTTCACCCTCCTCATCGATTCTCCGCGCGCGGCGTGAGCCTGAGCTTGTCTCCTCCGACGCCTGATCACCGCTGCGGATGCCGACCATGGTGGGATTGTCCGCGTTCCCAACTGAGTTCAGGACCTCACCTTGCTTGTCGTGCGCCTCGAAGTAGAGAAAGAGCTGTTCGCCCGAGGTTGCGTCGGAGGGAAGCTGGGTGGTCCAGCTCGGGTTTCCGTCTAGTGTCGATCCAGTCGACATCTTGCGCGATCGAAAAGAACCATGCCCCGGGCGGAAGTAGACGATCACCTCGCTGGCCGGGAGCGAACCTTCGGCCACGCAACGCAGTTTGAGTGACGAGTTCGCCCTGGCCACGTTCGGCGCTGGGCAACGAAGCTGGCCTTCCGATGACGTGGACGTCTCGGTCGTGTCGGAGACGGGAGGAGCCGACGTGCTCTCGATCTCGGAGCGCGCCCGTTGGAACAGGTCCTTCACTTCAGGGGAGCTCATCTCCTTGTTGGGCACGAAGTCGGGTCGCATTTCCAAGGCCTTCTTGAAATGGAAGATGGCCTGGTCTTCATTCTTGATACCGGTGGCGTACAGAACGCCCAGGTTGCCGTGCGTCCCCGCCATAACGACGTGATCGCCGAGGCTCGCAGCCTCCCCGATCTCCAGGGCCTTCTTCAGGCTCTTCTCGGCGAGCGAGAACTCCATAGCATCGTAGAACTGTCTGGCCTCTTTGTTGAGGCGTACTACCTTTGCCACTGCTTCCGTGTTCGCGCCGGCTGCCTTGGCCGGCCCGGCTGGCAAGGACAGGATGAGCCAGGCTGCGGCTCCCCAGACGAGGTGTCGGCAAAACCAGGGGCGTACTGCTTTTCGCGCGCTCATGGGCTCCCGTGGGAGGAAAAATCCCTTACCCCACTTATAACTCGGGGGCCATTCAAAGTGTCAAGAACTTAGCCGACTACACACTCGATGTTTTGGGTCACCACCCTTCAAGGTCAGCGAACCGATTTTCCGCGCGTGAGGACTCGGGCGTACCGACGTGCCGGCGCGCAACGCATCCTGACACGCGGGCCTCCCCCAGACCCTTCTTGGCGCCGCGCGAACGGCGTGCGCAGTCCACGCGGGTCAGCGCCGGCCGATCAATCAGGTTGGCATTCCGACTACCACCAGCCCGACGCAGCCCAGGCGTTCTTGGTCTCGCCGTGCCTGACAGCGTCACGTGCGACGAACATCTGCGAGCTAGTTGGTGGCTGCAGTGCCAGATTTCTTGTGTCGAGGCTTGGGCTCTGCCTTGGGCACCGCTTTGGACGAAGTTTCTGGCTTGGGCGCGCTTGTCGACTCGTCCGGAGCTGGGAGAGCCGCCGCCGGGGCGTGTTTTCCCTTGGGCAGGGTGGCGCCCTTCTCGTCCAGGTAGGCAAGTACCCAGGCGAAAGGAGCGTTCCAGTTAATGGTGATCTCGTTGGTGGCCCAGGATTCGATGTTGTCGGCAAAGCATTTTTCCGGCGGACAGCCGGCCAGAGCCGCCGCCTTCACGTAGGGATCTTCAAGCCCCGAGTTGGGGCCACCGGAAACCAAACCAGGCGGTGCCGACGGGTACTTCTCGTTGGACTGGTGCGACCAGAAGCGATGGTGCGGATTGCGCAAGGGCCGGGCGCCGTAGCCGGTCACATAGCTCTGGTCCATGGGGTTGCGACCCAGAATGTAGTCCATGCCCGCGACCACGGCGTTCAGGTAGCGCGCACCGCCGTTGAGGTCATGCGCCAGCGCCAGAATCACGAGGTTGTTGAGCAGAAAAGAGTTCGAGCCCCAGGGTGCTTTGCTGGCCTTGCCGTAGTCGATAGGCACCCGGTAGGG
>PMJO01000353.1 GCA_003158455.1 Myxococcales bacterium | reverse complement strand
CGCCAACGACGTCGCCAAGTATTTTGCCATCGTTCCGGCACTTTTCGCCGGCACGTTACCCTGGCTCAAGCACATGGACGTGATGAATCTGCACTCGCCAACATCGGCGATTCTGTCAGCGGTCATCTTCAACNNCCGCTGCTCATTCCGATTGCGCTGAGGGGTGTTCGCTATCGGCCGGTCGGCGCCGATGCGCTGCTGCGACGCAATCTGCTGATTTGGGGGTTGGGCGGCGTCATCGTTCCGTTCGTGGGCATCAAGCTCATCGACATTGTCATGGTTGCCCTGCATCTGGCTGCCTGAGGTAGGAGAGAAACATGAAATACCTGTCCAAGAGTCTGGTGCTGTTAGGCTTGGTAGTGGGGATTGTCTGCATCGCCTATCCGTTGGTGTTGTGGGCCATTGGTCAGACGGTGTTCCCCGAGCAAGCGAACGGAAGCATTCTGTATGGTCCGGACGGAAAACCGGTCGGCTCGCGGCTGATCGCTCAGCCGTTCACGAAGGACGAATATTTCCAGCCACGGCCGTCCGCGGTGTCGTATGCAGCCGAGGCGTCGGGGCCGTCGAATCTAGGCAGCTCCAATTATGCGTTGCGGGCGCGGGTGGCCAGCATGCTGGGTCCAATCGTCAAGTACCAGAGCGGACCAAAGGTGGGACAGCCGGTGGCGCCAGACATTGACCTCTGGTTCCAGAAGGACCAGTACCAGGGAAGCCCGCATCTCGTGGCGCAATGGGCGGATGCCCACAACAGCTTGGCCCAGGCGTGGGTGAAGGCGGACGCATCTCACGGCAAGTATGTCGATGGGTGGGCTGCAGCGCATCCGAATGAGACAGCACAGTGGAGCAAAGACAATCCTGGCACGGACAAGCCGGTAGCGGCGGATTTCGCCGTGATCTTCTTCGACGACTTCTCGAAGACGTATCCGGGGCAGTTCCCGGCGGCGGTCGAGCATAGGACCGCCGACGGCAAGACCGTGAGCGCGATCGAACCGGTGAGGGAAGGCACGGACATTCAGTCCAACTTCTTCGATATGTGGCGGCAGGAGCATGCTGATGCTGACCTGCAAGACGTGCCGGGGGATATGGTCATGGCGTCTGGCTCCGGCTTGGATCCGCACATCACACTGAAAAATGCCCTCTTCCAGCTCGACCGGGTCGCGGCGGCGTGGGCGAAGATCGCGAATCGCAAGGAGGCCGACACGCGCAAGGAAGTCGAGGAAGTGCTGCTGCAGAATGCGACGGCCCCCTTCGGTGGCCTGGTGGGCGAGAAGATGGTCAACGTGCTGGAAGTGAACCTCGAGTTGCGGCGGCGCTACGGTGGAGCGTAAGCGAAACCAGCATATCTATCTAGTTAGTTGAGGGGCAAGGCTCCGCAGCTTCGTCAGACGGTCATCCACACCAATTGTTTCCCGACGGTGGGAGAGATTGATAACGAGCCTGGTTGCGACAGCGCGCCAATTGGTTGGGTCTTCGCAATCAAGGAGAAGGAGATGCGCAATTCACTCGCTTCTGTTTTCGCTTTTGTAACTGTGTTGAGTCCGCTGGCGGCATTCGGGCAGGCAGCAACGCCGGTTACGCCAGCCGCAGCGCCTGATCAGACCACGCCTGCTCTGGCAGCACCCGCGTCCGCGGCACCCGCCGCACCGGCGGCGCCGGCCGCACCGGCAGCGCCGGCTGTGGCTCCGCCGATCGCATTCACCTGGGAGGCGCTGGTGGACGCTTACTACATGTACAACTTCACGGGAAATCCCTCGACCCAGGGCCCGGGGGCGCCTCGTCAGTTCGACGTGGTCGCCAACAGCTTCTCACTCAACTACGCCAAGTTGGGCGTAGGAGCTGATACGGAGTATGTCGCCTTTCGTATGGATCTGGGCGCTGGTCACACGGCCGCCATCATCAACGGGGCCAGCGCTGGAATGAGCCCGTCGGACCCGAACAATCCTGCGAGCGCGCTGTCCAAGAGTCAGTACGGCAATGACTTTCTCGTGCAACAGGCTTTTGCCACCGTCAAGCCGACGAAGTGGCTAAGCGTGGACGCTGGCCGCTTCGTGACCACGGCCAGCGCCGAGGTGATCGAGTCAAACAAGAACTGGCTCTACAGCCGTTCCATGTTGTTCTACGGCGTTCCCCTGCTGCACACCGGTCTGCGCGCCAATGTGACGGTGAACCCGTCGCTCAAGCTGCAGGCCAGCCTGGTCAACGGCTGGAACAACGACCCTGACAACAACATCGGCAAGACCTTTGGTGCCAACGCTACCTTTGCCCCGCCCGATTCTGGTCTCAATGTCTCGCTCACCACCTACATTGGCAAAGAGGCACCCGGCTCAGGCGGTAGTACGATCGTTCTTCTTGACGGCGTTGTCACCAAGGATATTGCCAACGCATCCGTCGGGCTCAACCTCGACTACTTGAAAAACGGCACCCCCTACTGGGTCGGGGCGGCGGTCATGGGGAAGTACGCATTCACCGACATGTTCAATCTGGCCGCGCGATTCGAGATATTGTCGAGCAAGAGCGGCGCCTACATCTACGGATTCCCCGTCGCCCCCGTCCCGCCGCCCGTCCCGCCGCCCGCCGTAGCGGGCGATGTGCTCTTTTACGAAGGTACCCTGATGGGCGGCCTGACCGTAGCGAAGCACTTCGAACTGCGGCTTGAACTGCGCGCGGATTTCGCCAATCAAGACATCTTCCAGAAGGGGGACGCGGGCGAGGTGGCCCCAAACCGGAAGAACCAGTTGACCGGCCTACTTGCCTTCCTGGCCTATTTCTAGGCGGTTTCTATTCGGCGACTGGGGTGGGGCTCTTCCGCCGAAGTGCCTCATTTGCGTCGCGTCTGCTACGGAGATTTCGACGGCCGGAAACGTGCTGGCAGCGTATTTGGGAGAATGCATTACGCGCATGAAGAACATCGAAGCCATCATCAAGCCGTTCAAGCTCGACGAATTGACGGACCGGCTACGCCAAGCGGGCGCCCAAGGCATCACCGTGTCTGAGGTCAGGGGCTTCGGCCACACCTGGGGCGAGAAGGAAGTCTACCGTGGCTCGGCCCACGTTGTAGACTTCGTCCCCAAGATCCGCATCCAGGTTGTTGCCGACGACGACATGGTGCAACCGATCGTCGAGGCGATTCAGGCCACTGCGCGCACAGGCGAGATCGGGGATGGAAAGATCTTTGTCAGTTCCGTGGTCGACGCCATTCGCATCCGCACCGGGGAACGCGATCACGACGCCCTCTAAGCCGAGATCCCATCGTCAGGCAGCGAGCTTCGGGAGATCGTTCGACCATCACGTGACCGGCGCGGCTCGGGCTGAGCTATGCCGTTTCCATTTCGGCCTCGGCCTGCAGGCTGGCGCGCAGGACTTCGTGAATGGCAGGCTGTTCGCCATTGGGCAGCGTTGCTCGCGCGGAGCTGGTGGCAAGGAACGGCAGCGCGGCGCATCTCGCAATGCCCTTGCAGAAGAGTGTGATGATGGGGTAGAGAAGTCTTGGAGGTCAAGTCATGGAAAAGAGGGCTGTAGTCCTGTGTGATTCCCGAGTGTGGTTCGCCTGCGCTGCGATGTTGGCGCTTGGTGCATTGGGATGTTCAAGCAGCTCTGGTCCAACCATAGACGCCGCTGCGAAGAAGGACAGTGGCACTGGCGGAGCGACTGCCACTGGCGGAGCGGCGGGAACGACGGCTGCGACCGGTGGAGCGGGCGGAACCACGATTGCGACCGGCGGGAGGGGCGGAGCGACTGCCGCTGGCGGAGCGGCGGGAACGACGGCCGCGACCGGCGGGAGGGGCGGAGCAACGGCCGCCGGCGGAGCGGGCGGCAGCACGATTGCGACCGGCGGGAGGGGCGGAGCAACGGCCGCTGGTGGAGCGGGCGGAACCGCGACCGGCGGGAGAGGCGGAACAACGACCACCGGTGGAGCTGGCGGAGTCACTGTCAGGGATGCGGGCGCTGATGTACGGGAGGATGCGCTAGCGAGGGAAGCGGGAGCTGAAGTGCCGAGGGATGCGCAGGCGAAGGAAGCGGGCGCTGAAGTACCGAGGGATGCGCTGGCGAGTGATGCGGGCGGCGCTGAAGTACCAAGGGATGCGCAGGCGGGTGATGCGGCTGCTGATGTACCGGAGGATGCACCGGCGATGGATGTGGCTGCTGATGTACCGGAGGATGCTGCGGCCGGGGATGCCGTCGACGCTTCCGGGGATTGATGGCCGAGAGGCCAGTCGCGCTGACGCTCGTGTTCGGTGGAAAGGAAGGTCGTAGCGACGCAGGGAAAAGCTTGCGCAGCGCCCTTTCGCTGCCCAGGTTCAGCCCCACACCAGATGCGCCTCGCGTTCCGATCGGTGACACAGCGGCGTGCGTCCAAGGGACGGGCGGCGAAGGACACCTTGGCGCATGAGGACATATTTTGTTTTGATTCGGCACCAGAATCGCGCTATCTGTGCACAGGCACAAAGTCGCTGACCGACACGAGCGGCGCGACCGCAACAGGAGTGAACATGAAAAGATCCATCATACTTGGTGTCGCGGCGCTTACGGCATTCTGGTTCGCATCTATGGGGTGCGCCAGCAACAGCAACCAACAGTCGGGAAGCGGCGGAAGTAAAGGCAGCGGCGGCAGCAAAGGCACGGGCGGTGCCGCAAGCGGTGGTGCGAGCGGCGGCAGCAACAGCAGTGGCGGGAAGGTAGGTACGGGCGGCGCTGCAAGTGGTGGGGCGAGCGGGGGAAGCTCGACTGCGTCTTCGAGCGGCGGCAGCACGAGCTCGTCAGCTGCGTGCGGTACCACCGACGGCAGCTACCAAGAGGACACGACCTTTGGAACCGCGGGATCGACGGATCCGTATATGCTCAACAAGTGGGGAACTACTTGGGGTGATGGGACGGTGCCGGTGCTGACTCAAACCACGACGGGGCCGAACGGTCTCGACTGCGGCTCGGGTTGTGCGATGTTGACCATTGACTTCTTGAATGGCACCTCACAGTACTCTGCCGGTTCGTTTGTCGAGTTCTTCGGTACGTCGAGTGATTCGGTGTCCAATCTGCTGAACGAGACCATCACGGTGAAGATCGCGGTGGATGTTGCGCAAGCCAGCGGCGCCAACAAGGATGTGCCGATCTCCATCAACCTTTTCGGCCAAGACACGACCACGAGCGCGAACGGCGTGGACAACCTCTGGGTTGATGACCTGGGCAGTGCCAGCTCGCTCGATGCGGCCTCGGGCTGGCATACGGCGACACACAAGGTTGTGGACGCGGAGGTTCCGAGCTGGAAGCCGACGCGCACGGTCTGCGCCTCGGGCCTACATGCCATTGGCATCACGATCCAAAACAACGCCGACATCGATGGCAGCAACGGCGCCGTGGTCACCTTGTACGTCCAGAGCGTTTCGGTCGAAAGCAGTGGTGGCAGTGGCGGTAGCGGTGGCAGCGGAGGCTCGGGCGGGGCCTCAAGTGGTGGAGCGGGCGGGGGAGGCTCGACCGCGTCTTCGAGCGGCAGAGAGCGGAGGCTCGGGCGGCAACTCAAGTGGTGGAACGAACAGGGGAGGCTCGACTGCGTCTTCGAGCGGCAGGAGCGGAGGCTCGGGCGGCAACTCAAG
>PMJO01000284.1 GCA_003158455.1 Myxococcales bacterium | reverse complement strand
TAGATCTTGAACGTGGTCCCCTGGTCGGGCTCGCTGTACACGCAGATGTTGCCGCCGCTTTGCGCGACGATGCCATACACGGTAGAGAGCCCAAGGCCGGTTCCCTTGCCTTGCTCCTTGGTGGTGAAGAACGGCTCGAAGATCCGCGCCTGCGTCGCAGCGTCCATGCCGCAGCCGGTGTCGCTGACCGTGAAGCGGACGTAGGGCCCGGCCTTCACGGCCACGTGGCCTGACGCATATTCCTCGTCGAGATCCACGTTGGATGTCTCGATGGTGAGCTTGCCCCCGGTGGGCATGGCGTCGCGTGCGTTGACCACCAGGTTCATCAGCACCTGCTCGATCTGGCCGGGGTCGGCCCGGACCGCGCCGAGGTCTGGCGCAAGCACCTGGACATAGTCGATGTCTTCGCCGAGGATCCGCCGGAGCATTTTCTCGACCCCCGCGGCGATCTGGTTCAGGTCGAGGACCACGGGTTGCAACATCTGCTTGCGACTGAAGGCAAGCAGCTGCCGGGTCAGTGCCACAGCACGCGCGCCGGCCTTATGTACCTCCAGGAGTTCCTCCCTGGTACGGTCATCCTCCCGCACCCTGGCCAGTGCGAAATCGGTGCAGCACAGGATCACGGAAAGCAGGTTGTTGAAGTCGTGCGCAATGCCGCCCGCTAGGTTGCCGATGGCTTCCATCTTCTGCGACGCCCTAAGCTGCTCTTCGAGTTTCTCGCGCTCCGCCTCCGCCCGTTTGCGCTCGGTGATGTCACTAATCACCATGCGACATACCGGCGTGCCACTTTCGTCCTGCGTGACCGTCGCTTGCAGATGCGCCCAGAATGCCGTGCCGTCTATGGTCACCATCCGCAGCTCGCACGCTTGCGATTTCCCGGCCCCAAAGCGCTGTCTTCGGAACAAGTAGTAGATGTCCTGGTCTTCCTTGAAAATGAACCGGGAGATCGGTTGCTTGTAGAGCGCGTCCCGGGCCACGCCCAGCAAGGTGGCGACGGAGAAGTTGGCCTCGACGATCAGCTCCTGGTCACTGACGGTGAAATAGCCAACCGGGGCCTGGTCGTAGAGGTCCACGTAGCGCTCTCGCTCGGCGCCGAGCGCCGCTTGCGTGCGGCGCAGCTCCTCGTTCTGCATATCCAGCTCGATCTGATGGACCCGCAGCTCGTGCAGCGTCACCAGAATATCTTCGGGCGACGGGGGCTCGAGCTGTTCTGACGCCCCTTGGACCTCCCCAACGGGGGATGACGGGACGCCTTGATTCCGGAGCATCTCTTCGACCTGCTGGCGCAGCTCGGCGTTTTGCCCCAGGCGTCTATCCTTGCCGGTCATCGTGAGTCCCCCCATCCGTCGTTGATTGCACACGCCGTTCCGTGGTCGCAATCGCGTAGATCTGCCCGGCCTCATTAAGCAATGCGGTGGAGATGATCGTGACATCCACCACCGCCCCTTGGTTGGTGAGGCGTTGGGTGCAATACCCCTCTAGAATTCCTCCCCGACTCAACTGGACGAGCTTGGCCAGCGCGTTCTCGCGCAGCGGCTGCGGGATGCGGTCGCACACGTTCATCTGCGTCGCCTCGGCTTCGCTCCAGCCATACAGCCGTGCCGCGCCCGGGTTCCAGGCCAGGGTGCGGCCACTCAGATCCTGCACCGTGATGGCATCGCCCGAATCGCGCAGCACTGTGGCCAGCCGGGACCGGCCGTGGGCTTCGCGCAGCGCCTCCCGCGTCTTCACCATTTCCGTGATGTCCGCAAAGGTAAGAACTGCGCCTTCGATGACATTGTCGAGGGTGCGGTAGGGATGGATTCGCATCGTGTACCACGCGCCCGCTGCGTTCTGCACCTCCAACTTCTTGGGGATCAACGTGTCCAGCACAGCCTGCACGTCTTTCGCCAGGAGGTCGTAGCCAACCAGGTTGGGGGCGAAATGGCTGAGGGGCCTTCCTTTGTCGCTCGGAACCAGGTTGATGATCGCGCCTGCGTTGGGTGTATGGCGCAGGATGCGCAGGTGCCGGTCCACGAAGATGGTGGCGATGTTGGTGCCTGCCAGCAGGTTGTTCATGTCGGCGTTGGTCTGCGACAGATCGGTCATCTTGCCTTGCAGCTCGGCGTTGACCGTGGCCAGCTCCTCGTTGAGCGATTGCAGTTCTTCCTGGGAGGTCTCCAGTTCCTCGTTGGTCGATTGCAATTCCTCGTTCACCGATTGCATCTCCTCGTTCAAGGAAGTGAGCTCCTCGTTGCTGGTCTCCAGTTGCTCATAGGCGGTGCGGAGGTATTCCTCCTTGGTCTGCAGTTCCTGCTGAATCGCCGTCAGGCGCGTCTTGGTGTCCTTGATCGGGCCATCCGGTCCTCGGCTGGCGCTCGGGCCCCCCGGCTCCGCTTGTGGGTGCTCGCGGGGCAACCCTTCCTGGAGGAGGACCAGGTACAGCGGGGCTTGATCGGGTGTGGCCGGGGCGACCGCCACCTTGGCGATGGTCAGGTCGACGGTGGAGAAGTCGCCGTTGGTTTTGACCCGGAGGCCACGGCAGTGCTGGGTCTCGCTGGTCCGTACGGCGTTGTGCAGGGTGGTGGCCAGCGCGAGCTGCAGCCCTTCGCGGGCCATCTTCAAGATGTTGTTGGTGCCGGTCTCACCCGCGGCCGGCTCCAGGTACATCCCCGTGCGGCCGTGGAGGTAAAGAATGTCCCCCTGGCTGTTCACCAGGGCAGCGGCCGGCGCGACCTCTGCAAGGAGCGCCTCTTCGGTCAGCGCGCGCAGCGGAAGCTTCGCGGGGAATGCCGTCTTGCCGGCAGGGCGCAGGAGGGCCGCCTCCGTCGCCGTGATGAGCGGAAGAAAACGGGCCAGGCTCGTGCGCGGCCCGCCCTGCGTATCCCGCTTGCGCTGATAGAGCTTTGATTTGCGGTCCAACGTGGCAAACAGATCGCCAAACTCCCCCACGGTCTCGGAGCTGCCCAGAAACAGGATTCCTTCGGGGTTCAGCACCTGGTGAAACAAGGGAATGAGCCTCTTCTGCAATGCCCCGTCCATGTAGATCAGGAGGTTGCGGCAACTGACGAGGTCGATTTTGGAGAAGGGCGGATGCTTGATCAGGTCCTGCTCGGAAAAGACCAGCAT
>PMJO01000132.1 GCA_003158455.1 Myxococcales bacterium | reverse complement strand
ACATTTGAACTTGGGCGCTACATCCGAATGTCCGATAACAGATATTATGTCAACTAGCCGCGTCTGACAGATTCCATCATGTCTTCGTTGCGAAACGGCCAACCTTCGGCCCCATGCCTGCGCCTCTGCGGCTTCTCCTCTCCCCTCTGTGTTCTCGGAGGCGGGTGGCCGTGCCGATGATGCCTCTCATCCGTCCGAAGGATCGAGACTACGCTGTTTCCGGGTGCGCTGCTCGCGCAACTCGGCCAGCGCCAGGTCGAGTGCGGGAGAACGCGGAGCCTGGGCTTCGATGGTCGCGATGGCTTTGTCAAGGGCGGCAATGTCGACGACCGTGCGGGTGCGCAAGGCGACGTACATCTCACTGAACCGGGCGTGGAATGCCTGCAGTTCATCCCCGCGGCGCAGTTGGCGCAGAACGGGTGGTAAGTGATCATCGCGAATCCGCCCGCACGTGGTGGCGATGTTGTGCAACGGTCCCGCCACCTTGTGGGTCAGCCAGATCCCCACGGCGGCTATGGAAAGCACCAGCACCACAGCGAATCCCGCCATGCCATAGAGGACAACGCGATCATTGGCCTGGAACCGAGCCAGTAGCTCGGCCCCGGCCGCGGGATCGGCTTGCACGGTCAAAAGCACGATGCGCGAGGATTCTTGGGTGGCCTGATAGACCTTGTAGCCAAGGACGCCGGTGAGAAGCACGGCGACCGCAATGATGAAAGCCGTGTAGCGGAGTTGCAGTCCCACATCGAGCAGATAGTTACGCAACTTGCGCTTGTGTGCGAATGACGGCCTGTCGGATTTCTCATTTTGCTCGGTCATGCGTATCTCTCCTCCCGGATCCCGGCTAGCCCCCTTGAGAACGGAAGAACTCAAGCAGACTATCGCCCAGTTGGCCGGCAGAGGCTTCGATGCAGTCCCGCCGGGCGTTCAGCTTGTCGCTGTCCCGCCTGCCCGCCTGCACGGCAGCCCCAGCGCTGGTCCAAAGAATGATGCTCTTGGACGGCCAGCGCGCAACCATGAGTTTGATCTCGCAACTGGTTTCCCCAATGCCGAAAACCTCCTGCAAGCGTGACACGTTACCATCCACGAGAAAGCCGAGCTGTGGGGCTCGGCCCCGACCTTTGGCTGGCGTTTCAGAAAAGGTCAGCTTGGGTAGTTTCTGCAGAGATTGCTTGAGCGAGGTCTGCAGCAAGGCCAGTATGCTCGCGTCGGCAAGCTTCACGCCCCCGGAAAACGGGCCGACAGTCACGAAGATTTTTCGGTCCTTGACCTCCTGGTCTTCGAGAGCCGAAAGCGCGATCTTGATCTGGGTGGCAACAAAGGAATCGTGCTCGCGGCCGAGGAGCGCTTTCAGCGCCGGCGCCGCAGCCGCACCGCCCACTTTGCCCAGCGACTGTGCCGCCATGGCTCGCACCGACTTATCCTCATCGTCAAGCGCCTTGACGAGCGCATCCGCCCCACCCTTGTCACCCAGCTTGCCCAAAAGCAGCGCCGCCTGCACCCGCACCTTGAAGCTGGAATCGGTTAGGAGTGCTTTGGCCAGGTCTTCAACCTTCCCAGCCCAGCCCACCTGCGCTGTCACCAGCACGGTAAGCACCGTGGCAAGCAAGGCCCTCAGTGCGCGCGACCCAAAGCTCATTCTGAGGTGCGCAGCCTCGGTGGCGGCCCGCTCGAAGGAAGCTCGATGACGAAGGCCGATCCGCTCTTGGGGATGTCCTCTACCCAGATAGTCCCGCCGTGCACCTCTACGATCAACTTTGCCAAAGCGAGCCCCAAACCGTGACCGATGGGCACGTGTTTGCTGGCCTGGGCATAGGGCTCGAAGATCCGCTCACGCTGGTCCGTCGGAATGCGGTCATGATCCCCGCTCACCCTGGCATGGGTGAGCCCAGCCGCACATGAAATGCGGACTTGGCACTGGCAATTGCCGGGCTGGCGCAAGACATGGGCCATCAAGTTCGCCAGGGCTTCCTGGAGGTAGTCAGGGTCACCCTGCACCGGCTGGGCGTTGGCCGCTGCCTCGATGACGATGATCTTGTTGCGAGTCGGGGTCGAAGAGTCGATGACGGTCTTGGCCTTCTCGGCGATATCGGCCAAGAAGAGCTGCTCTTCACGCAAGGCGACCCGATCTGACTCGAATCGTTCGTAGTCGACAACCGTGCGCAAGCCGCGTGACATGTCACGAAACAGGGACCGGCAGTCCTGAACACACTCGTCGACTTCACTCTTGCAGGAGGCGCCGTCCCGCAACGCCAGTTCGTGGGCCAGGAATTCGAAATTCGCCTGCACGGCGCCCATCGAGTTCTGCAAATCATGGATCAACCCACCCACCCAGCGGCGTCTTTCCCGCATGGCGGTGCCTTGCACCACGCGCTTTTTTTCCTCGCGCCGGTAGAGCGCATGGGTGCGTAGGAGAGCCCATATCCGGGCCCGCCGCACCTCGAGAGCGGTGGCGGGGGAGAAGATCGCATCCACGCCCGCGGTCACCGCGCGCAGGTGGAGCGCCTCGCTGCTCTTGTCGTCAGTCCACAAGACGATTGGCACGAAATGCGTGCGGGCGTTCGCCTTGATGCGTGCGCAGAGATCGACACCACCCGCCGACGTAGCACGCGACTCGATCAGCACCAGATTCGGGCGGTGCAGGAGCACCTCTTCGAAGGCCATGTCCGCACTGCCGGCCACCTGGACATTCATGCCTTCGGCTTTGAGGAACTCTATCAGGGGGCGCGCCGATGGTCGGCCAGACGCAACCACCAGGCATTCGACCTGCCCTGGGGTTGGTACGACGTCGTTTCGTGTCGTCCGTTCACTGGAAAGCATTCGACGGCGTATCCCGCGCCGGGAATCAAGGTATCAAGAATTGCGCGATTCTTCAACGCTTAGCACCACGTATCGATGCATCCTGCGGGCATTAGGCAGAACATACATGTAGGTTTTTTGACTTCATTGTGTGCTGTGGCACTGTGTCAGCATGAGAACTCGCGATTTCACTGACCAAGCGTCCTTCCCTCCCGCCCAAGAGAAACGTCAGCACCTGCGTTTCGACAAGGTCTTCCCGGTGCGGGTAGAGTCGATTCTGTTCGGCGAGCAGGACTGTGTGGCCCGCAATGTTTCGGCTGGCGGGATCTTCTTGGAGATGAGCGAGCCACTGCCCCTGGGTGTCCGTGTGCGGGTTTCATTCCTCAGCGCGGACAACTCGGCCGAGATCGTTGCGCTCGGCGAGGTGAAGAATCACTACTTCATGAACTTCGCGAAGCAAGGCCTGACCCATTCTGTTTCCGGCATGGCCGTGCGGTTCTACGCTTTCGAGAATGAAAGCCAGCAGATCCTGGCGGACTGTTTGGATCGGTTTCGCGTCCTGAACTAGTCCCCTACTCCGCTAGCTGCGCTCTGACGACCACCGGTTCTTTCAGTGCAACCGTTGTGTCGGGGTCGATGGGGACTTCCACGTCCCGGGGTCCTTCTGCGATGGTGAGCGTTCTGGTCCCTTCTCGCACGCTGAGCTCGTAACGGCCCGGCAACACGCCGGTCACAAGAAAGCGCCCGTTTTGGTCCAGCGCGCCCACCGCCGGCCTGGGGAAGCCGAGAGAGGGTGCGCGACCCAGAAGGAGCGCGCGGGTATCGGATGACAAGCGAAACCCTGGCCGGGGAACCACCTGCCCGGTTACGCGTGACCCTTTGTGATCAAGACGAAGTTCAACGGTAACGTCACCCTTTTCGGCCAGTTCGATCTTTTCTGGGGGATAGGCCAGCATGTCGCCTCGCCGCGCCCACAGGTAGTAGGTACCAGCCGCGAAGTGATCCTGGGCAAAGCTTCCTTCCGAGTCGGTGGTCCAGAAGATGGGCAGGGTCGGCGCACCGGGGACGTCGGACAGCACCGCCGCAACAGTGGCATTGGACTCAGGCGACCCGTCGGCGTTGTTCACCACGCCGCGGATCACGGTTCCGTGCGACAGCTTCACCGTCAGTCGCGCTGCCGGGGCAGTGAGCGCGTTCTTGGTGGTGACCGACTTCCAGCCGAACTTGGAAACGCGCAGTGAGTACCGGCGGGCTTCTAGACCGCCCAAGACGAAGCTTCCGTCTGCGCCTGAGTGGGTCTCGCTGACCGCAATGGCGTCTTCCGGTGTACGCACCGCCTGCAGCAACGCGCCTGCCACCGGGGTGCCGGTTTCGGCGTCGACCACCCGGCCGCGGGCGCCCGACTCTGGGCCCATGCGGAAGGTCCGTGCGGCGCCAGCGCTGGCAGCGCCAAGCTTGTCGGGCGCCAGACGGTCAACGATCTCGCTGGCCAGTCCGTTGCGCCGCAGCCGCAAGGCATAGGTCCACGGACCGTTGCGCAGGTGAAGTTTGAAGGTGCCGTCCTTGGCCGAAACCTCGTCGCCAAGAGGAGTGAATTGCGTGCCGCGCGTAACCCAGATCTCGACATGCACGCCCTCCAGCCGGTGGCCTCCCTCATCCGTCACTCGGCCAGAAAAAACCACCTCTGGTCGATCGGCTGTGTCGCGGTTGAACAAGGCGCGATGGAAGTCCAGCTCCGAATCGAGCACGCAGTGCGACCCAGGATTCCAGGGCAAGGCACAGGCTGGCGCCAAGGCGGAACAGAACTCCACGCATTCCTCAGCATCTCTGGGATCGCACACCCGGGGCCGGGACTGAAACGCTTCCAAGAAGGGCGCCTCGCCCTCACGGCCGACGCAGTACAGACAAGCATCGGGCTGCTCCACGCACAGGACGCCGCGCGGAGATGCGGTGGTGACGTCAGCGGGCCGCGCGCTCGACACCTGGACCGAGCGCTTGCACGCGGGTAGCGCGAAGAGCAGCGCCAGGGCGACGAGCGCATGTCGCATGGGTTGTTTGTTGCGGGGCCTGGCCACCAGGCAAGAGTATAGGATCGCGCGCGCTCGGCAAGCGCGCGGATTGGTTGTAGAAGAGCGCCCAGGAGCAAGACCTTGACCCGCGGCAAACTGATCGTCTTGGAGGGCATCGACGGCTCGGGGACCACCACGCAGACCGAGCGGCTGGTCGAACACCTGCGCCAGCAAGGCCGGACTGCCGTTCCCACGCGGGAACCCAGCGCCGGGCCTATCGGTCGTCTTGTGCGCGAGGTGCTGCTTGGCCAGCATCGCACGGCGCAGGGTGGTTCGGTCGACGGACGGACCATGGCCCTGCTGTTTGCCGCGGACCGGGTTGACCACCTGCAACGCGAGGTCGAACCCCTCCTGGCGGCAGGAGCCGACGTGGTTTCGGATCGCTATCTCATGTCCTCGCTGGCCTACCAGGCCGAGGAGGCCGATCGCGAGTGGGTGGCCCTGCTGGCGCGCGGGGTGCGACCGCCGGACCTGACCATCTTGCTCGACATTCCCGTCGCGGCAGCAGCACAGCGCAGGCTTCTGGCTGGGCGTCCGGAAGAACGCTACGACGCGGATTCCTATCTTGGCCGCGTGGCGGACAACTACCGCCGGCTGGCGCGCGCTGATCCATCCGCGGTGATTCTTGACGGTTCTGCGGCGCGAGACCAGGTCACGGCCGCCATCGTGGCGGCGGTACAGGCACGACTCGCATCCCGGGCAACGCCGTGAGAAGATGGCTGGGCATGCAACGACGTCGCTTCGCGCTTTCCCCTGGTACGAGTTGGGCCATCCCCATCGCGCTGCTGGTCATGGCCTGTGCGACCAGCAAGGCCGACTTGGCCGGTCCGCCCGCGCTGGGCGAGCAGCCCGCTCCGATCGTCGCGGTCGCCCCCCTCCCGGCGGCCGAGACGCCAGCCCCGCATGCGCCTGAACCAGCCGCATGCACGGCATTCGTGAAATCGGGCGTGCTCAAGCGCTCGGCGGTGCTGCATGTCGTGGACGCCGGCATAGGACGCTGGCTGGCGGGCGGTGTGGAGGTGGAACGCAAGATAGCCAAGAGCCGTTTCCAGGGGTGGGAAATTCGTAGCCTGTATCCTGGCGATCCCTGCTACGTCGCCGTCGACCTGCGGCCACTCGACGTGGTGATTCAGGTGAACGGCAAGCCGATCGAGAAACCCGAGCAAGCCTTCGACGTCCTCGGCAGCCTGCGCACGGCCTCGGAGTTGGTGGTGGACTTCCTGCGCGATGGCCAACCGCGGAAGCTGACTCTGCAGATCGTCGACGAATAGGGCGAGTGGGTCAGCTGTTTCTGGCTCGCTAGTGTTTTCGCTTGCCGGGCCTGCCCCGGTGAGGTGCCTTGGGCTTTGCCGGCTTGTTGCCAGCCCCGGCCGCTTGCTCGGCGCCACTGACCGCGCCACCAGCACGGGGCTTGGCGGCGTCGTCGGCGGCGCCCAGTCCGGCCACGGCGGCGGGGGCGGCTGAGGGCGCAACGGCTGGGATGGGCGGGGTGGCCACGGCGGCAGCGGGCGGCGGGATCGCCGTTGCAGGAGGCGCAGCAGGCGCGGGCGGAATGGCTGCGGGTGGCGGGAGGACGACGGCAGCAGCCGCTGGCGGGACGACCTCCGCCGAGTGCGCCTTGTTCGCCTTGCCTTTCATCATCATGACCACCACGACAAACAAAGCCACGATCACCACGGCCGCTACCACCAAGATGGCCGTTCGTCGGCCGCGACCAATTTCTTGCACCAGTTCGCGCTCGTCCATCTGCTCGCCGGGTATGGAGGACCCCACTGCGGGCACCGCCGTTGAAGTTCTCCCGGTTCGCAAGGAGAACTTCTTCCGATCTTCGGTGGTCACCGAGCCGTCATCGACGTAGCGATCCTCCAGCGGCCTCGCGTCGTCGGTCGGCAGCTCCTCCTCGGCGGCTGGCTTGCCCGACGCCGCCTGCTTGGCCTTGGCGTCGGCCACCATCTGATCGACGTCACCCTTCTTGAACCACAGGGTTTCACGGAAAGCAGCGCCAGGCTTGGGCGGCGGGGCCTTGCCAGCCTCGGCAGGCTTGATCACGCCTCCGCCCAGCCCGGCAGCAGCCTGCTGCTGCGCCGCCGGGGCGGGCTTGGCTGGGGCAGCCGCGCGAGCCGCGGCCGGCTGGGCAGCCGGACGGGCGGCCGCCGCTGGGGCAGCCACGACCGGCTTGGACGGAGCGGCCGGCGCAGGTTGCACGGGGACCGCGGGAGCCATCGACTCGACTGCCACGGTGTCCATGACCGAGATCGTGGGCTCATCATCCGAAGCTGTCGGCGCCTTGGTAGAGGGTTTGGCCCCGACGTTCGCACCGAGTGCCGCGGCCGCAGTCTCACTTCTGGCCGGTGCAGCCGAGGCAGTCGCCTTGGCTGCCGTGGCTTCGGCGACCATGCGCGCAATATCGGACTGATTTCCCGCAAAAAGCATGGTCTTGGCCAGCCCCACGTCTCCGCCAGCGGGCCTGGCAGACCCGCCATCCGAGGTACCGGGGGCCGCTGCCTTCACACCCTCGAGCTCGGTAAGGAAGAGCCGAAGGGTCAGGTGGCGTCGGCTGGAACTCTTGTCCATCGCCTTGAGAACGAGGCGATCGACTTCGACCGAGATCCCCGCGTTTGGTCGCCGCTGGCTAGGCGGCAACAACGGGCTTGACACGTGCATGTCAAGCACGGCCTGCGGGGTGGCGGCCTGGAACGGCGGCTCGCCGGTCAGCAGATGATAGAGGATGGCCGCCAGACTGTAGGTATTCGAACGCTGGTCAGCCGGCTTGCCCTGAGCCTGCTCGGACGAAAGGTAGGCGGGATCACCTGCAACCTTGTCGGTTGCGGGCTTCGCCAGCGGGAAGTTGATGACCTTCACGTCACCGGAGGGACCAACCAGCACGTTCTTGGGCGATACATCGCGGTGAACCAAACCGGCCTTTTGTGCCTCCAGCAGCGCCTGGCCGATCTGCCCAACCATGGCCTTGGCGGTTTCGAGGTCTACGGGACCGGACCGCAACACGCTGGCCAGCGATTCCCCCCGGAAGAGTTCCATAGCGACGAAAAGCCGCTGGTCAGGCAGTCTGCCACAATCGATGATGGTGGCGACTCTTGGACTAGAAACCCTCATCAATTGCTTGAACTCTCGTTCCGCGCGGGTCTGGGCTGCGGGCGGTCCCAGCGCTGCCGAATTCACCAGCTTGAGGGCGACCTCAGCGCCGGTCTGGCCGTCGCGTGCTCGCCATACCTCTCCCGTGTTGCCGCCGCCGATGCGTTCGATCGGCTTGAAGCGCGGCTCTGGCGCGTCAGGCACGGACTCGAGCCGTTGCGGGCCATCCGCCGTGGCACATGTCTCCAGCGGACAGAAGTTGGCGTCCTCGGGGTACTTCGACTTGCAGTTTGGACAGGTTTTCATCCGGTACCTGAGGTGAAATCGCTCCGCCTGCGAGGACAATTCCTCGACAGAAGCGAAGCGGAGAGATCCTATGCCGAAGACACCGACGAAAGCAACAAGGCTTCCACGCATCCGGGTGGGACGCGTGAATGAGGCAGCGCTATGCGTCGAGGACTACTTCGCGGCGCGCTTGGGCGCGGGCTCGCCCGGAGCACCCATTCCGGCGAACAGGTCGGCCTCGGACTTCGTCGACCGAACGCTTTCCTTGGCCTTGCGCTTGTGTCCGGCGTTCGAGTGGTGCCGCTGCCGGCGCTTCCAGGTCTGACGACTATTCGATGCCATGGGAGGCTTGACTTAGCAGGGGCGAAGCGCCAGGTCAAATGCGGAGGGGCAATCTCGCCAGCTACAGGTCAAATCCGATGCCAGCCGTCATGAACATGGTGAAGGTATTGATGCCAGCCCCGCGCAAGGAAAACGCGAGAACGGTCTGCTCCCGATCACCCAGGACAAAGCCGAATTGCCCACCGAAGCCGACGGTCCCTCCACTTTCCAGCGTGACTGATACTGAGCCAGAGTGGAGCTCGTTAGCCCCGAAGTCAAGGTATCCGCCCCACAGGAGAGGTCCTACGAAGAAGCGCCCGAAGGGCCCGAAGAACGGCACAACCTCCACGATCGCGCCTAGCAGCCTCGTCGAGTCTGTTGGTCCGCTACCGCAGTCCGACGTGTAGTACGAATCACAATAGTCGCTCGACGCCGAGTAGGTTGCGACGCCCAACAGCGGCCCAGCTCGCAGATGCAGGCCAAACCACGGGGCATAGTTTTGACGGTAACCCACCAACGCCATCACCACGGGAGCAACTACGGGATCGTCCCCCGGCCCCATCAGGCCAAACCCGGCCTCCAGATCGATTGTGACCTTTGGGCGCATCCGGTTCTTCATGCGAAGTTCGAAGCGACTTTCCTCCTCAGGATCTGGGCCCATAGTCGCTGGAGGAGGCGCGAAGTATACGACCGGAATGCAGTTCCCCAAACCGTCAGAGATCGTTCCAATGGGACAGGATATGTAGTAGAGCGGAACGCAGTACCCGTTCTGACAGACGGTGCCGGCTGGACAGGCTGGGCAAATTGGCTGGGGTGGATAGGACTGGGGTGGATAGGGGGGTGGGTACGCTTGTGGCAGATTGGCTGCTGGTGGCGAATATGGCTGCGGCGGACTGGGCTGAGGTGGAGAACTCGGCTGCACGCTTGGCTGTGCGGTGGTTGATCGAGCCGATGAGGTGGGGACACTGGCTGCAGCCGGTTGGGCATGCGCTGGGTACGCGGCCACCACTGTCGGCAACGCAACAATGACGAGACAACCGAACCTCGGACAAGCCATGATGGGGACTATCGTGGCCCGGGCACATGGTGTCAAGCGGTGCGCGAACCAATTTCCTGTCGCCGTGGCCGCACACCGGCACCGGACCCAATACGCCAGGGGCGACCACAGGTCGCCTACTGTCTCTCCGCCGAGGTCACCCCCTCGATCCCTTGCAAGGCGCGCACGACCTTCTTCAGTTGGTCCACGTGGCTGACCGTGACTTGGAAGGTGTTGATGCCGCGGCGGTCCTCGGTGGTCTTGCACTTGGCCTGGATGATGTTCACGCCAAACTCGGTGAAGCATTTGGAGATGGCGGCCAGGATACCAGGGCGGTCGGTCGAGATGACCTCCACCGCCACCGGCCGCAGCATGCGAGTCTCTTCGTCCCAGGACACCTCCACCCGACGCGCGGGATCCAGATTCAGCGCTTTGGGGCACTCCCGGGTGTGCACGATCACCCCGCGCCCACGGCTGATGAAAGCCACGATCTGGTCGCCCGGCACCGGGCTGCAGCACTTGGCAAAGCGAACCACGATGTCGGCCTCCCCCTGCACGCGCACGCCGCCAACCGAGCGCTTGGTCGCACGCCTGGCGAGCGCGCTCGCGTCGGCGACTATGGACGAAAGATTCTCGGAGGTCGCGTCCACCGACTGGGCCTGAGGATAGATGGCAGCATAGGCATGCTCGGGAGTGACCTTGCCGTAGCCCACGTGAACGATGAGATCGTCGGCGCTGCTCAGGCGCAATGCCGCGGCGGCCTTGTCAAGCAGTCGCTCCTTCTCGGCGGTTGCCAGGGAGCGATGGTGATTGCGCAACTCGCGGGCCAGGATGTCGCGTCCCAGCCTACGGCTGCGCTCGCGCTGCTCGTTGCGCAGGTGATGGCGAATCTTGGTCTGCGCGCTGCTGGTCACCACGAACTTCAACCAGTCCTTGGAAGGCTTCTGCGAGGTCGAGGTAATGATGTCGACCGTGTCGCCGTTGCGTAGGGGGTAGCGCAGGGGAACCATGACCCCGTTGACCCGAGCCCCAGAACAGTGGTCGCCCACCTTGGAGTGGACCGCGTAGGCGAAATCAATCGGGGTTGCCCCTTTGGGCAGTGCCTTGACGTCTCCCTTGGGGGTAAAGACAAAAACCTCTTCCTGGAACAGGTCAATCTTCACCGTCTGGATGAACTCGGTCGGATCCTTCAGGTCGCGCTGCCACTCCATCAACTGGTGCAGCCAGGCGAATGCCTGGCGATCACCGGTACCCAACATCGTGGGTTCCTTGTACTGCCAGTGGGCGGCGATGCCTTGTTCGGCGGTCCGGTGCATCTCGGGGGTTCGGATCTGCACTTCCATGCGGTCAGCTCCCGGCCCGATCACGGTGGTGTGCAGCGATTGGTACAGGTTGGGCTTGGGCAGCGCGATGTAGTCCTTGAAGCGGCCGGGCACCGGCATCCAGTTGGAGTGCACGATGCCGAGCGCGGCGTAGCAGTTCTGCACCGTGTCGGTGATGATGCGGAACGCGACGATGTCGTAGACCTGTTCCAGCTCGCGGCCCGTCCGCTTCATTTTCTGATTGATGGACCACAACGACTTGGCCCGCCCGCTTACCTGCGCGCTGATCGTGGCGGCTGCCAGTACCCGCTGCAGCTCCTGGCAGACATCGGCGATGTAGACATCGCGGCCGGCCTGCGTGCCCGCCATCTTGGTCATAAGATCCTGGTAGTCCTCGGGGTCGAGATACCGGAAGGCGAGATCCTCCAACTCCACCTTCATCCACTGGATACCCAGCCGGTTGGCGATGGGCGCGTAGATCTCACGCGTCTCGCGGGCGATGCGCTCCTGCTTGTCACGCGGTACGTACTGCAGGGTGCGCATGTTGTCCACCCGGTCGGCCAGCTTGACCAGAATGACCCGAATGTCGCGGGCCATCGCCAGTAGCATCTTGCGGAAGTTCTCCGCTTGGCGTTCCTCGCGTGTGTTCCAGGGGATCTGACCCAGCTTGGTGACGCCATCAACGAGCCGCTGGATTTCGGGGCCGAAGAGATGGCCGATATCATCGGAGGTGGCGCTGGTATCCTCGACGCAGTCGTGTAGGAGCCCCGCACAAATAGAAGCCACGTCCAGATTAAGCTCGGCTATGATCTTGGCCACCCCCAATGGGTGCACCAGGTACGGCTCACCTGACCGCCGCAGCTGGCCCGCGTGCCGTTGCTTGGCGAAGTCATGGCAGCGGCGGATTAGCCCGAGGTCGGCGGAGGGGGCGCTCTTCTGCGCGGCTTCGCAGATGACGTCGATAATCTCCATCAGGGCTTCTGCAAAGGGGTGCGCGTGGCCGCCTCGCGCAGCAGGGACTGCGCCAGGGCGTCGTTGCGGACGCGGGTGCAGCCGGCCGCCACGTAGATGGCGCGCAACTTGGCGTAGGCCTGATCGAGGTTGTCGTTGACGACCAGGTAGTCGTATTCACCGTAGTGGGTGAGCTCCTCGTGCGCCGTGGCCAGCCGGCGCGCGATGGCGTCGCTGGCGTCGGTCGCACGGTGGCGCAAGCGTCGTTCAAGCTCCTCCATCGACGGGGGCAAGATGAAGCACAGCACACTTTGCGCGGGCCACAGGCGGCGAATCTCGCGGCCGCCCTGGTAGTCAATGTCGAAAAGGCAATCCAAACCGTCGGCGAGCGAGCTGTTCACCGTCGCAATGCTGGTTCCGTACTGGTTGCCATGCACCATGGCCCATTCGGCGAACTGCCGACTTTCGACCATCTGGGCGAAGCGCTCACGGCTCACGAAATGGTAGTCCTTGTCTTGCACTTCGTCCTTGCGTGGCTGGCGCGTGGTGTACGAGACCGAGAAGCGAAGCTCGAACTCCCCGGCCAGTCGCCGCGCCAGCGTGGTCTTGCCGGCGCCTGATGGCGAGGAGATAACCAACAGGAGGCCGGAACGTCTATCAGGTAACGTCATGTTCTTTTCGATATTTCTCGGACGATCACTCGATATTCTGAGCCTGCTCGCGCAGTTTCTCCAGTTCCACCTTGCCCTCGACCACTAGGGCCGCGATGGGGGCGTCCTGGACCTTAGATCCGATGGTGTTGATCTCGCGGCCAATCTCTTGCACGAGAAAGTCAATCTTGCGCCCCGCAGCCTCGGGTGCCGCGTCGGAGAGAAGCTCACCCAGGTGATGGAGATGGGTGCGCAAACGGACCACTTCTTCCGCCACGTCGAGCTTCTCCGCCAGCATGGCCACCTCCTGCGCCAGCCGGCTCGGATCGACAGCCACGGCACTGGCCGCCACGGAGGCCAACCGTTCCTCCAGCTTGCGGGCCGCGCGGGTAGGTAGGCCGGCGGCGGCATGGGCGAGGTCTTCCGCCAAAACGCGCAGACGGTCGAGTCGCTGGCGCAGATCAGCGACCAGCGCGGCCCCCTCGCGGGCTCGCATGGCTTGCATCTCTTGCAGAGCGTGCTCGACCGCCGGCCGCACTTCCTCCCAGGCCATTTCGTCACGTCGGACGTGGCGAGACGCAGGGCCAGCCAAGAACGCAGCCACCGTGTCGAGGTCGACCGGCTGGGCCAGGCCCAGCTCGCGGCGCAGGGTCTCGAGAACCGCGTGCGCCTGGCGAACCACCGCGAGATCGATGAGGGCTTCCGGCGCTTGCACGCCTTCCTCTCGGATGGTGATGGCAACCGATCCACGCACGACTCGCGCACGGATCGCGCGCACGATCTCGGTTTCCACCGTCGCCGGAATGTCCAGGTCACGACCTCGCACTTTGATGTCGCTGCCGCGCGCGTTGAGCGAACGGATCTCGACCACCAGCCGCCGCTCGCCGGCCTCGGCTATCCCGCGCCCAAACCCGGTCATGCTCAGTAGGCAGGCACTCACGGCGTTCACCTTTGCTGGCCGAACCAGGTCAGGGTTTGCGCGAGCCCGGTGATGAAATCCACTGGCGCCGTGTAGCCGAGCACGGCCTTGGCCTGCGAGATATCGGCCAGCGAGTGGCGAACGTCGCCAGCCCGAGCCGGCTCGTGGCGGGCAGCGACGGGGCGGCCCAAAGTCTCACCGAGCAAGGCGAGAACCCGATTCAGGCTGGTGCCGGATCCGCACGCGATGTTGAAGACCTTGCCGGAAGCGCCGTCGGCATCGGCGGCGCGCAGATTGGCCTGGACCACGTTGTCGATGAAGCAGAAGTCACGGGATTGTTCGCCGTCGCCGTAGACCGTGGGCGAACGGTTCTCGAGCGCGGCCGTGATGAAACGCGGAATCACCGCTGCATACTGCGAGTTGGGATCCTGGCGGGGACCGAACACGTTGAAGTAGCGCAGGATCACCGTCTGCACGCCAAACACCCGGGCGTACACCCGACAGTAGTGCTCGCCCGCCAGCTTGGAAACGGCATAAGGCGACAGCGGCATGGGAGCCATGGTTTCGATCACCGGCAGGCTGGGCGGTTCGCCGTAGGCCGATGACGAGCCGGCATAGACCACGCGCCTGACTTGGCAGCGCCGCGCGGCCTCGAGCACATTTAGCGTGCCGGTGGCGTTGGCATTGTGACTGGGCAAGGGAGCGGCCAGAGAGCGCGGCACCGAGGGAATTGCGGCTTCGTGGAATACGACGTCTGCTCCGGCGAAGACCCGGTCCAGCAAGGCGGCGTCGAGGATATCCCCTTCGATGATGGCAAGGGACTCGGCCAAATCCTGCAGATTCTCGCGTTTGCCCGAGGAGAAGTTGTCCAGCACCGAGACGTCATCGCCCCGTGCGACCAGGGCGCGCGCAAGCGCGGATCCAATGAATCCGGCACCGCCGGTGATGACAATTTTCCTCGACATGGAGGTTGGGCAGGTTGGCTACGAGACTCCTCTAGCGCGTTTTTCTCGCCGGGGACAGGGCTTTGCGGGGCGAAGCGATCGAGCCCGGGAAGGGCAGCCCGTCGAGCCCGGCGCCGTAGCGGGCGTCGAGCAAGAAACTCTTGTCCCTGTGCGGCACAAGGCGGATGCGGGGCAGGCCTTGGGCATCGGTCTCGTCGCGCGCCGAGAAGCCGCAGGCAGGGTCTGCGACCACGCGGTTGCCTGGCGCCACTCCCGCCGGAGTCAGGATTACGGAGTGAACGCCGGCAACAGGGCGACCACGTATCGCGCCGACGGGGTCTAGAGTCTGGCCGTCGAAATGAAACCTGTCCAACTCCCCCTCTGGCCTGGCGACTTCCATTTCCACGCCGCCGCGGCCGGAAACCCACATGGTCAAGTGCCGCACATCCCCTGGCAGCTCCAGCACCGGCCCCAGGACCATGCCGGCTAGGTCAAGCTGCCGCACGGCAAGGCCGCGCAAGAGGTCCAGCTGACCTGGCGTCCGCAACAGGCGGCCCCCGCGCACGAACGCGATTCGTCTACCATCAGGCGATTTCACGAATGCCAGCACCCGCCCATCCTCGGATGTGATCGGAAGGTAGCGCCCCGAACCCGGCAGCCACGCGAAGATCTCCTGATTCATCCCCAGCACCAGGACCCCCTGCCCCTCCAACTTGACTGGAGGCTGGGTGCGCGCCATGAAGAAGAAGCCACCTTGTGCGGCCCGGCCCCACTCCGTCGACGATTCGGCCAAGGCAGAACGCAGTTGGGCCAGCAACGGGGGGCGGATCTGCAGCGCCCCAAGATCGGCCGCCTCCATGACCTCGCGCGCCCCAGGAACATAGGCGTGGCGAATCAGGGCCACAGCCTGCTCGGTCGCCTGGGCGAAATGATCTTCGCGCGCGTGGGCGCAAGCCAGGTTGAGCCATGGGCCGAGAAAGTCAGGGTCCACCTTCCTGGCCAGCTCGTACTTCGCGCGGGCCTCGGCGAAACGACCTTCGCGGTACAGGACCTTGCCCTCGCGGTTGAGATCCATGGCCTCTTGTGGCGGCAAGTGCGCGACCTGGTCTTGCCCAGGGCCGTTTGCCTCCGACACGGCCGCCGGACAGGCCGCGAGGAGAAGGAAGGCGCCAGCAAGCCCGATCACGGATCGACCCACACAGACCGCAGATCCAGGCGGTCACCCACTCCCGCCAAACCATGCACCCGTCGTGCCACCAGCGCGGGGACGTCGTGGCGATAGAGGAAGATGATTGGCCTTTCCTCGGCCAGCCATTCGCCAACCCGTTGCAACGCCGGCACCCGCGCCGCAGGTCCTGGCGCCAGGCGCACTCGGTCGAGCAACGACTGCAGATGCTCCGAGCGAAATCCGCTAAAACCGAGTTGGCCCTGGCTGGCAAAAAGCAGCCGCGGATCCTCATCCCGCCGGCCGTCCCAGGTCAGGGTCGCTAGGTCGAAATCGCCGCGATCCAGGCGCATCTGCAGGGTGCTGGTGTCGACTGCGACCGTGTCCAACAGCAACCCAGCCCGCCGCAGATCGAGGGCAAATCCGCGCGCCTCGGCGGCCAAACTGCGCGCTCCGGATGGCAGCAGGAAGGTCAGGCGGATGGGCACCCCCCCCACGTCACGCACACCGTCTCCATCGGTGTCGCGGAAGCCGGCGGCTTCCAACAGAGAAATGGCCCGCTTGCGATCTAGTGGGTCAGGGGGAACTTGCGCGAATGTGGGGGCGCCGATGGGACGCGCGAGGTCGTGGTGAACCTCATCGGCAAAACGCGCGCGATCCCACAATAAGCTGAGCGCCTGGCGAAACCGGACATCGCCCAGTGGCCCGCGTCGGTGGTTGGGAACGATGAATGAGTAGCGATCCGGCGTCAGCCACCATACCTCCAAGGTGTCCCGCAGGGTGGCCGGCGTCACCTGATCAGGATAGAGCACGTCGAGCACGCGGGGCAGAATGTCGATCTCACCGCGTCGGGTGCGGACCAGCGCCCGCGACCCATCACCGTCGATCTCGAACACGATCTCGTCGAGAAACGGCGGTTGCGGCCGTTCGACGGCCCGGCTGCGCACCAGCCGGATGCGCTTTCCGTGCTCCCATGAAGCGAACCGGAAGGGGCCAGAGCCGACAGGCTGGCGCCCCAACTGGGTGAGCGCCGACCCGGTCTTGCGCAGGGTTTCGGCGGGCAAGATGGGAATTTCGCACAAGGCACGCAAGACCAGGTCAGAGGGCCGGCGCAGGCGGAAACGCGCCCCACGCTCGGGCAGAACGTCAACTCCCTCGACGTCTTCCAGCATGGCATGCAAGAGGGACTGGCGACTGCCCGCACGCAAGAGCGGCTCGAACGTGGCCTGGACATCCACCCCCGAGACCAGGCGGTCGTCATGCCAGCGTGCACCGTTGCGCAGCTTGAAAGTGATGCGCTCACCGTCGGCCGAGACTTCCCAGCTCTCGGCCAGCCCCGGCCGATACTGGTCTTCCCGGCACTCGATCAGGGTTTCATAGACCAGGTTGCCCACCACGCGCTGGATGACTTGAAGTTGGTCCTGCAGCGGGTTGAGATGCGGCGGCTCAGCCTCCAGATGGACGCGGAGCGTCCCACCATAGGGATCCGACCGGGATGGTTTGGGGGCGATCTCGGGCAGCTTGACGCCGGCTGACGGGCGGATGGACCGATGCGGGCCCGGATCTCCCCCATCATCGCGCTGGGGGGCCGGGGCAGTCGGCCGGCGCGGACTGCCGTGGTGCCGGGTGCAGGCGACGCAGGCCAGCGACACCAGCAGGGTCACGAAGGTGGCTCTCAGGGCTTGTGGCCTGCAAATGCCCATGTTATGCAGGAGCCTCACGTACTGGCCGCGTAGTCGGCGGCCATTGGCCTTCGAAGAGGGGAAACTCATGCTCCGAATCTCCATGGTATCGGTTTTCACGATGGCTTCCCTGGCGTCCGGTGCGGCCCTGGCTCAAGGCCAGGCTCTCCCGCCGATGAAGGTCAACCTGCCGCCCTCGCCTAGTTTCAACGTGTCGAGCGCGCCGGTCCAGTATCCAAGCGGCGAGTTGTCGGTGTTCGGGCTGCGCAAGCAAAAAGACAAGTACATGGACAAGGACGTGCGGGTCAAAGCCTATTTGACCGAGATCTATGAATGCCCGGCCGAATTGCGCAAGTGCAACGATGCGCTCTTCGAGAAGCAGAAGGCAGAGAAGAAGAAGGCCATGAAGAAGGGCGGCGATGCCCTGACCGCACCGGTCGCGGTTGACCGGACGGGTTGCCGGCCTTGCGACCAGCCGCACTTCTTCGTCGCGGATAGTCCGGGCACCAAGCGCGAGCGCGCCCTACTGGTGGCCGACTACCCGATCAAAGACTGGGACACAGGCGATCTCAAGCCGCTGACCGTCAAACCGGGCGAGCAGGTCATCGTGACCGGCACCTTCTCCATCAACTCGATCACCGGGTTTGCCGCGTCCAACGGGCTCATCATCCACAAGAAGCTGGAGGACCTGCAGGGCAAGTTGCTGGCCGAGGGCAATGCGGTCCTGCCGCCGGAAGCGCAGACCATACAGCTCGAAGGCCAGGCACCGCAGGTGGTGGGCTGGGCCGCACACCAGAAGGGCGAACAGCCCAAGGGCGACAAGTCGGTCCCCGGCGGCAAGAAGAAGTAGCCACGGTCTGATTCGGTACGGTCGCGACACTCCGGTGAAACGTCACTGCGATTTCGGTTCAGTGTGCCGCGCCCCAGTTCGCGCCGGTGTGTACGTCGACAACTAGCGGAACGCGCAGAGTGTAGGCTGACTCCATCACGCCCTTGACCCAGGCGGAAAAGGCTGCGACCTCGCCGGTCTTGACCTCGAAGACCAGTTCATCGTGCACGGTGAGCAGCAGGCGCGCATCGGGGAAGCGCACCATTTCGCGATCCACACGGATCATTGCCAGCTTGAGCAGGTCGGCGGCCGAGCCCTGGATGGGTGTATTGCGCGCCATGCGCTCGGCGTAGTTGCGTTCCTGGGGCCGGCTCGATTTGATCTGCGGCAGCGCCCGGGTGCGCCCCAGCAGGGTCGACACCGAACCCGTACGCCGCGCCTCGGCGATGACCTCGTCCATGTACTGGCGCACGCGCGCGTAGCGCTGAAAATAGCGTTCGATATAGGCGTGGGCGTCGGCGCGCGCGATGTGCAGGGCCTGGGCCAACCCAAAATCGGTCTGCCCGAAGACCAACCCGAAGTTGATGGCCTTGGCGATGCGGCGTTGCTCGCCGCTGACCGCGTCCAGCGTCAGGTTGAAGACCTCGGCGGCGGTGCGACGGTGGATGTCCTGACCCGCGGCAAAGGCGTCGAGGAAGGCCGGATCTTGCGAAAAATGCGCCAGCACGCGCAGCTCGATCTGCGAATAGTCGGCCGACACGATCTGATAGCCAGGATCGGCGACGAAAGCGTTGCGAATGCGATGACCAAGTTCGGAGCGGATGGGAATGTTCTGCAAATTGGGATCGCTTGAAGACAGCCGTCCAGTGGCTGCCACGGCTTGATTGAATGTGGTGTGCAGGCGCCCGGTGCGCGGATCAACCAAAGCCGGCAGAGCGTCGATGTACGTACCCTTGAGCTTGGTCAAGCCGCGGTACTCGACCACCTTGGCCGGAATCGGGTGCAGGGTGGCCAGTACCTCCAGCACATCGGCGTCGGTCGACGGCCCCGTCTTGGTCTTGCGAATCACGGGCAAGCCGAGTTTGCCGAAGAGGACCTCGGCCAGTTGTTTGGGCGAGCCAATGTTGAAGGGCATACCCACCGCCGCATGGATTTCGTGTTCAAGCGCCTCCACCGTCCGAGCTACCTCGTTGCCCAGTTGGCGGAGAAAGTCGCAGTCCAGGCGAATGCCCCAGCATTCTATGCGCGCCAACACGGAAACCAGCGGCAGCTCGACTTCGCGGTAGATTTTGGTCACGCCCAAAGAGTCCATCTTCGGTTCCTGGCGACAGGCCAGGGCGAGCGCGGCCCAGGCTTCGCTGCATAGGTATCGGCTGGCCTCTTCGACCGGAACTTCTCCGGCCGGGCGCGCGCTGCGACCGCTGCCCAGCCAGGTTGTCCGCGGGGCAACCTCCCCCACCCCATCCGCAGCAGCGAGATCCGACAAGTCATACGGCGCACGCCCAGCATCGAGCAGATAGGCAGCCAGCATGGCGTCGCCAGCTAGGCCGCCCAGGATGACGCCACGCGCGCGCAAGAGCACGTCGAGCACTTTGGCGTCGTGCACGTGCTTGCGAATTTCGGTGGATGCCAGGAGCGGGCCCAGCGCCGCCAATACCTCTGTGACGGGCAACATCGCCGGCCCACCCAGCAGGCGATGACCAATGGGCAGATAGAAGCGAGCACCGCTCGGCAAGGCGAAGGCCAGCCCCACAAGCGCCGCGCGTGGGCATGGCTCGCCCTCGGCCAGCACGGCCACGCCGCAGACATGGCCAGAGTGAAGCCAGGCGCACAGTCGATCAAGGCCAGCGTGATCGAGGATGATCTCCGCCGGCAGTGGGGACGCGGTGATTTCAGGCGTGCTGGCGCCCACCGGCGCGAGCGCGGAGACAGCCGACTCGACGACCTGGTCCGCAGCTCGCGCGCCGTCCAGCTGCGCGAGCAGCCGGGTGAACTCCAACTCTCCGAACAGCTCACGCAAGCGGGTGCGGTCGGGTTCGGCGCGCTGCAGGTCACGCACATCTCGGTTGAGCGCTACGTCCTCGCGCAAACGGACCAGCTTGCGCGAGATCTCGATGGCGTCGAGGCTCGACGCGATGGTCTTGCCCTTCTTGCCTTTGATCTCGTCCACATGGGCAATCACGCCCTCGATCGAGCCATACTGGCTGATGAGGTCGGCCGCAGTCTTGGGCCCGATGCCTTCGACGCCGGGCACGTTGTCCACGCTGTCGCCCATCAGCGCCAACAGGTCGCCGAGCCGATCCGGCGCGACGCCGAACTTCTCATGCACCTCTGCCGGTCCCAACAGTTTGTTCTTCATCGTGTCGAGCAGTCGGATCTGCTCGGAACAAAGCTGCATGAGATCCTTGTCCGAGGAGCAGATCACGACCTGCAGGCCGGCCGCCACTGCTTGCCGGGCTAGCGTGGCGATGGTGTCGTCGGCTTCCACCCCCGGCACCGATAGCACCGGCAGTCCGAACGCCTCCACGACCTGGCGGGAAAGGCCAATCTGCGCCGCCAGGTCGGCGGGCATGGGCGGCCGGTTGGCCTTGTACGCAGCGAAGATCTCGTCACGGAACGTCGGCCCGGGCGCATCGTAGATCACGCATGTGTGGGTCGGCCTCCAATCGCGCTCGATACGCAGCAGCATCTGGCACAGCCCGTACACCGCGCCAGTTGGAAGGCCCTTGCTATTGGAAAGGGGCGGCAAGGCGTGAAAGGCGCGAAACAGGAAATTGAGCGCGTCTACGATGTAGAGCGTGCCGTTCATGATGCACAGGAAACTACTACGAACCCGGCCGCAATTCCGCCTCACAGTTGGTTTTTCGGGTTAGTCTGATGGGGCACGTGGCGTCCCCGGTCCGACGAAGAATCCTCAAGTTGAGCGGCATCGTACTGGCCAGCCTGCTGGGTCTGGTCAGCCTGGCCGTGGCGGGCGCGGTGTTTTTCCTGCAGGGCGAGCGCATGGGCGCCTTGGTGGGCAAGGTCTTGCCCGATATGCGCGGCCGGTTAGAGTTTCGATCCATTCGCTGGCCGGCGCGCCTTCTGCTCGACATCCTGGCCAAACGTCCCACCCAGTTTTCCGTGGATGGCGCGAAATTCTTCGACCCTGAGGGCACCGTGGTGGTGGACGTGCCCCACCTGGAGGTCAAGATCGAGCTCCACCAGCTCATCAACGGCGCTGGCCTCTTCATGCATGACCTGGAGGTGGGACCGAATTCGTACTGGCGCTTTGGTCGCATGAAGAAGACCAAGGAGGGCATCGGTTTCTTGGCCATGTTCGATCCCAAGCATCCCGCGCCCCCGCCGCCGCCAGGCGCCAAGCCGGAAAAGGGTTTCGCGGTTCGCATCTTCAACGCCCAGCTCAACGGATTGCGGGTGGTGTTCGACTTTCCCCATGTCTGGGGCTTCGACCTGCGCGATCTGCACGCGCCTGCTTGGCTGCAGGTCGAAGACGGCTTTTGCGGCTGGGAAGCCGTGGGTGTTGAAGCCCGCGCGGGCGGGTATCTGACCGTGCTCGACCAGGTGCTGCCGTTTGACAGCGTGAAGGTGAAGCAGGTCGCCACCCTGCGTGAGTATTCCGACGACATCTTTCTTGACCTGACCGCGGGCAAGACCGGGCGCACCAGTCTGTCGGGCAAAGGATTCTTCAACGGCATCTATGCCGTCGACTCGGTATCGGCGATTCACATGCACACCGAATTCCACGACGCCGCGGATGCCCTCAACGCGGTGCTGAAGCCGATGAACATTCCCGGACTTCGCTTGGGTGGTGCGGATGCACGCGTGGCGGCTGATCTCATGGGGCCCTACGTGAGCATCGCCATCAACACCGACATAGCCGGGCTGGATGCCGCCTACCATCAGTACGCCGCGCAGAATCTGGTACTGCGCGCGGGCATGCAGTTCGATCCCAACTCCAAGGCATCAGCGCCCAACACCAAGCTGGAGGAGCTGTCATTCTCGCCGCCGGGGGGGGGACGATTTTCGATGAAAGCGGAACTGAAGATCCCGAAGTTGAAGACCCAGCTTCGCTTCGACCATTTTGCGGTGGACAGCTACCTCCCGGTCGGGCTGCGCAAGTTGGCCGCAGGCAAGCTGCGCGGCCATCTGTCAGCTACGGCAGAATTCGACGAAACCATGTCCGCGCTGAAGGGCGGGACCTTGAGCGGACTCGACCTCGCTTTCCAGCGCACGGGCAAGAAGATGTCGTTGCCTGCGTCGTTCCGGCTGAGCGGTCAGGTTACCGCCTCGCCCGCAGAGATCAGCACATCGGACCTCCACATCGAAGCTCCCGGAGCCAGCGTCGACGTGAAAGGCAAGGTTGAGTTGGCCAAGCGCCTACTCGCCCTGGGGTTGCGCGTCGGCAGCGCGAACCTGCCGCGCCTGCTCGCCTCGCTGGGCGTGCCACCCTTGGCGCAGGAGGCGTCCGTGACGGTCGATCTGGGCGGCAGCATGGAGCAACCGCGCGCCAGTGGTCAGATCGAGATCAGTGGCATCGGTGGCAAGGATGGCGTCCCCTCGGTGCCGTCCTTCGAAACGAAGTTTCATCTGCAAGACGGCACGCTGCAGGTGGACTCGCTGGCCGCCGAAGTGGCCGGCGGCACGCTGGAGGGCAGTGGAACGCTCAAGCTGTTCGAAAAAACCGTGCAACACATGCTGCGCTCGCCAAACTTGGAATTCCGCCTGGAAGGCAAGCAGATTGCTCTCGAGTCGCTGATCACGGGCGGTCTGGTCTCGGGCAAGATCGACTTCGAGGTGACGGCATCTGGCCCACTCCGCCGACCGAAGATTGGTTTCAAGATGCCGGCTGGGGTGACCGCGCATGTCCTGGGACAGAGTTGGCAACTGGGTGGCATAGACCTGGAGGTCGACCCAGAAGGCGTGGCGGTGCGCCTGCTGCAGGCCAGCGGCAAGACGGGCGGCGAGATTCAGATCGAGGGCCACATGCGCTTTGTCCCCAAAGCCATGCCGATGCAGTGGCACCTTCGGGTGACGGACCTGCCCGTGGCTGCGGCGCTGGCGGCTGCCCAGGTTGACCTGCCGGCCGCAGGCCGCCTGTCCGTCGACTTGCGCCTATCCGGCAGCAGCAAGGCCCCACTGGTCGATGGCAGCATCGAGCTATACGGGGTGACAGTCATGGGCGTGGCGCTGGGGGATGCCAAGCTGACTCTCGACGCGATGGAGTCTGGCGTCGCGGTCAAAGGCACGCTCTTCAATCGCTTCACCGTCGACGGCACAGCCCAGCTCAACCCCGCCGGCTTGCGCGCCAATGCAAACCTGTCCTTCACCCACTTGGTGCTGGAAGACTTGGCCCTGCAGCTTCGGGGCAGCCGCGAAATCGAGGACCTGGTCCAGCAACTGAAGGATCTCGACGCTCACGCCGTCATATCGGGGCATGTCAGCATCGAGATGCAGTCCGGAAAACCGCGCGCTATTCAGGCTGTCCTGACCGAGTTGGCGGCGTCCATCAGGCAAGAAATCACCGAACCCGGCGGTCAGGTCTCGATCCACCGAATTGGCCTGCGCAACGACGGTGACTTGCGGGCCACCATCGCCGGCGACCGAATCGCCTTGGATCAAGCCCGCTTCATTACTGATGCCGGCCGTTTCAGCGTGGACGGCGGACTGGAGGGTGAATCGCTGCGCGCGTCGTTCTCCGGCCAACTCGACTTGGAATTCCTGCAACCGCTCTTGCGCAAGAAATTCCGGCAACTGGGAGGCGCTGTCAGTCTGGAAGCGAAGGTATCCGGGACCATGGAGCAGCCGCTGGTGGACGGCACCCTTGCCATCGCTCGCCCGGTCAATGCCCTGCCCGCTGGCTTCGATTCCGCCATCGCCGTGCCGTCGGGTGTGGTTCACCTGCGATCGGATGCGGTGGAACTCAGGGATTTAGCGGTATCGGTGGCCGGGGCCACGCTCCGTCTGAAAGGCCGCGTCGGCCTGGGCGCGAATTTCGCTCCCAGCAGCTTGGCCGTGCAGGCCAATGGTGAGGTAAGCGCCTCGTTGCTAGAATCGTTGGTGCCCGACGCGGTCTCCGACGTGTCCGGCCGTGCGCGCATCGACGCCCAGGTGTCGGGAACCCTGGCTCGGCCGAACCTGTCTGCGCGCATCGGTCTGGGCGAGATCCAGATGCGCCTGCGCGGGATCAGCGGCAAGGTGGCGGTGGAGAGCGGCACCATCGAGCTGTCGAGCCAAGAATTGCTCCTGCGCGAGGTCAAGCTGCGCATCAACGACGACGGGCGCTTGCTTATCGGCGCCGGGGCAAACCCCGGCCGCCTGCGCGTCATCAGCTTGCGCCCCAAACTGGTGCTAGGCAAGGTGAGCCTGCCGCTCAAGGGCGAGCGTCTGGGCTACCGATCGACGAGTGTCGAGATCGATGATCTTTCCTTCGCGCTGGAGCTGACCGGCGACTTGCAGGACTCGCTCAGCCTGGGCGGCGATGTGCGCCTGGTCTCGGGGAGATACCTGCAGGATTTCAACGTACGCAATCTGGTGCTCACCCCGCGGATCAACGAGTCCGCGTCGCGCCCCTTCTGGGAGGGTGTGCCCCTGCTCGAGAACTTGGGACTCGGTCTGCGCGTGCGCACCCTGGGCGACGGCTTCATGGTGCAGAACAACCTGGCGCCGGAAATCTACCTTCAGGTTGACTTGCTCGTGGGCGGAACCCTTTCGGCACCTACCCTAGCCGGGGACGTGCGGCCCACCGATGGGCGTTTCCACATTCCCATTCTGCGCGGCGATTTCGATCTGACGCCGAATGTGAACCACATCACCTTCGTTCCCACCAAGTCGCTGGCTGCCGGCGATACCCCCGAACTCAATCTGGATGCCACCAATACCCTGACCGACGCTTTCGGGAACGAGCACCTGGTGCAGCTGCGCATCACGGGGCCCATCAACCAGGCGGCCATCGACCTGTCGACCGCCGAGGGGCTCGACCGCAACCAGACGATCATGCTGCTTCTCTCCGGGCGGACCAGTGAGGACATCAGCGCGGGAGGGCGTGCCCTCGGCATCAACGCCCAGAGCGGGATCGACATCATGGGCCAGGCCTCGCGCGATGCCGTGGCCAACTTGGTCGAGCCCTATATCGACGACACCCTGCAATCGCTGACCGGCCAGAAGTTGAACCTGCGTCCCACCGTGGGTGCGGATGGTTTTGAGGTGAAGGTGCTGGCACGGGCGACCCGCGAAGTTACCCTGGAGCTGTCCTATCTGCGGGGTTTTCAGACCCAGGAGCGCTACCGCGTCCAAGGCAACGCCTGGGTCTGGGACTACGTCACCGGCCGCCTCATCGGCGAGCGACTCACCTACTCGCCCCAGCAAGGCATTACCGACCAAGTGAGTGCTTTGAAACTGGAACTGACCGTCGACTACCCGATTCGGTTCATGAGTCTGTTCCCGAGTCTGCCATGACCGGAATCTGCCAACCCACTCACTGAGATCCTGCTGGAACCCTTGCTTCGGAAGACCATCCATACCGCGCTTACCGCGTTCCTGCTGGCCACCAGCCTCACGGCGCGCGCTCAGCAGGTCGTCTCCGCGCCGCAGCCAGAGGCCAGCGCCACGGCCCCGGTTCCACGCATAGCCTCCGTCTCGATAGAAGGCTCGACCGACCCGGCCGGCCGGGTCGAAAGCCTGGTGGCCACCATCGCTCCATTGAATGGGCCATTCGTCGAGTCGGGCGAAGCTGATCGGGTCGGGACGCCCATCGGAACGGTTCCCCGGCTGCAGAACCTGCTCAAGGCCGTGGACTATCAGGCCCAGATTGAGGTCCAGACAGATGCGGGCGGAGCACGGCTCCGCATCCGCTTGCGACCCGCAGATCGGGTCCGGCAGATCTTCGTTTCGGGCAATGAGCCCATCTTCCGTCGGGGCGTGCGTCAGGAAATGATCCTCCGGCAACTTAGCATTCGCAACGGGCAAGCCCTACCCCCGGCGGGAGAGCGGCGAGACAGCTTCTTCGACGCCGAGAGTGCTCGGGTGCGCGACTACCTGCGCACGCAGGGCTTTCAGGAGGCGGAGGTGCACATCGTTGCCCACAGCAACGACAAGGTCCCGGCTGCGGTCAATTTGGACGTGCGGGTGAAGCTAGGACCGGGCTATCCCTTGGGCAAGATAGCCGTCACCGGCAACCGCGCCCTGGCAGCCAAGGAGATCGCGGACAGCTTTCGCCACTTGGATTGGCACTGGCTGTGGCTGCGCCACCAACTCTTCCGCCGCAACATCTTGCGCATCGACGAGACTGCTCTCGCCCGGCGCTATGCCAAGCTCGGCTATCCTGGCGCCCGCGTCACCGATGACTTTGATCCCAGTACCAGCGTGGATCACGGTCAAGAGGAAGTGCACCTCCACGTCCAGGTGAAAGAGCGCCGGCGCATCAAGTTGGCCTTCGAAGGCAATCACGCCCGTTCGGCTGGAGCTCTGCATGGCGACCTAGCCGTCCTTGTGCACGGCGTGTACGACGATGTCGAAGCGGCCGAAGCCGCAGAAACGATTGAGAAGGCGTACCGCGAACGCGGCCACATGCTGGTCAAGACTACCTGGCGACGAGAACGCATCGACGCGGATGCTGACCGCATCGTCTTCATCATTGACGAAGGCCCCGTCCTGAAAGTGCGAGAGGTGGAATTCGTGGGCAACAAAAGCGTCTCGTCTTCCACCCTGGCGGAAGAGATTCGAACCAAAGAATTCCCATTTCTGGGCTCGATCGGCCTAGGCGAGGGCGGTTTCGCGACCCCGCGCCAGATCGAGATCGACGTGCAGAACCTGCTCGACTACTACGAAGGTAGCGGTCGTCCCGGGACTAGGGTGCATGCCGAAATTGCCCCG
>PMJO01000176.1 GCA_003158455.1 Myxococcales bacterium | reverse complement strand
CAGCGGGAGGCCCCGATGACGCCGCCCAGAACCGTCTCCTTGAGTAGGTTGAGGCGCGCGCGGGTGCGGAAGACTTGTTCCTTGAGGTCGTTGACGTTGCGCTCGAGAGCACGCAGCCTGACCGTGTAGGACGCGCCATCGGCGGCAGCGCCAACGGCAGGTGGAGCGTTTTCCGGCGGCGCCCCGGTTGGCGATGGCGCTGCGGCCGGAGCCTCCCGTGGCGCCCCTGCGCTGGTCGTGTCGGCCCAGACGGGCCGCACCCAGCAGGCAGCAGCGGCGAATAGAAGCGCAAGAACCCCCCAAGTTCGTGGACTTGTCATTTCATAGCTCCTTATGAGCCTCTCAAATCTCGCAATACAACACCCTTACCCCCCGCTTTCGTCGCGGAGAGTATCCTTCTATAGCAGGCGGCTTCAAGCCCCGTCAAAAGGTACATGCCATTCGCGGAGTTGTAGGGTGTGAGCTGTCCAAATGCGGGTGGCATCCTACCAGATAATGGGGTCGCGTGTCAGAAAGTGGGATCGCGTGCGATAGCGCGACGCGGCAGGTGACCCCCGACAGCTACCTCTGCGGCTCTTGCCTTTTCGAGCGCGCTCCACGAGGCCGCCAGCAGGCCGGCCATCCCCTCGCCCGTGGCAGCACTGACCCCTAGAAGGTGCAGGCCTCGGCGCGCGAACAGTCGCTGCAGGGCAGGTAACTTCTTGCGCGTCGCTGGCAGGTCCAGCTTGTTGAGCACCACCACTTCGATGCGGTCAGCCAGCGCGGGATCGTGCAAGGCCAATTCGCGCCGCAGAAGCTGGTAGTCGCGCAGCGGGGTGCGCCCTGGGATCGAATTCAGCTCAAGCAGGTGAACCAAGACGCGGGTGCGTTCCAGGTGCCGCAGAAACCGATGTCCGAGGCCGGCGCCCGCATGTGCCCCCGCGATCAATCCGGGCACATCGGCAACCACGAACGACCGATCATCAGAAAGGCGGACCATGCCCAGGTGGGGAATCAAGGTGGTAAATGGGTAGTCCGCGATCTTGGGACGCGCGGCCGATATGCGGGCAATGAGGGACGACTTCCCCACGTTGGGAAAACCCACCAAGCCCACGTCAGCAAGCAGCTTCAGCTCCAGCCGGATCACGTGCTCCTCGCCTGGCTGCCCCGGCTCGGCGCGCCTGGGCGCACGGTCGGTCGAGGTTGCGAAGTGGATGTTGCCACGCCCACCTTTGCCACCTGCGGCCACCACGAAGCGCTGGCCCTCGCTGCGCAAGTCGGCCAGCAGCTCGCCAGTGGCATAGTCGTAGACCTCGGTTCCAGTGGGAACCCGCAGCAGCGTGTCCTGCCCCTTGCGGCCGTACTTGTCCTTGTTGCCGCCGCGTTCGCCGGCCGGCGCTTGATAGTCGTGGCGGTAGCGGAAGTCGAGCAGGGTAGACAGGCCTTCGTCGGCCAGCAGGATCACACTCCCCCCATCGCCGCCGTCGCCGCCCGCGGGGCCGCCCTTGGGAACGAATTTCTCGCGCCGAAACGCCACCGCGCCGTCGCCGCCATCTCCACCGCGCACGCTCACCCGTGCCTGGTCGACAAAGGCCGTCACGGAAACCCTCCCGTCTGCCGTGCTCTGCAATCCCGCGACAGCCGCAGGGGGTTGTGGACGTGGCCGGAGTGATCATCTTCGGCCACGACCACGAAAACGACCACGTCCACGACCACCACCGATCGTCCAGATTGGGTACGCGACTCGATCATGGAAAGGCCGTTTCCTCCCGGGAGCGTCCGCCGCTTCGCTCCGCTTGTCGCGGGGTTGGGTCCGGGCCGGTCCTGGGGCGGAAGCCCGCTAGGCCGCCTCGATGCTGACTAGCTTGCGGTTGCCCGATTGACTGTACTTCACCTTGCCGTTCTTGAGGGCGAACAGGGTGAAGTCGCTGCCAATGCCGACATTGCGGCCCGGATGAAACACCGTCCCAACCTGCCGGACCAGGATGTTGCCCGCCAACACAGCTTGGCCGGCGTATCGCTTGACCCCGCGACGCTGCGATTGCGAATCGCGGCCGTTGCGGGAGCTGCCCTGCCCCTTCTTGTGTGCCATGGCTGCCTACTCTCCTGCCTTGATGGCCGTGATCTTGAGCGCGGTGAACGGCTGGCGGTGGCCGGTCTTGCGCCGATAAGACTTGCGCCGCTTGTACTTGAAGACAACGATCTTCTTGCCTCGGCCCTGCTCCAGCACCTCGGCCTCAACCTTGATGCCGCTGACCTGGGGCTTGCCAACCTGCACATTGCCGCCATCGTCGGCGAACAAGAGGGGCACGAAAGACAGCTTCTCCCCGGGAGAGGCGGACAGCTTCTCCACGCGCAGAGTTTCCCCCTCGGCTACCCGGTACTGTTTTCCTCCGGTCTGGATGACGGCGTACATGTTTCAAGCTCCCGAGCGAGGCGCGTAATCTAGAGGAGTTTCCCTGGGTGTCAAGGGCGTGTCGGGAATTAGGAAGTGGCGGGGTGCGGTGTGAGTGCCGTCAGCGCCCGCGGCCGGTGCGAATGCTGACTGACCGCGCGTGGCCGACCAACCCTTCGACCTCAGCCAAAGCCACGATGTCGTCTCCCTGTCGCGCAAGAGCGTCGGCATCATATTCAATGAAGGACGTGCGCTTGCTGAAGTCGGCCACCCCGAGGGGCGACGCATAGCGCGCGGCGCCGCCCGTGGGCAGGACATGGCTCGGGCCCGCAAAATAGTCGCCCACTGCCTCACAGGCATGGTCGCCCACGAATACCGCACCCGCAGCGGTCACTTGGTCGGCCAGCGCCGCGGCGTTGGCCAGCGCCAGACCCACGTGTTCAGGCGCCAGCCGATTGAGCAGAGCGATGGCTGCGGCCGCGTCCTTCACCACAAAAGCCACGCCCTGATTGTCCACCGCCTTGCTCGCGATCTCTCGTCGCGGAAGCGTGGCCAGTTGGCGGTCCACTTCCGCCGCCACGGCCTCGGCCACCGCGCGCCCCACTGCCACCAGGATAGGGACCGCCAGTCCGTCGTGCTCGGCCTGCGCGAGCAGATCTGCTGCGACCCAGGATGGTTTCGCACTGGCATCAGCCGCGATCGCGACCTCGGTGGGGCCCGCGATCATGTCGATGCCCACGTCGCCGTAGACCAAGCGCTTGGCCGCGGTCACATACGCATTGCCTGGCCCGGCAATCTTGTCGACGCGCGGAACCGTCTCGGTGCCGTAGGCTAGGGCGGCGATCGCCTGCGCCCCGCCCGCGAGAAAAACCCGGTCCACGCCAGCCTCCAGTGCCGCCGCCAGGGTCTCGGGCGATGGACCGGGCGTGGTCATGATAATCGTGCGCACGCCGGCCACCTTGGCCGGAATCGCGGTCATCAGAACAGTCGAGGCCAAGCAGGCGGTGCCGCCGGGAATGTAGAGCCCCACCCGCTCAAGCGGCGTCACGCGACAGCGCAGGCGAACTCCGGGCTCAGTCAGTTCATACGCACACGGCTGCTCAAGCTGGTGATAGGAGCGGATACGCATGGCCGCTTTGGCCAGCGCCCGTCTGACCTGCACGCTGGCTCGGCCGGCCTGTTCCTCCCACTCCGGGCGCGCCAGCTCGATGGCCACCAGTTGGCGACGTTCAAACCGTTCGGTGAATTCGCGCAGGGCTCTGTCGCCTTCGCGCCGAACTTTGTTCACGATCTCCGCAACCCGAGTCTCGACCTCCTTCGGCAAGGTCGTCCCTCGGTCAACCAGACTGGACAGCCTGGCCTCGTAGTCGGGATCGTGCGGGCTCAGAATGCGCAACATAGGCTCAAGCCTAGCAGAGCACCGCAGGCGCGAGGCGACATGTAATCGTCGGTCCCGCGGCCGCAACCCAGGACTGCCTGTCCAGCATTCCGGAAAACGGCGATACCCGAAACGCGAGTCCGCTAGCCCGCCGCCTTGGCAGCGCGGCGCCGGGCGCGATACTTCTTGATCAACGCCTTGGACATGTCCTTGTGCTTGGAGCAAACCATGCCAAAGACTGGCGCAGCCACGCCCGTGCAACCCGGCACTGGACAGAGCTGCTTGGGGCGATGCTTACCTGGCGCGAATGCGGCAGCCGCCGGGAGGTAGCTCGCCTTCGCGGGACGGCCGCGACGGCGGGGAGCCGAGATGGCGGACCCGGCACCGAGCGCGACTGACACGGCCGCCTGCACGCGCCGGGCGGCTGCCGCCTCAACAGTGGCTACGACTTGCTTCACGAAATTGTCGACCAGGACCTGTATGTTGTTGTCCATTGCTTTGTGTCTTCCTAGACAGATTGCGCGGGATAATGCCGGTTCAGCGGGAAAAGTAAAGCGGGTTTTCGCATTTGCAGGCTCTTGTTGATGTTTGACATGGAAACCCTGGGAGGGTCTCCATCCCTTCCCGCGATGGTCCGCGCCGAGCGGAGCTCGGCGGCTCCCCACGCGTCCGCTTTTGCAAGACCCTTGACGCCAAATGACACGTTGGCCATCATCTCATCCCATGCCGAGGTCAGAGCCTGTCGTGCAAGGGGAATTCTTGTCGTTGCTGAAAACCGGCGACGTGCGCGCACTGTTCGTACGCTACTCGGACATTCTCCTGGCCATCCTGGTGGCGGTGATTGTCGGGATGATGATCGTTCCACTGCCCACCTTCGTGCTGGATCTGTTTGTCACCCTCAACATCGCCGCTGCGGTCAGCCTCCTGCTCATCGCGATTTACGTCAGCGAGGCGCTGCGCATCGCTACCTTCCCGTCGCTGCTACTGATTACCACTCTGTTTCGACTGGCCATCGAAGTGTCGGCCACGCGTTTGATTCTACTCAAGGCCAATGCCGGGCAGGTCATTCACGCTTTCGGGAACTTCGTGGTGGCAGGAAACCTGGTGGTGGGGGCGGTGGTCTTCTTCATTCTGACCCTGATCCAGTTCATCGTGATTTCCAAGGGTGCGGAGCGGGTTGCGGAAGTGGGGGCCCGCTTCACCCTGGACGCCATGCCCGGCAAACAGATGTCCATTGATGCCGAGTTGCGCGCGGGCCACATCGAGCCCGCCGAGGCACGTCGGCGACGCGCGTTGCTCACGCGCGAATCCCAATTCTTCGGGTCAATGGACGGCGCCATGAAGTTTGTTAAGGGGGACGCGATTGCGGGAATTGTCGTGCTGCTGACCAACATTGTGGGTGGCCTGGTTGTAGGAATGGTCCAGAAGGGAATGGACCCAGCCACGGCGGCCAAGACCTACACCGTTCTCACCATCGGCGCGGGGCTGGTGTCGCAAATCCCTGCTTTGGTTATTTCGACCGCAGCCGGAATCGTAGTTACGCGCGTTTCCTCGGAAGAGGATGGCGGTCATTTGGGCCAGGATATCGGCCGGCAGATTCTCGCCCAGCCCAAAGCGCTGGCTATTGCAGCAGTCCTGCTCGGACTTTTGGCCATTGTGCCCGGCTTGCCCACGGCGCCTTTTGCCGTGCTGGGTGGCGTGCTCGGCTTGGTCGCCTACCGAATTATTCAATTGGACCGTTTGGCCGCCCGGAGGACGAGCGTGACTGGCGTCTCAACCATGGCCGCAGAGTTGCGCGGCGATGGCTTGGAAGTTCCGTCACCCCGGCTGCTGCCCATCGCGATCGATCTTTCGAGCGTGCTCTCGCGATCTCTCCTGCCCCCAGAGGGGCCGGATCGAATGCAACGCGATCTCTTGCCGGCCGCCCGCGAACGTTTCTTCTCGGAGACCGGCATTCCCCTGCCGGCGGTTTGCGTGCGTCCCGACGCTGTAGGCATTCCGGCCGGCGCCTATGTGCTGAGCCTGCAGGAGGTGCCGGTGGCCCAGGGCGAAGTCGTGCCAAGCGGCGGCCTCGCGCTCGACACAATCGATCACCTGCGCGGGTTGGGCGTCGCTGCCCTGCCAGCGACGCATCCTGAGGGCCGCCCGGCTGCGTGGATTCCGGCCGGCGAGCTTGCTGCCGCTCGCCTGCGGGGCGTGCCCACCTTGGCGCCCGAAGAGGTAATTGTCCTCCACCTGCTGCAGGTTCTCCATCGCTATGGCCACGAATTCGTTGGCATCCAGGAGACACAATCGCTGCTCGACCAGCTTGCGCGCACCCACCCCGCACTGGTGCGCGAGGTGGTGCCCAAGATCGTCTCGCCTGCCCTGCTCACCGAGGTTCTGCGCCGTTTGGCTGAAGAAAGTGTCTCCCTGCGCGGCCTGCGTGAGATTCTGGGCGCCCTGGCCGAACGCGCGCCGGTCGATTCCGACCCCGTCACTCTGACTGAACACGTGCGCGAAGCTCTGCGACGACAGATCACCTTCGCCCACGCCGGCGGCTCCGGCGTCCTCGGGGTGTACTTCCTGGACCCGATGATCGAGGACACCGTGCGCGAGGCGATTCAGCGTACCGCCGGTGGCAGCACCCTGGCGCTTGAACCGGAGCTTGCTTCCGACATCGTCAAAGCCGTCAGCCGCGCAGTCGCTGATACTGCGGCGCCGGTGATTGTCACCGCCGCCGACATCCGCTGCCATGTGCGCCGTCTGGTCGATACCGAGCATCCCAAGCTCACCGTGCTCTCGTATCAGGAAATTGATCCAGACGTGAAGCTACAGTCCCTCGGCCGCATAGCCGTATCGATGGGCTAGCTTCCGGCTATCCGAATCAACCGTCAACGGGCAGGTCTTTGTGGATGTAGTGGCGGCCGCCGGGGCCGTAGTCGGTCGTCGCTTGGCCGTGGCCGTAGAGCAGCCAGCGATAGGTAAGTAGGCCCTCCACGCCGACCGGGCCGCGCGCGTGTAGTTTGTCGGTGGAGATGCCGACCTCGGCGCCCAAGCCGAAGCGGTAGCCGTCGGAGAAGCGGTTGCTGGCATTGTGGAACACGCAGGCCGCGTCCACCTCGGCCAAGAAGCGCGTGGCGGCCACCGGATCCTGGGTCACAATGACGTCGGTGTGACGCGAGCCATGGTGGGCAATGTGGGCCAACGCTTGCTCCAGACCCGCCACTTGCCGAATGGATAGGATGAGTGCGCCGTATTCCGTGTCCCAGTCGGCACCGGTTGCGGCGTTCATTTGGGGATGGCGCTTGCGCGTTTCCTTGCAGCCGCGCAACTCCACGCCCTGGGCGGAAAGCGCCGACACGCAACTGTCGAGCGCCACACTCGCCTCCGGATCCCACAAGAGGGTTTCGACGGCATTGCACGCGGACGGGTAACTGCACTTGGCGTCCACAACCAGACGTGCGGCCATGGCCGGATCTGCCGCCGCATGCAGGTACATGTGACAGATTCCGTCGGCGTGGGCCATCACCGGGATGCGCGTGTGGCTGCGCACATGTTGAATGAAAGACGACGAACCCCGCGCAATCATGAGTTCGACCAGATCGTCCATGCCCAAAAGCGCGTCCACTTCCGCCCGCTCTTCCAGCAGCACCATCGCGTTGGTGTCGATGCCGTGAGCGGAAAGGACTTGATGGGCGACCGCGCAGAGCGCGCGGTTGCTGGCGCTGGCCTCGCGGCCCCCCTTGAGCGCCACCGCGTTTCCGCTCTTCCAGGCCAGGCTGGTGATCTGTACCAGAGCATCGGGGCGCGCCTCGAATACCACGCCCAGCACGCCGAGCGGGCAGCTCACCCGCTTGAGAATGAGCCCGTGATCGAGCGCCCGGTGGGTCAAAGTGCGGCCGACCAACTCGGGCATGTCCGCGAGCTGCTTGATGCCGTCGATGCTGGTGTCGAGCTTCTTGTCGTCCAGGAGCAGCCGTTTGACCAGGGAGGAGCCGAGGCGGCCAGCCGCTTCCTCTTCGCGCGCACTGGCCATGTCCTGGGCGTTCGCGTCGAGCACGGCTTTGCGCGCTTCCGGTCGTGCCAGGGCCTCGGCAAGATCGGCCAGCAGGCGGCTGCGTTCGGGTCCGGTCAACCCCGCCAACCGTCGGGCCGCTGCTCGCGCCGCAATTAGGCTTTCTCGCAAGTCCATGACAAAGACTCACTATGACTTGATTCCGGCCTGACTGCCAGCGCCGTCGCACCACCGCATTCTGATGCCGGATTTTCAGACCCCGCCCATCACCAGGTTGTCGCGGGTGATGAGGGCATCGTAGCCGCGGTATCCGAGGAGGGCGTCGATCTCGTCGCTGTGCCGGCCCGCCAACTTGCGGCAGGCGTCGGCGTCGTAGTTGACCAAGCCGCGACCATACACCCGGCCGCTGCCGTCGCGGATCTCCACCAGCTCACCCTTGTCGAAGCTGCCCTCCACCCCGACCACGCCGATGGGCAGAAGCGATGCCTTGCGCTGCGAGAGTGCCTGCAGAGCGCCTTCATTGACCACCAGCGCACCCTGCTTGCGACCCGAAACCGCAATGTGGCGCCAGCGCGCGGGGCGCCACTCCACCGGAGGAATCAGCGTGCCCACGTCGTCGCCGGCCAAGATCTTGGCGAGCACGTCCGGCATGCCTCCGTCGGCAATGACCACGGCGGTGCCTTCCGCGGTGGCCAACCGGGCCGCTTCCAACTTGCTGCCCATGCCGCCGGTGCCGCCGCGCGAGGCGCCCGCGGCGCGGGCGAGGGCTTGCTCATCGACGGAGGCCAGCTCGGCCACGCGCTGGGCGTTGGCATCGAGCGCCGGATTGGCGGTGTAGAGCCCGTCCACGTTGCTCAGCATCACCAGCAGGTCCGCATCCAGCGCCACCGCCACGTGCGCCGACAGGCCGTCGTTGTCGCCAAAGACCGGCTGGGTAGCCTCTACGCCCTCACGACGCCGGTGCTCGACCAGCTCGCGCACGCTGACACTGTCGTTTTCGTTGAGAACCGGGATGGTTCCCAGTTCCAGCAGCCGCATCAGGGTAGTACGCAAGCAAAGCGCGCGGTCCCGATCGGCCAGATCCTCGTGGGTAAGGAGGACCTGGGCTGCGACCACACCGAATCTGGCAAAGGCTTCGGTGTACAGGCCCATGAGGTGGCCCTGCCCCACGGCCGCGCAGGCCTGCCGCAGGCCCAGCGAGCGCGGCCGCTGCCGGAGGCCGAGCAAGCGCATACCCATGCCCACGGCGCCACTTGACACCAGCACCACGTCACGACCGGCGCGGCGCTGCCCGGCCAGACCCTCGACCAGACTCATCACCCGTGCGGTGGCGACATCCCCGTCGTCCCGGACGACGACATGGGTGCCCAGCTTGACCACCAGACGGTGGGTTTCAGCTAGGGCGGCGCGGCCGCTGGACGCGTTGGGGCTCATTGGGAAGGTCTCACTTTACCTTGGCCTTGGTTCGTGTGGTAATGCGGCTGTGAGCATTCTAGAAGGAAACAAGATCCTGACCCTGATTGGCGCCGGCACCATGGGCGAGGCCATCCTGCGCGGGATTCTTCGCGCGGGCAAGCTGAGCCCTTCTCAGGTGTTTGCGTCCGACCTGCGTGCCGATGCCCTGGTGGACCTGGCCAAGCGCCATGGCATCCGGACCACGATGGAAAACTTGGAAGCGGCTCGCGCCGGCACGGTCGCCCTGGTTTGCGTGAAGCCGCACCAAGTGGGCGCCGTGCTCAACACCGATGCGATGCGGGAAGCTTTGAGCGGCAAGGTGGTCATCAGCATTGCGGCCGGGGTGCGCCTGCAGCAGCTCGCCCACTGGCTCCCGGCCAGCGCGCTCATTCGCGCCATGCCCAATACCCCGGCCCTCATCGGCGAGGGCATGACAGCGATCTCCCGCGGCAAGGGAACTAACGACGCCGCGATGGCCTTCGCGCTGGATCTATTTGGTAGCGTGGGTCGCGCCACGGAAATCGACGAGACCCAGATGGACGTCGTGACCGCGCTTTCGGGCAGCGGCCCGGCCTTTGCTTTTGTGGTACTGGAATCGTTGGCTGACGGCGCAGTGAAGATGGGTTTGCGCCGCGATCTCGCTGTCACCATGGCAGCCCAGATGCTGCAAGGCTCGGCACGCATGGTGCTGCAAACCGGTGCTCACCCCGCAGTACTGAAGGATCAAGTGACGACGCCAGGCGGTTGCACCATCGCAGGTCTTTCGAGGATGGAAGAGGCTGGTGTGCGCCATGCGCTTGCCAGCGGTGTCGAGGAAGCGACGCGCGCGGCAAGCAAGTTGGGGCAAGGCTAGAACCCGCAGGCTACCGCCGCCGAAAATCCGGGGCAGGCGATCCGGCTGGCGTGAAGTGGATCCGGCGTATGTCTCCGGGGTCCCGAGCAACGCTTCGCCTACGAGCGGTCGAGCACCAGCGACACGCCGGTGAGGCCCAGGTGAACATCGGTCGACCAACAAGTGTGGATCTTCCAGACCCGCATGAGGTGCAGCCCGACCGCATCGGTCAGGGTCAACTGCGTGCGTACCATGATAACAAGGTGCCGCAGATTGTTATCATGGACAAGGGTTGGTTGACCTTTCCTTTCGCGGTCGTGTATCGAGAGATCGCGGAGGATGAGATCGAGATTGCGGCGGTGGCTCACCTGAAGCGACAGCACCGGTACTGGTCAAAGCGGTAGAGCCTGCGTCGGTAGTGGCAACGATCTCCAGCACCTACGACACACCTACGTGGGAATTCCAACCGGCGCCGATGCTGCCGAATTTGGGATAGGCCAGGCCAGTGCTGGTCTTGTTGTCACTGGAACATCCCATTAGGAGAAAACCAGTTACGAACAGGCACAAGACTCCGCGTGTATGCATCGAGAATCGCCAAGTAGTCGATTGGTCAACGCCCTCACTGCACAGGCGTGCTGTAAGCCCGCACCTGCGCTTCCTGGAAGGCGCCCACGCAAGGCACGGAGCCGGGTTTCCCTGCCCTTCCTGGGTGCTGATGAGGCTGTATCGAACACCCGGGGCAGTCTACCCCATCACGCCCTGGTGAAGCCACGCGCGCGGCAAGCAAGTTGGGGCAAGGCTAGCGCCGCTGACAGCGCGGGCAGTAGAAGGTCGAGCGTCCGCTGTCCAACGACCGGCGCACGGGCGCGGCACAGACGCGGCAGGGTTCGCCTGCGCGCCCGTAGACCAGCAAGGCCGCCGCGTTGTCGCCGCTCCGACCCTCGGCGTCGACGAAGTCGCGCATGCTGGTTCCCCGATTGGCCAGCGCCACCCGCAGCACAGCCCGGATGGCACGCAGAAGTGCGGCGGCTCGGCTCGCAGCGCGGTGAGCGGGCGTGCGGGGATGCAGGCGCGATCGAAAAAGCGCTTCGCAGACGTAGATGTTGCCCAGCCCAGCGACGCGTTTCTGGTCAAGCAGAAAGGACTTGAGCGGCGCGCGCGACGCCGCCAGCAAGGCGCGCAGCCGACCAACATCCACCTCGTTCAGGGCATCCGGTCCCAACCCAGCCACCTCGGGCAGGGCATCCACGTTCTGACTGGCCGCAACCCAGCCGAACCGGCGCGGATCCACGAAGCGCAGCTCGTCGCCGCCCACCAGCGACCACACTACGTGGGTATGCGGGGCGCGTGGCTCGGTCGCGGCCTGCACACGCAATCGCCCACTCATTCCCAGATGAACCAGGATCCCGGCCTGTCCCCGGTCCAGGTCGATGAGAATGTACTTGCCCTTGCGGCGTACCGCCGTGATCCGCGCCGCCATAGAAAGTCTCGCGAGAACTGCCCGATCGACTGGTCGGGCCAGGCGCAAGCCCTTTCCGCTGGTCCACACGGCAGCAGCAACCGCACCCAGCAAGCGCGGCCGCAGGGTGCGTACGACAGTCTCGACTTCGGGTAGCTCGGGCATTCCTATTTCCTCCGCTTCGCATCGCCGCTGAGCACCGAGCTGAATCCGTCTGCCAAGTGCGCGAACTCAGCCACCGACAGCTCCTCGGCTCGCCGAGTTCCCTGGATTCCCGATAGCGCCAGCGCGCGCATGGCGGCCTCCGCGCCAGCCAATGGCTCCAGCGCCCGCCGCAGCATCTTCCGTCGCGCAGCGAACGCCTGTTTGACCACCTGGGCGAACTGCAACGGATCGCGCACCGGCGCCAGCGGAGTCAGCCGCGGCCGCAAGCGCAGCACGGTCGAGGTGACCGCAGGACGCGGATGGAAAGCACCTGGACCGACGTGAAACAAGATCTCGCCCTCGGCCTGCTGCTGCACCATCACCGAGAGGCGGCCGTACACCTTGCTGCCCGGCCCCGCCAGCATGCGCTGGGCAAACTCCTTCTGCACCATCAGGATGGCGCGGCCGATCACCTGGCCACCTGCCGCGGCGTCGGTGATGGCGAAAAGCAGCGGCGAGGTGATCTGATAGGGCAAGTTTCCCACCACCACCAGCGGGCGCCCTGCCGCGCGCGCCGCCGCGGCGAAATCGAAGTCCAGCGCATCGGCGCGTTCGACCCGCAAACTAGGACTGGGTCGCAATTCCTGCTCGAGCAGCTCGGCCAGCTCCCCATCATGCTCGATGGCGATGACTTGGCCGGCGCGCCCCACTAGTCCTCTTGTGAGCGCGCCCAGCCCGGCTCCAATTTCGACCACCACGTCGTCACTGCCCGCTGCCGCCGCCGCGACAATACGCTCCTGCACGCGCGCATCGACCAGGAAGTTCTGGCCCCAGGATTTCTTGGCGCGCAGCCCATGGCGCTGCAGGATCTCGCGAGTCGATGGGGGACGCTCCGGTGGGCGGGGACGAGCGTCCCTCACAGGGGTAGCCCCGGATCGACGCTGAGATCCAAGGGCGCCCGCTCGCCGCGCGCGAGTGCCCAGGTGCCAGCCACTGCAATCATGGCACCATTGTCGGTGCACAACTTGGGCGTCGGCACGAAGAGCCGGAAACCGTCCGCTTCGGCAGCCGCGGCCAGCGCAGCTCGTAGTCCGCGGTTGGCCGCGACACCGCCACAGACCAGCAGGTCATGCAGAGACTCGCGCTTGAGCGCGCGGCGCGACTTGCGCACAAGCACGTCGACCACCGCAGCCTGGAAGCTGGCACAGAAGTCAGGCATCTGCTCTGGCTCCGGCAATCCCCGCGCCCTTATCCGTGTCGCCACCGCCGTCTTGAGGCCCGAGAAGGAGAAATCGAGATCTTGCCGGCCGGGCAGGGCGCGCGGAAAATCAATCGCTTCCGGATTGCCCTGGCTCGCCAGCCGGTCGATGACCACTCCGCCGGGATAGCCCAAGCCCAGCAGCTTCGCCACCTTGTCAAAGGCCTCGCCGGCCGCATCGTCACGGGTGGCCCCGAGTGACTTCACTTGCGCAGGACCGTCCACGCGCAGAAGCAGCGTGTGACCTCCTGACACCAAGAGCGCAAGGTGGGGATAGGCCGGCGACGCTGGGTTGCCGAGGTAGTCCAGAAACACGGCGGCCAGGTGCCCGGCCAGGTGGTTCACGCCGACCACTGGGCGAGCGAGGGCGTAGGCCAGTGCTTTGCCCAACTCCACGCCCACCAGTAACGGTCCCACCAGGCCAGGGCCGCAGGTCGCGGCGATTCCGTCGAGGTCGTGCGGTGCCACGCCGGCTTCGGCCAGGGCTCGCTTCACCACCGGCACCACCGTCGCCAGGTGCTGCCGCGACGCCACCTCGGGTACCACCCCGCCGTACTCGGCGTGCACCAGCACCTGCGAGGCCACGACATCGGAGCGCACCCGCCGGCCGTCCTCGACCACAGATGCAGCAGTCTCATCGCAGGAGGTTTCGATACCCAGAACCAGCATGCGTTCCTACGCCGCTCGTCGCTACAGGCTGTCCAAAACCACGCGCAACTCGCGCGCATGGCGTCCGGTGGGCGCAAGCTCCAAGTACTTCTTGTAGGCCGCCTTGGCCGCGTCCGGGTTTCCCAGCTCCTGCTCGGCCCCGCCCAGGAAGACGTACGCCTCCGCCAGATCCGGATCGACCCCCAGCGCTTTCTTCGCCCAAGACCGCGCCTCAGCTGCGCGCTCGCGATCCAGCTCCACTCTGGCGAGAATCACCATGATGTCCGCCGCCTCCGGCTCAGCCTCGATGGCTGGCCGGCACGCCGCCAGGACAGCCGCGGGCCTGCCCTTTCCGCCGGCATCGACTTTGCGGCAGCGCTCGCCGAGTCCGGCCGCAGCTGGTGGCGCGGAGCCGGGCGTGGCTAGGCTTTCCTGGCCACCGTCGGCTGCCCGTTTCGCCGTCTCACCGGTTGCCACCCTGGGTTGAATTCGCGGCTTCTGTCCGGCGGCGGTCGGCGTGACCTGCGCCTCCGTCGCGGCTGCGACCGGCGCAGCGGTCAACCGCGAACCTGGCGCCTGGCCGATAGGCGGAGCGGCTCCTCGATTGGTCATGGCTGTGCCGGCCTCGATCGCTGATTGAACATTCACAGACAGAGCCGTTGCCGGCGGCGATCCGGGACGAGAAGACGGGAGGGACCGGGTCCCGGTCGGTTTTACCCGCGTGGCGAATAGGCCGGCGGCGACGAGCAAGGCGAGAGCCACCACGAAGAGCGGCCACCTACGCTCGTGCGGGAGAACGTCGCCATCCATTCTTTCGACGGCAAGCCGGGCCTCGATGCGCTGGCCTTCGCTGACTACCAGAGTTTTCTCGGCCATCGCGGGTCGGTGGTCGGCCTGCGGGGGCTGAGGCGCTTCCGCGGAGATACGCGCATGTCCTGCTCCGACCTCCGGGGCGAACGCGGGCGGCTTGTCCGAACCGCCAGGCGCGGGATGAGCCGGATCCGCGCCAGCTTCCGCGCCGGGCGCCGCGGCTTGCAGCAGCTCGCTCTCTGCCTCCGGCGCACGCGCAGTTCCCTGAGTCCAACCGCCCCAATCGGTTTCGCGCGCGGGCTCGCCAGCGGGCTCGGCGGCAGACGCTGCGGTTGGGCCCGCGCTCGTGACGGGGGTGAAATCGCCGACTCGCGGCGCGAACTCCAGGGTCGTCCGCGCTGTTCGATCGTGGTCGCTCACTGGGGACGCGTGCCGGGCGGCTCCCGGCCGGTCTGCTTCGGCGAGCGCCTCGGGTATGGGAATCCCCTTCAGCGTGTCGGGTTTGGCCGTGACTCCGGCTCCCTCAGCCGCTGCCCTCGCACGCGCGGCCAGCGTGGCGCCAACCCCACCCGTGCGCGACAGGCCTGTCGCCAACTCTGCAGGCTCGCGCCAGGAGCCTTCGACCACCGCCGAGGCTTCGAGCGAAGATGCTGCCTCGGCCATCCGTTCGCCGGTCGGAGGCAGAGCGGACTCATTCGCCAGCTCTGCACGGACGGGTTCTTGCTTGGGGAATTCGGCCGTTACGCGCGAGTTGGAAGCGCCTTGCTTCGGCGTGGCCGACTCGGCCGGCGATGCCTGCGGGGGCGGGGTAGCGCCGAGTGGTGGCATCGTGATGTCGGGCGAGAAGGTCTTCAGCGTCTTGCCGGCCTGGCGCTCGCCGCTCGCCCGCGCATCGTCGGCGGTGGCCCGTCGCTCGCGCGCTTCAATGTCTCTCGCCCCGCCGGCCTCAGCTTCTGTCGGAATTGGCTGACCTGGGCTCGCCCCGTCAGCAGATTCACCATCCTCCTCATTCCCCTCCGCCAGCCAGCGCTGAAGCTCGCCCCCTGGCTCCGCCTCTCCCGGCCGGCCGGCCGGCTCGCGTGCATAGATGATGCCCTGCCCAAGCAGCTTGCTGACCATGGTCAAGGCCTCAAAGTCGGGGAAGTCGCTGTCATCGATCACGGCCAGGAGCGTGCGCGTGCCGTCACAGAGCCGAAGGATGCCGTTCATTTCGTCGGGCAAATCGGCTAGCTGCTCACCCAGCACGCGAAAATCGACCTCGACCACGCTGTCGAGCGCGGGCAGTCCCTCCAGCAGCCGGGTCCATTCGTCGAGCCGCCGCATGCCCTCCATGAGCAGCGCTGCCGACGGAAGATCGATTACGTCTCGGCGCCGGATGGGCTTGAACTCGACCTCGAATCGCCCATCCGACCACGAGAACAGGCGATACATCGCCTCGGCGCCCGACAACCGGCCTACCTCGGCGTCGATGACCCGACCCTCACGGAAGAAAACCGCACCGCGCCGGCCATCGCGATTGACGATGTGAATGATGCCGGATTTCCGGTTGAGGTCTATGGTCTGCACCAGATCCACCACCCCTATGTCCGACAAGTCTCCCGCGAACTTGGTCCGCCCTTCGCGACGTGACTCGAGTCGCTCGCGTTCGGCGCGTTGGAGCGCGGTGCGGACGCGGATGCCGATCTCCTTTATATAGATGGGCTTGGTCAGGTAGTCGTCGACCCCCAGCTCGAGGCCCCGAATCTTGTCTTCAATGGACTTGCGGCCCGACACGAAGAGGAACGGGATCTTTGCCCACTCCGGCTTGGCTTTTATCTGGCGGCACAGGTCGAAACCATCCGTCCCGTCGAGGTCCGTGTCCGAGATGATAAGGTCAGGGAGCGCCGCCTGCAGCGCACCCAACGCCTCGCTGCCCTGGGTCGCGGTCACCACCTCAAAGCCGGCTTTCTTGAGGCTGACCTCGAGAACCCGCAGGCTCTTGGGATCGCCGTCGACCAGAAGGAGACGACGCTTACTTTGCCCTGTGTCCATGGGAGGCCTTGGCTGCAGGCGATTGTATCCCCGGTGAGCACGGCTCGCACGTGGCGTAATGGAAAACTGCGCAAATCGGCAGGCGCTTCGGTCGAATATGGGCACCTCGTGTTCTGTGTGTTATGATAGGTATTGTAGGGTACGTATGTATATCGCGTAGATAATGTCTCAATGAGATAGCACACGGGGCTAATTGGGCCCGCCTTTGCCCGGCTGCACGCTCGCGGCGTTCGGGTGGCCTATACTCGGTTCGTGCACGAAGACGAAGCAGCCCTGCTGGCGAGACTTGCCGAGGAATGGAAGTTCCCGCTTGAGCCCGAGACAGCGAAGCGAGTCATCGGGTTTTGTCGTCTCCTCGTGGAATGGAACATGCGCATAAATCTGACGGGAGCCCGAACCGTGGCGGAGGTTGTTGGTGAACATGTCGTGGACGGCTTCGCGATGGCCCGCCTAGTTCCTCCAGGATCTTCGGTCGTCGATGTTGGCGCTGGTGGCGGTCTCCCGGGACTGGCATTTGCGTTCCTGAGGCCCGACGCCCGACTCACGATGGTTGAGCCGCGGGCAAAGCGCGTCGCATTTCTGCGCACTGCCGTGCGCGAATCGCAGTTGGCGAGCACCGCGGTGTTCCGGGGACGCGCGGACGATCTGGACCGCGGCGCCTTCGATGTCGCTGCTTCGCGCGCGACATTTCCACCCGAGGAATGGCTCAGCGTCGGTCAAAGCCTGGTTCGGCCCGGCGGCCTGGTGCTGGTCTTTGCGGGAGATTCCTGGAGTCCGGAGCATTCATCCCTGCGGGCCGTGAACGGACTTCGCTATGCGACGGCAAGTGGAAAAGGCCTATGGATCGGCGCGTTCTGTTCCACGTGAAACACTTGACGATTGACACCACGGCGAGGCCGTCTCTATGGTCGGCCCCGTGCTCCCAAGCTTGGACGCAGACCTGAGGGCCGATCTGGTCTCCCTCGAAGTTCAGGACCGGATCCGATCCTGTCCTGCCGCTGCCGGTCACTCACGAACGACCCCGACCATCGACGCTCAGCCACTTCTTTCCTTCTGTTCCAATGACTACCTCGGGCTATCGGGCCACCCTGCACTGGCCGCCGCGGCCGCCGCTGCCATGGCACGTTCCGGATTTGGTGCAGGCGCCTCCCGCCTGATCGCCGGCGATCTGCCCGAACACCGTGAACTTGAGGCCGCCCTCTCAGCCTTTCTGAATGTTGAGGCTGTCCTTCTCTTTCCTTCTGGCTACCAGACCAACCTTGGCGTTCTCTGCGCTCTGGCAGGACCCGGCGACCTTGTTCTGTGCGACCACGCCAACCACGCCAGCATCATCGATGCCTGCCGGCTCTCACGTGCCCGGCCAACTTTCTACCGGCATCTCGACGTCTCCTCAGCCGAGAAACGGCTGCTCTCGCTCGCGCCTCTCGCCCGCCGGAGGTTCCTCGTGACCGAGTCACTCTTCGGCATGGACGGTGACGTCGCTCCCCTCGCCGAGCTGGCTGACCTCGCCCGGAAACACGGTACGGCCTTGATCGTCGACGAGGCTCACGCAATTGGCGTGCTGGGGCCGGGCGGGCGCGGTTTGTGCCATGATGCCGGGGTAACGCCAGACGTCCTCATCGGAACCTTGGGCAAGGCTTTCGGCGCTGCCGGCGGTTTTGCCGCGGGCAGCGCGACGCTCTACCGGTATCTCGTCAACCGTAGCCGGACGTTCATCTTCACCACTGCCCAGCCCCCGCCTATAGCCGCCGCCGCCCTCGCTGCCCTGCACATCGTTGGTGGAGATGAAGGCCAGGCCAGACGGGAGGCCCTAGCGGATCGCGTCCTGCAGCTAAGAAGCCGCCTTCCCTCCAGGACGGGCGCTCTTCCCCCATCGCCCATTATTCCCATCATCCTCGGGCCCGATCGTGCGGCCGTAGAAGCCTCTCGCGCCCTGCGAGCAAGCCGCTTCTTCGTCCAGCCGATACGCCCCCCGACCGTGCCCGAAGGCACTGCCCGCCTCCGCGTGACCCTCTCGGCCAGCCACAGCCCCAAAGACGTTGACTCCTTCGCCCAGGCACTCGCCCCTTTCATCCCCCAATGACCCTAGAAGAGCTCGATCGCAGCTACCTCTGGCATCCTTTCACCCCAATGCGCGAGTGGCTGGCAGAGCCTCCCCTCGTGATCGAACGCGCCGACGGAAATGAGCTCATCGATACTCAGGGCCGCCGCTACCTGGACGGCGTTTCCTCCCTCTGGGTAAACGTCCATGGACACGCCCACCCGGCAATAAGCGCTGCGATCGCCGAACAGCTCGCCAAGGTTGCTCACAGCACACTGCTTGGCCTTGCCAGCACACCATCAATCCTCTTGGCCCAAAAGCTGGTGGCCATCGCTCCGCCCGGCCTAGCTCGCGTGTTCTTCTCTGATTCCGGCTCCACAGCCGTTGAGGTTGCGCTCAAAATAGCCTTTCAATTCCAACAGTTACGCGGCCTCTCCCGTCGAGTCAAGTTTCTCGCTCTGCGCAATGCATACCACGGCGACACCATCGGCTCTGTCTCGCTCGGCGGCATCGACACTTTCCATCGCATCTTTCAACCCCTCCTCTTCCACACGCTTCACGTCAGCCCCACCATCGATGAACTCCACCAGGCTTTCGCCGACCACGGGCACGAGCTAGCAGCATTCGTCCTTGAGCCCCTAGTTCAGGGCGCAGCGGGAATGCTCCTGTCGCCCCCCGGCTTCCTGCGCGAAGCCCGATCCCTGTGCTGCAAACACGACGTTCTCCTCGTCGCCGACGAGGTCGCGACTGGCTTTGGCCGCACCGGCACCATGTTCGCGTGCCAGCAGGAGGGAGTCGCCCCCGATCTCCTCGCCCTCGCTAAGGGCCTCAGCGGAGGCTACCTCCCGGTCGCCGCAACCATGGTCTCCGATGTCGTGTTCCGTCAGTTCCTGGGACTCCGCGAAGAGCGCCTCACCTTCTTTCACGGCCACAGTTTTGGCGGCAACGCTCTCGGCTGTGCTGCCGCGTTGGCTTCCCTGGATCTGTTCGAGCGCGAGCAGACGCTCGCCAACCTGCCTCCTAAGATCGCCACCCTCCGCGCCCGCCTCAACCAGAAGATAGCGCATCTCCCGCATGTCTTCGAAATCCGCCAGAAGGGCCTCATGGTTGGCATCGAGCTCCGGCGCTCTGACTCCCAGCCCTACTCCCCTGAGGACGCCATCGGAGCACGAGTCTGCCGAATTGTCCGACGTCACGGGGTTATCCTGCGCCCGCTCGGCTCCGTGGTCGTTCTCATGCCTCCACTCTCGATCACGGTTGACCAGATCGACCGCCTCGTAGACGCCACCGCCGCGGCTATTGTCGAGGCCGCATCTGAGCCCTCGCCCGCCCACTCCGTTCCTCTCTCCCCGCCGTCGCAGCCCCGCCCCGCACCCCTCCGCGGCATCTTCCTGGTCGGAACAGACACCGGCGTCGGCAAGACAACGGTTGCGGTAGGCCTGCTCGCCTTGGCACGAGCACGCGGGCTCGCCCCAGTCCCATTCAAGCCCGTCGAAACTGGAGCCGCTCCCGACCCCGAAGACGCTCTCCGCCTCCGCTGTGCCGCCGCCCGTAGCGATCTTGCACGCGAAATCATCTGCCCCTACGCCTTTTCGCCTCCCGTCGCACCTGCCCTAGCCGCGGAACAGGCTTCGACCCGCCTCACTCTATCGGAACTCCTGGCGGCGGCTCGCCGCGCGGCTGCTTTCGGCGATTTCCTTCTGGTCGAGTCAGCCGGCGGAGTGCTCTCGCCCTACTCTGAGGACCTCACCGCTGCGGACCTTGCCGCCGCACTCGGACTTCCCGTCCTCCTCGTCGCACGCAATGCCCTTGGCACAATCAACCACTCCGCCCTCGCCATAGCCGAGTTGCGCCGCCGTCATCTCCCCCTCACCGGGGTGCTGTTCGTGGACACGACGGCCGCCTCTACGCCCGACCGCGCCCACAACCCTCGGCTGGTTCGCGCGCTTACCGGAGTGCCCGTTCTCGGTACCCTTCCCTTCCTCCCGCATCCCACACCCGACGGAATCGCGGCCGCCCTTCGCCTCAACCTCGACGTCGACCTTCTTCTCCCTACCCTGCGCTAGCGGGCGCTGGATGGGACTTGGGAAAGATCACCACCCGACGCGCCGGCCCCTCCCCCTCGGACTCCGTCCTCACCCCCGGATGCTCAGCCAGCGTTGTATGAACAACCTTACGATCATGCGCGCTCATCGGTTCGACGGGAACCGGACGGCCCGACCGCACGGCCTTTTCCGCCAACCGCCGCGCCAGGTCTGCCAATGAGTCCTCGCGCCGACCCCGGTAGCCTTCAGCATCGACGACCAGCATTGCGGCCTCGCCCGGCTTCTTGAACACGATTCGACTGACCAGATACTGAAGTGCATCCAGTGTCGCGCCCTTCTTGCCGATCACTAGCGCGGACTCCGATCCATGTGCGTCGAGAATGATCCTCTCTCCGTCGTCGAATGCACTCACCTCAGCATCTACCCCCATGCGCTCAAGCACATCCCGCAGCACTTTCGCCGCTAGCTCGCGCTTATCGCCCAACGCACCCCGGTCGCTCATTGCTGCCCCCGTCGTCATACGTTAAATGTGGCAATTGGACTTGGCAGAGGCGGCGGCGCCCCGCGGTTGTCGGGCTCGTGCCCCGACACGGAACCCTCTGCAACAGGCACCGTCCCCGCTTTCGCTGTAACCGCTGGCGCTTTCGCTTCTGCGGCTGTCCGCCGCGCCGACTCGCGCCGCCGCACCGCTGGCTTCGCCTTTCCGGAGGCAGCCCTGCTCCGCGTTCCGCGTCGCTTCCCACCCCTCGCCATCCCGGCACTCTTCGCGTGAGAACGCCTCTCGTCTCGACCGCGTCTTCTCTGACTGCTGGTCCGCGTCCTTCTCTTCTTGCTCGTCACCTTCATGGTCACGTGGGACAAGACCCTACTTTTCACCCCCCTCGCTTGTCAACCCTAACCCTCGTTTCTCGAATGCCTTCGCCTGCTTGCATCCCGATGGTAGGGTAAACTTATATATGTGTTCACCTGCATGCCGCTCGGCGCCATCGGAAATCAAAACTCATTGCGTAGTCTCCCATACAGATTCCTGTTGACGGGTCACAACCGTCTTGGTAAAGTGCGCGCGCTTCGGCTTCCGGAGCGGCTCTTTTTCAACATCACGAGAGGACCCAAATGGAGCCAGCTTTCCACGTAGGAGACTTGGCAGTTTACCCGGCTCATGGGGTGGCGCAGGTCATCGGCATCGAAACCCGCGAGATCTCGTCCAGCAAGCAGACTTTCTACATCCTGAAGATTCTCGACAACGGGATGAAGATCATGATTCCGACGAAGAACGCCGGCGCCGTCGGTCTGCGCGAGCTTATCCGCGCCGACGAGGTCGACGAGGTCTTCGAGATCCTCAAGAGCCGAGAGGTTTCTGTGGAGGGACAGACCTGGAATCGCCGCTACCGCGAGTACATGGAGAAGATCAAGACCGGTTCGGTCTTTGAGATCGCGGAGGTCTTGCGGGATCTCCAACGCCTGAAGGGGGACAAGGAACTGTCCTTTGGCGAGCGCAAGATGCTCGACACGGCCCGTACCCTCCTCGTCAAGGAGATCGCCGTCGCGACCAAGTCCAACGAGGGCAAGATAGAGGAGAAGCTGAACCGCATCTTCGCCTGCTAGTCGATTCTCGTTTCGCGAAGCCCCGGTTGGATTCCCGACCGGGGCTTTTTCGTGTTCGACTACACGTCGAGGTTGCGCACGTTGAGCGCATTCTGCGCGATGAACTCGCGGCGCGGCTCCACCAGGTCACCCATCAGGGTCGAGAATAGGCGGTCAGCTTCGTAGGCATCCTCGACCCGCACCTGCAAAAGCGTGCGGCGCGCCGGATCCATGGTCGTCTCCCAAAGCTGCTCGGGATTCATCTCGCCGAGACCCTTGTAGCGCTGGATTTGCAGGCCCTTCTTGCCAACCTCATGCACCCGCTCGGCTAGATCTTCGAGGCGATTGAAGTCGACGTTTTCGGAACCGGCTTCCAGGCGGTAGGGTGGGCGGCCAAGCACCGCCAGCTCTTGGTAGAGCGCGGTCAAATCGCCAAACTCAGGCGAGTCGAGAAACTGGAAGTCAATCACGGTGGGCCGCCGAATGCCTGCGGGTCGCACGGGAGCCTCGATCTTGTAGNNCTTGTAGCCCCCGTGCTCGCTATCGGGCGCCAACTTGAGCACCACATCCTTCAGCTCAGGCGCATACGCATCGAAATACTCTTCGAGGCGTGTCAGTGCCTTGGCCAAGATCTTCGGATCACGGAGATCGGCCTTGGCCAGCCGCGCCGCCTTCACGATGGCGTCGATCAGACGCGCATCGCACTTGCGATCCAAGACCCGCAGCAGGCGCTTGTAGCGACCGGCCTGTCGCGCCAGGTGGCGCAGCTTGTCGCCTGTGATGGCTCCGGCGCCTGTGCTGGGTCGGAGCAACAGGTTTTCCGTCGCGCTCTCGAGCAGGAACTCTTCCATTGCCTGCTCGTTCTTCAGATATAGCTCCCGCTTTCCCTTCTTGACTCGGTAGAGCGGCGGCTGCGCTATGAACAGGTAGCCGCGCTCCACGATCTCAGGGAAATGCCGGTAGAAGAAGGTGAGCAGCAAGGTCCTGATGTGACTGCCGTCCACGTCCGCGTCGGTCATGATGATCACGCGGTGGTAGCGAATCTTGTCGATCTCCTTCTCTTTCTCGACGCCGCAACCGAGCGCGGTGATGAGGACCACGATCTCCTGCGAGGAGAGCATCTTGTCGAGGCGCGCCTTCTCAACATTCAGGATCTTGCCGCGCAGGGGCAGGATGGCCTGATCCTTGCGGTTGCGCCCTTGCTTGGCTGAGCCGCCAGCGCTGTCACCTTCGACGATGTACAGTTCGGAGAGGGCCGGATCCCTTTCCTGGCAGTCGGCCAGCTTGCCGGGAAGCGACGATATGTCGAGGGCGCCTTTCCGCTGTACCAGTTCGCGTGCTCTGCGAGCCGCGTCGCGTGCACGCGCCGCCAACACCGCCTTCTCTATGATCTGCTTGGCTTCGCGAGGATGCTCTTCCAGATAGCGACCCAAACGCTCGTTGACCACGCGCTCGACGATGCCCTTCACCTCCGAGGAAACGAGTTTGTCCTTGGGCTGATTGCTGAACTTCGGGTCAGGGTGCTTGACCGACACCACGGCGGTAAGCCCCTCGCTGATGTCGTCGCCACCCAGGCCGTTCTTCAGATCTTTGAGCAATCCGGCGGCCTGGGCATATCCGTTAATCGTGCGAGTCAGGGCCGCGCGGAAGCCGGTCAGGTGCGTGCCCCCGTCCTTGTTCTTGATGTTGTTGGTGAAGCAGTAGACGGCGTCCTGGTACGAGTCGTTCCACTGCACTGCGATCTCGACCTGGGTTTGCTCCTGCTCACCCTCGATGACGATAGGCTTCTCATGCACCGGCACCTTGGACGCGTTGAGGTCGGCCACGAACTGGCCTAGGCCACCGGCGAACTGGAACTCGTGCGACTTGCCGCTGCGCTCGTCTTCCAGTGTGATGGTCAGACCGCGGTTCAGGTACGACAGCTCGCGCAGTCGCTGCGACAACACCTCGAAACTGAATTCCGTGATGCCCGCAAAAATCGTGGGATCAGGCTTGAACGTCACCTTGGTGCCGGTCTTCTCCGACACGCCGATCTCGTCGAGGCCAGTCGCGGGATCGCCGCGCCGGTACTCCTGGTAGTAGACCTTGCCGTCGCGCTTGATCTCCAGTTTCAGCCACTCCGAAAGGGCGTTGACCACCGAAACCCCGACGCCGTGCAGCCCGCCTGAGACCTTGTAGTTCGAGTGGTTGAACTTGCCCCCAGCGTGCAACACGGTCATCACGATTTCGGCCGTCGGGCGTTTCTCGGTGGGGTGCTCACCGACGGGAATGCCACGCCCGTTGTCTTCCACCGAAACGGAATCGTCAAAGTGGACGGCCACGTCGATGCGATTGCAGAAGCCCGCCAGCGCCTCGTCCACGGAGTTGTCCACGACCTCGTACACCATGTGGTGCAAGCCGCTGCCGTCATCCGTATCACCGATGTACATACCCGGCCGCTTGCGCACGGCCTCCAGGCCTTTTAGGACCTGGATGCTCTCTTCGTTGTATTCACTTGCTGCCCGGTTCGGCTCTTGACCCTGGGCATCATCGACATCCGGCGCCATGACAAAAAACCAAGAAGTTACAGTTACATAGCACCCGAGATTGGGAGTGTAAAGGAAAACCGGACGGGCCGGCTGGAAGACCTAGAAACGCCGCAACTCCCCTCCGCTGACCTGATAGTCAACGCGGCCAGGCAACGGTGGCAAATGGTCTCGCTCGGTTACCGTGATGAGACTCTGGCAGGAGAGGACGGCCATGGCCTCGAAAAGACTGCGCCGCCGCCTCTCGTCTAGCTCGCTCGCCACATCATCCAGCAACAGGAGAGGCGCTTCTCCCAGCACCTCACGCAAGTGTTCCAACTCCGCCAGCTTGAGAGCGAGCACGAGCGAGCGAAGCTGTCCCTGCGACGCATGTTCGCGCGCCAAGTGGCCCGCCAGTTCCAACTCCAGATCGTCGGTCTGCGGCCCGAATCCGGTGAAACCCCGTCTCTGGTCAGCCTCCCTATGGACGAGCAGCCCGTCCCGCAAGGCACAGACCACCTCTGTCTCGCTGTCAGCGGCCTCGACGCGCGGATCGCTTCGGTAGCGCATACCCACGGCTGCCTCGCTGTGAATCTGGCGAAACGTCGCTTCCAGCCGCGGCAAAAGCGAACGCACCGTCTCACGCCGTCGAATCACCATGCGCGCTCCCGCCTCGGCGAGCTTCTCATCGTAGCTGGCAAGCAGGGTTGCTTCCACGGGACCCCGCCGAAGAAGAGCGTTGCGGCTCTTCAGGACACGCTCGAAGGTCAAGACCTCGCGAAAATAGGGTCGATACCCGCCAAACACAGCTCGGTCGAGAAAACGTCTTCTTTCCCCTGCCGCCGCCCTTGGCAGTCGCAGGTCTTCCGGGCCGAAGAGCACGGCCCCGACTCCCAGCAAGGCGGACGAATCACGCCGCACGGCCTTGCCATCGAGGAGCGTGGTCTTGTGACCTTGCGAGATCTGGATCTTGAGAACACGGTCGACTGCACGCACCGTGATCTCTGCTTCGACGGTGGCGCCCTGACTACCCCAGGCGACCAAGTCGGACAGGCTGCTCGTCCGAAAGGAGCGAAAACAGAGCGCGGTGTACGCCGCTTCCAGGATATTCGTCTTTCCCTGGCCGTTCTGGCCGAAAAGAACTGTGGCGCCTGGTCCAGCCTGCAAAACCACTGAGGTGAGGTTTCGCCAACCGCGAGCCCGCAGCTGCCTGAGGATCATCTAGCTAGAGCCGCATAGGCATGACCACGCCAAGGTAGTCGCTGTCATCGTCGGGACGGATCACCGCCGGGTCCAGATCCTCGCCCAACTCCAACCTCACGTTTTTCGAAGCCATTTCAGAAAGGAGGTCGATAAAGTAGCGTGCGTTGAAGCCGATCTGCAACGACGATCCCTTGTACTCCACATCCAGTTTCTCACGCGCATTGCCAAGATCCGGGTTGTCCGCTTCGATGGCAAGCGAACCCTTCTCCAAGCTGAGCCTGATACCCCAGGTCTTGTCCGAAGCGATGATGGAAACTCGGCGAAGCGCATCCAAGAGAGTCTCGCGCTCAATCACGATGATCTTGTCATTCTCCTTCGGGATGACCTGCTCATAGGGTGGAAACTGCCCCTCTCCAAGCTTCACCGTGAGCAACATGTCGTCGGCGCGAAGCACGAAGTATCCCTGGTGCACGCCGATCTCACAAGCAGCCTCCCTGCCTTCAATGGCCCGCTTGATCTCCGCCACCCCTTTGCGCGGAATGAGCACTCCGCTTGCCAGCTTGGGTCCCTTGGTCAGAGCCTTGCCGAACTTGGACAGACGATGCCCGTCGGTCGAAATCATGCGGGCTCTCTCTCCGTCTGCCTCGAACAGCACGCTGGCCAAGTGAGGCCGCGTATCATCCTGCGAAATGGAAAAAGCTGTCTTGCCTATCATCTCCGACAGAACCGCAGGATCAACTGCGCTTAGTTCCGCGTCATCTACCGCCGGAAGTTTCGGGTAGTCCCTCTCGCTCATCCCCACCACCTTGAATTCCGCTCGCCCGCTCTGAATCTCCAACCAGTTGTGCTCCGTTCTGCGGAGATGAACCTCTTCCCCCGACAAGCCCTTTGCAATCTCGAAGGCTTGTCGCGCTCCGACCGTCACTCCTCCTTCCTGCTCAGTTTTAGCAGGTAGCGTCACCACCATCGTAACCTTCAGGTCCGTCGCGGCGCACGAGATACGATCCGCCCCCTCGCTGCGAATTAGCACATTTGCAAGAATCGGCATCGTGCTTTTCCGATCGGCTATTCCATGCGCCAGATAGAGGCCCCGAAGTAGCTTGTTCTTGTCGATCCGAATATCCATCAGTCACCCTCGTCCTGTTGTCTCATCAGCGGTCGCTCTGATTCCATAGAGATCTGATCAAAGTAAGTAGAAGTATAAGGCCCTGTGGATTCCTTGAAAGAACAGCTTTCTCGTCGCCAGAAGCGAGGAGAAGCCTGGGGAGAAACCGGGAGAATGGAGGGGATGGGATCCTCAAGACCAGCGCTCGGAGCTTTTCAAGCCTCGCCCCACAGCTTTGTCCCAGAGATTTCGACAGTCAACTGTTGATAGAAGATGATGCCCGTGGGACGTCTGTGAGAAGGAAGGCTGGGCAGAGGGAGTCCCGGAAGGGATAGCTTCCCGGAGACATAGACAACCACGTAGACCGGCCAGAGCCGCGCTGGGAGCAGAACTCTGCCGTCTACGACGCTTCGGGACTCAGCGCTGACGCAAGTGGCTCTCGAGTGTGGTCACCACACTGCGCAGATTGGAGTCTTCAGCCACCAGGCGCTCGATCTTCTTGACCGCGCTGATGACCGTTGAGTGATCCTTGCCGCCGAAACGGCTGCCAATCTCGGGAAAGCTCGCCCCCGTGAGCTTGCGCGCCAAGTACATGGCGATCATTCGGGGCCGAGCGACGGACTGCAGGCGCTTGGGCCCTTTCAGATCGTGCAGCTTGATATCGAAGTACGTCGCCACCTCGCGCTGGATGGACTCGATGCTGAAACCCTGTGGGGTCGCACTCACCAGATCCCGCAAGACCTCCTCCGCAAACTCCTTGTCGATGCTACGACCAGTAATTGAGGAGCGAGCGGACAATTGCAGCAGCGCACCTTCAAGCTCACGAACATTCGACCGGACCGCGGTGGCTATGGCCAGGGCCACATCGTCGCCGAGGGCCATCCGTTCGATCTCGGCCTTGCGCTTGATAATCGCGACCCGGGTTTCCAAGTCGGGATGTCCAATTTCTGCGATCAGGCCCCAGGCGAACCGGCTCTGCAGCCGTTCTTCGACGCCGGGCAATTCTGCTGGCAGCTTGTCGCAGGTGAGGACGATCTGTTTCTGCGCAAGATGGAGGGCGTTGAAGGTGTGGAAGAACTCATCCTGCGAGCTGTCCTTGTTGGCGAGAAACTGTATGTCGTCGACCAAGAGAACATCCGGTTTCTCGCGGTAGTGGGAGCGAAATTCCTCCATGAGGCTGATGCTGCTCGGCTGCTTGCGCTGGTTCATCATCGACCGGATGAAGTGACTGACGAACTGCTCGCAGGTCACCACCGTGATCTTCCAGTCAGGGTGCTGGCGGTGAATCTCGTGCCCAATGGCGTGCAGGAGGTGCGTCTTCCCGAGCCCGACACCCCCATAGAGGAACAAGGGATTGTATTTCGAGCCTGGAGAACCGGCCACCATGCGCGCCGCCGCATGGCCAAACTGGTTCCGCGCGCCGACCACGAACGTCTCGAAGGTGTAGCGATTGTCTAGGCCGGCTGGCGTCGGACGCCAAGCGGCTACCTCTCTGACCGAATCGCCCAGGGCTTCCTGTGGCTTGGCTGTCATTGGCGACTCCTCTGGGACTTCGAACTCCACCGCGAACGATGTCTGGGCACGCTCTTGCAGATTCTCCAGAATGGAGGGAAGGAAGTTGTCTTCGAACCACTCCTTGTGATAGCGGTTGGGCGCTCGCAAGCGGATGCGACCTTCGCCGATGGCCAAGCACTCGATGGGGCGCAACCACTGGTCGCGGTTTGCCGGCTTGACCCTTTCCTCGATCGAACGGACAGCTTCACCCCAGAGCTCTATCATTGTTCTATCCACAACAAGGTCAGTAGAGAAAACCAAACGATGTCAGCAAGTTGAGGGCTGTTTCCCCCCATTCATCAACAGGCAAGATGGGAAGGCGTCCCAGGTGCTCTCTCACCCGGGTCCCGGAGGGACAACCCCATGGCAGGCGGCTTTAGTATCAATCCGGCATCCAACCGACAAGACCAAAAACCAGCCGCGGGGAAAGGCCGAAGATCAGAGCAGATTTTCTCTGGGCAAGCCGCGCGGGGTTTGCGGCGGGCTGAGCAATACATTCTTGGCTCCGCGCGAACCGTTCGCGATCGCTGGGGAATTTGGCGACGCGAGGATCGAGCCTCCCGATCGCAGCGAGATCTGCGGGCCTGGCGCGCGAGCGAGCGAGAGAACCAGCGCAGGATGCGGCTTGGCGCAATTGCGCGCGAGCGACGAATGACTTCTCCGACGGGCGGAAAGTTTCACCCCGCAGACCACTTGGCCAAGCGCCGTCGACAAGAAAAACGCACATCTTCTTGCCGCCGCGAGTTCTCGACGGGCCACGCCTCCCCACGTGAACACGCGCGCGCGGCCAGCCTCGGCAGAGTCGATCCGCTCAAGCACGCCGGCGCTTCGATGCCTGGCAAGAGCGACCCTGGCTAGCTCGTAGGGGACCGGAATGGGCCAGGGCGGCGTTGACACGGCTCATCCGGGGTGCTAGTTCAGCGGTCCCACACGGTCGAAGAGCCGGAGGATCACGTGTCGAAGAGGACTTTCCAGCCGCACCGAAAAAGCCGGAAGCGAACCCATGGCTTCCGCAAACGTTCAAGCACGCCGGCCGGCCGCGAGGTGCTTCGGCGCCGACGGCGCAAAGGGCGCAAGAAGCTCACCGTCAGCGTGCCCAAGAAGTAGGTCTCGTGAGCGACAAGGGCCGCCAGGAAGGGCTCGGCCGCGGGGATCGCTTGCGAGCGCGATCATCTTTTCTAGCGGCGCAGCGTTGCGGGCGCCGGATTCCCGGACGCAATCTCGTGGTCTACGCGCTTTCCCGCACTGAGCACGAAGGCAAAGAGCGGGCCAGAATTGGGATCACCGTGAGCAAGAAAGTCGGGAATGCGGTGGTTCGCAATCGGGTCAAGCGATGGCTGCGCGAGAGCTACCGTCGTATCGCCGTATCTGCGCCCGGCGGTACCGATCTTGTCATCATCGCGCGTCCTGCGACGGCGCACAGCACGTACCAGCGGACAGCCGAGGAACTGAGCGAACTCCTTGCGCGGGTGGAAATGCCGTGAGATCTGATCCCTCCCAAGGCAGTCGGGTGGCTCGCAGTTTGGCGCGTGCGTTCCTGCGGAGCTACCGAGCCGCCATCGCGCCAGCCATCGGTCCGGTTTGTCGCTACACGCCCTCTTGCTCAGTCTACGCCGAAGAAGCCGTGGAGCGGTGGGGTGTGGTGCGGGGTGGGTACTTGGCTTTGCGTCGAGTCCTTCGCTGCCACCCCTTTGCGCGCGGTGGCCTGGATCCAGTTCCCGACGTTCTGACATGGGAACCCTGGAAGGGTTCCCATACCCTTCGGCCCCCCACCTGCCCCTCCTCCCCGCTCGCTTCGCTCGGCCTCGCGCGATGNNGTAGGAGACGTCCATGGACAAGCGGCTCGGGCTGGCCATCGTCGTTTCTATCGCCATCTTGTGGGCATGGTGGAAGCTCTATCCGCCCCCGCAGCCGCCAAGTCCCGCAGCCCAGTCCCAGCAGGGCGCAACCCACGAAGCCGCGCCTGCGAGCCCGGCGGAGAATGCAAAGGCGGCGCCAAGCTCAGCGGCACCCGTGCCCCAGCCGGCGGCGCGCGCACCGGAACAGCAACTGGCGTTGGACACGCCCGACGCGCGCTACCTGCTCTCGAGTTGGGGTGGCACGCTTCGCCAGGTCAAGCTGAAGGATCGGCAATTCTTGCTCAACCGCCACGAGCCCGACAGCGGCATTGAGCTCGTGAAGACGGGAAGGCCCGAGCTGGCGCCCTTGCGGACGACCTTCGCCAAGGCGGATTTTTCGCTTGCCGACGATATGGCCTGGGTGGCCGAGCAACCGGCCCCGGATACCGTGGTCTTCCGCGCGCAGACTGACGCCGTCGCAATTGAGAAGCGCTATCGGAGTGAACCGGACCGCTACCGGCTGAACCTCAGCGTGAGCGTGCAGAACAAGAGCGACAAACCGCAGTCGCACGGCTTGATCGTGCATCTGTACGCTCAGCAGGATCCCGAGAAGAAGGGCGGCGGCTTCATGAGCTACGCCTCAGCCAACCTGGCAGAGCTGGTCTGTTGGGCCAACGACAAGGCCCGCCGCTCGGCGGTAGAGCCCCTGGCCAAGGAGCCCATCGACTTGGTGGGTGGCGTGCGCTGGGCGGCGGCTGGCGAGAAATTCTTCACCATAGCTGCCGTGCCATTTCCCGAGAGCCCTCCCAAAGAGCGCCGCTGTGGCGCCCGCTCGCTTGACCCGCTCACCGGAGAGGTCTTTCTTTCTCTGAGCAGCCGAACCTTGGCGCCGGGCGAGAAGACCGAGTACGCCTTCGAAGTTTTCGCCGGTCCCAAGTACAACAGCGATCTGCAGAAGGTAAGACCGGGCGGCGAAGATGCGCATCTGGCTGACGACGTGGATGTCACCTTCGCAGTGCTGTCCCGGCCCATGTTGGCCTTGCTGAAGCTTTTCTATCGGCTCTCCGGCAACTGGGGCATCGCCATCATCCTGCTGACCATTTTCGTCAAGCTGGTCACCTTCTATCCAACGCAGCGGACACTGCTTTCGGCGAAGAAGATGCAGCGCCTGGCACCCAAGATTGCGGTCTTGCGCAAGAAGCACGAGAACGACAAGCAGAAGCTGGGTGTGGAAACCATGAATCTGTACAAAGCCCACGGCGTCTCGCCGTTTGGCGGTTGCCTGCCCAGCCTGATCCAGATGCCCATCTGGATCGCGCTGTTCTCCACCCTCAACTACGCGGTCGAGTTGCACCGCTCGTCGTTCCTCTACATCGCCGATCTGTCGGCCAAGGATCCCTACTACGCAACGCCCTTGCTCATGGGTGTGGTCATGTTTCTGCAGATGCGCATGTCGCCGGCCGGCACGGATCCGCAGCAGCAGAAGATGATGGCGTTCATGATGCCGATCATGTTCACCGGCTTTTCGCTCTTCTTGCCGGCGGGACTGTCCACCTACACGCTGACCAGCTATCTGCTCGGGATCCTGCAACAGCTCTACGTGAACTGGGCCGATCGCCGCGCGGCTGCCACCGCCTAGATGCGAATTCGTCAGCACGTCAACCCGCTCAAGTCGAATTTCTTTCAGATCGCGGTCGAGCCACCCGCGCTGCCCGCCGGAATCCCGCTCGAAGTGGAACTTGGCTCGGCCGAGGCCCACTTTCTCATGGGTCGGGCCGCCGAGGATCCGGCCCGCCTTTACGTGGGCGTGGAGATCCGCCGTGACCATGTGGCGCTTGCCAACGCCGCCTGTGAGCGACAAGGGCTCAAGCAGGTGCGCAGCGTGTTTGCCAAC
>PMJO01000154.1 GCA_003158455.1 Myxococcales bacterium | reverse complement strand
GCGGCATCCGATCTGCGGGTCGGCGCCCGCCAGGCAGAGGGAGCACTGGACAGCGGCAACGCCCGCGCCGTGGTGGATCACTTGCGCCGTCTGTCGCCGGTGCAGAAGAAAGCATGATCCTCGACGAGATTCTAGCGCAGACGCGGCAACGGCTTTCCTCGGCGGAAGAGCGAGTGCCGCCCGGCAAGCTGGAGGAACAACTTGTTGATGCGCCGCCGGTTCGCGATTTCGCTGCGGCGCTTGGCCAGCCCGGGCTAGCGTGTATCGCGGAGTTCAAACGCCGCTCGCCTTCCAAGGGCTGGATCAATCGGGACGCCGATCCACCCATGGTGGCGAGCGCCTACCAAGCGGCCGGGGCGGCGGCCATCTCGGTGCTGACCGACGGCCCGTTCTTCGGCGGATCGCTCGATGATCTGCGCCGGGTACGTGCGGTTGTCGGCATCCCGATCTTGCGCAAGGACTTCATCATCGACCCGTATCAGGTGGCCGAGGCGCGCGCGGCGGGTGCCGACGCGCTGCTGCTCATCGTGTCGGCTTTGCCCCAGGAGGATCTCGTCGGGTTGCTCGCCGAGGTCCGACGCCTGGGCATGCAGGCGCTCGTGGAGACTCACGACCGCCACGAGGTTGAGTGCGCGCTTGCGGCCGGGGCGCGCATAATCGGGGTCAACCACCGCGACTTGCGCACTTTTGCCGTGGACATGACCTTGGCCAGCCGCATGCGGTCCCTGCTTCCCTCGGATCGCCTGCTGGTCGCGGAGTCAGGTATCCGCAGCGCCGCCGACGTGCACAGAATGCAGGAGGCGGGCATCGACGCTATCCTAGTCGGCACAAGCTTGATGTGCGATCCTGATCCTGGTCTAGCGTTGCGCAGGCTTTGGGGGCGCATATGAGCTTTCTGGTCAAGATTTGCGGCGTCACCCGTCCCGAGGATGCGCAGCAGGCAGCCGCGGCGGGCGCCGATCTGATCGGCCTCAATTTTTGGCGTGGGTCGAAGCGTTTCGTGGAGGACGAGCAGGCGCGCGAGATCAGCGCGGCGATTCCGCCCGGGGTGCTCAAGGTGGGGGTGTTTGTCAACGCCCATCCCCTGGTGGTTAGCGAGACCATGGCTGAGTTGAAACTGGATCGCGCGCAACTGCACGGTGACGAGATCCCGGCGAGTTGGACCTGGCTGCCGCCGGAGCAAACTATCCGCGTGATTAGGGTTCGGGACGAGGCGTCGCTCAAGGAAGCGATGAGCTGGCAGGCCAGCCTCTTTCTCTACGACGCGTACGCCGAGGGGTATGGCGGCAGCGGCAAACGAGCCCCTTGGCAGGTCGTGGCAGGGGGCGCGCGGCGGCCGTACTTGATCGCCGGCGGCCTCAATCCCACCAATGTGGCCGAGGCAATCGCTGCAACTCGGCCCGACGGCGTGGACGTGTCGTCAGGGGTTGAATCTACCCGCGGTATCAAGGACATGCGCAAGCTGCGTGCCTTCATCAAGAATGCCCGCGCCGCCGCCGCCAAGTTGAAGTAGAGTCGGTGCGACCCTTGGCATTTGGATCGACGACATCGTGATTACCTTCTAGTCTAGAGCGGCGACAACGATGTCGCGCTCGTGTCTCGTTCGGCCCGCGCCTCGGCAGGAACTTCGGGCGATTGCGCCTGGCACGGTTCCTGCTATGCGTCATGGGCATGCGGCTATACCAGGCTCTCGGAATCTCGGTGTGTTTGCTTTTTGCAACCCAGCTTGCATGTTCCAGTTCGAACAACGGACGGAAAGCCGACGGCGCGCCCGACGGAGCGCCTGCTGACGGATCGCCGTCCTACAAAGACATGAGCGGTCCGGATTCGCCGGATTCGAACGATGGGTCGACCGACACGGGACGCGATGCCAGCATCGAGTCGGCACCGGCAGGCTTCGAGGTCGGCCCCGAAACGGCCCTGGATCTCAGCCCCGCGCCGGATAGCGAGAGCCACAATGACACCGCGATGCCCGATCTGCCGCTCGACGTTCCCACGGATGGCGATCTGCCTGCGCTTTCCATCGATACTGGGCGCGATATTGGGATAGACGGACAGGCCGTCGACCAAATGCCCGGATCGTCCATCGACGGACGCGACGGAACCAGCGCCAGCGACGAAAGCCGCTCCAACCCCTGCGCCTCGTGCGCAGCCAACCAAGTCTGCGTTCAGCTCAACGACGGCACGTGTTCGGCGACCACTGGAGTCCGCACCGCATGCCGAGCCGTCTCGGATGGGTGTCGAACCAAGCTGGCGAATTCGGGTAGCAAGAGCTGCTCCTCGCTGTCCGAATGCGAGTCCGAGCTGTGCCCACTACCCAGCTACGAATGCGTCTACGCCAGCCCGTGCGGAAACGAGATTCCCGAGGCCGCGGTCTACTGCTACGGGATCTAGCCTAGCACTACTGATTGAAATTCTCCCGCCGCTGTCGCTGGTGGTGAAAAGGCTAGCCAGTTACCCGACCAGCCGGTTCGCCGGTCCCAGGCCCTCGCGCAGAACGGTCGGCCAGCCGTCCACCAAGCTAACCACCGTAGAGGGTGGGCCGCTCAGAGTTCCGCCATCCAATATGAGATCGAGTTCCGTGCCGTATTCCTGCCGGATCTCGGCGGCGGTGGTCAGGACCTGGCCGTTGCGCGACTTGGCGGTGGCGGTGAGGATAGGCCGGCCCAGCAGCCAGGCTAGTTTTTCGCACAGGGCGCTCTGCGGGATGCGGACTCCGATGGTACGTCGTTCACCTTGCACGAAAGGCGACGGCACGCTCGGGTGGGCGAGCAGTTCGGCGCAGTAGGGCCCGGGGAAGATGCGGTTGACCAGACGATAGGATGCTTCGCTCATGCGGGTAAAGCGGGGAAGCTCGCCCACGTCGGGCAGCAAGAAAGTCAGTGGCCGGGTTGTGAGGTCTAGACCGCGCATGCGTTGAATGCGTTCGATGGCCTGCTGCTGGCCAAAACCGCAGCCCAGGCCGTACAGGGTGTCGGTGGGAAACGCAATCACACCTCCGGCCGACAGGATGCCAATCGCCTGCTGCAGAACCGCGTCGGCCGGCTCTGAAGGCGACACTTCCACGATGGGTGCTCGGGGCGAAGTCATCGTGCCCGTATAGTGGCAGGTGGGCGGCGCGCACGCAAAGGCTTGCTGGGATGGCCAGGGGCGGGCCAGATCGGTAGACTGCCCGTGATGCTCGCGCCCATTTGCGCCATCTCGCTTGCCCTGGCAGCGGGCCTGCCCCAGCGCGAGCCGGCGCCTGAGTCGGAGCCGGTCCATCGCGTTTTGATTCGCATCGTCGGGCCGGTGGCCCTGGTCGAGGTGGAACGCGAAGTCCTCCTCGGCGCGGAGCGCGCCCCAAGCCACGCCACGGTTGTCGACCTCGACCTGCCCGAGGGTGCGGCCCTGGTCGACTGGGGAGCCCGCAGCGCAGACCGTGCGGTCAAGCTTGCCGCCACCGCCGAGGCCACAGCCCGCGTTGACTACGCGCGCCTGCTGTCGTCGCATCAACTCGCGCCCGCGTCGGCGCTGCCCGACGAGGCTGCCCGGGTCCGCGTGCATTTGGCCCCACTGGCTGCTCCTGGGCGGGCGTTTGTGCACTATCGCTACACCGCGCCTGCGGCATGTGCCGACGGTCGTTTCGTCCTGCACCTGCCCGCCAGCCTGGAAGAGAATCCGACCCCGGCGCAGGTCACGGTCAGATTCGACGATTTGCCGGCCGAAGTCAGGCTGTCCGAGGCGAGCGTGGCCAACCTGCCGGTGCGCATTTCGTCCAACGGGCGTGCCTCCGTGGTACGAACGATGGCGCCCTTGCGCGCCGCCTGGGAGGTGGGCTACACCCTGCGCGAGCAGGCAAGGGCGTGGCCAGGGCATTTGCTGGCGGCGCGGGCAAGCCAGCGCGCGCCGGGCGCTGCGCGCGCGGCCGAGACGCTGGTGGTGGGCCTGTGTCGGCCGCAAGGCCCGCCCAGCCGCGCGGGGAGCCGGCCGGCTCTGCCGGCCGCGGACCATCGCGCGAGGCCGNNGCGAGCGGGGAGGAGGGGCAGGTGCAGGGCCGAAGGGCATGGGAACCCTCCCAGGGTTCCCATCTCGACGAGCCTCCGCCCGACGAGTTGATGTTCCTTATCGATCGCTCGCGCAGCGTCGGCACCGGTGGCATGTCCAGCCAGCGCTTGCTGGCGCGGGCCCTGCTTGAGGCTCTTCCCCCGGCGCAGCGATTCAACATCATCCTTTTTGCACGGACGGCGACGCAGGTCTTTCCCATCGCACGCGCCGCCACGGGCGAGGCGCTCGACGCCCTGGCCGCAGCGGCCGACTCAAACCAGCTTGAGAACGGCACCGATCTGGTCGGGGCGCTCCGCCGGGCAGCCGACTGGGTGAAGGGCTACGGCTCTTCTCCGAGGGGTGGGTCTCGTTTGCTGGTGATCGTCAGCGACGGAGCCTTGCCCGAGTCGCAGACCACGGAGACGCTCGCCGGCGCGCTTGCGTCCGCGGTGCCGGGTATCGGGCTTCGAATCCTCGTTCTGCTTGTGCGTCCGGCAGCCGACGACCCTGTCCCGGCCGACGCGGTCGAGCGATTGGCCAAGCTGGTGGGACGGTTCGGCGGAGCCGTGCGCGTGCTGGCGACCGAGGACCTGGGTGGGGTGGCGCGATTCGCGCTGGCTGCGCTGACGCAGGGTGGAGATCTGTTCAACCTTCGCACCCAGGGGCGCCGAAAATTGGCAACTGGTTTGGCTCCCGGGGCGGGCTTGGTCAGGGGACTGACGTTGCCGACCGGCCAGGGTTCTCGTGTTCAGGTGGTGGCTGAATATGCGGGCACGACGGTTCGAGCCAGCGTAACTGCCGCGAGAATCGCCCGCGAGTGGTTGCAAGCCTTCGTCGCCACGAAACCGCCGAAAACTTGGGCAGGTTCGCTGCCCGATATCGCTGCCTACGTCGAAACCGTTGCGCCGCACACCAAGCTGCCTGCAGACAGCGTGGTGCGTGGACAAATGGACCCGCTGGTCTTGCGCAACGCCCTCGCGCTGGCCTTTCTGCCGCGCGCGCGCGCCTGCTATGTTTCGCGGCGAGTGGCCAATAGCGCCGACTTGACCCTGCAGGGTCGCATCCGGCTGGAGCTTCACCTGGAAAGGGGCGAGCTTGAGGACGCGATAATCAGCCGGACTAGTCTAGACCGACCCGAGATCGAGCGCTGCGTGCGCGAAGCCGCTTTCCAGGTGGAATATCCTCGTCCCATGTTCCGAGATGCGCCGACGCTAGCTGCCGTCAACCTGGTATTTCGGCCCCGCACCCCCGAGGAGAATCACCCCGACGCGTCACCGTTCGACCGGCAGATCGATCTTATCCTGGGACCGGTTACTTTCGACCCACAGAAGCTCATCGAGAGTGAGACAACGGAAAGCGGTGCGGCAGAGAAAGCCCGCGGCGACTGAGTCAACTTGACCTGGCCCCCTGCGCCGACTATAAAGCCACGTTCTTTCAAGAGGTTTGCAAATCATGTCGCTGAAGATGGGTCTAATTGGCCGAAAGTTGGGGATGACCCGTGTGTTCCACGATGACGGAACATCTCTGGGCTGCACGGCGCTCGAGATTGGGCCCTGCGTGGTAACGGCGCAACGGACGCCGGACAAACATGGGTACGCGGCGCTGCAGCTCGGATTCGAAGAGCGCTCGTTGCGCCATTTGCGCCGCTCGGAGGCCAAGCTGTTCGAGAAGCTGAAGATCGAGCGGACGCCCGCGGTGCTGCGCGAGGTTCGCCTGGAGGCGAGCGATGTGGCCAAGTTCGACGTGGGCAAGGTGCTGAAGGCCGATGAGGTCTTCAAATCCGGCGATGTGGTCGATGTGGCGGGCATCACCAAGGGCAAGGGCTACCAGGGCGTGATGAAGATGCACAAGATGGCGGGCTCGGTGAACGGTCACGGATCGCACGAGTTCTTCCGACATGGCGGCTCTATCGGCTGTCGCCTCACCCCCGGTCGGGTGCATAAAGGCAAGCGGATGTCCCAGCACATGGGCCATGTCCGGTGTACCTCTTCGGACCTGGTGGTGGTGAAAGTCTTTCCCGAGCAGAACATCGTGTTGGTCAAGGGCGCGGTGCCAGGGCCGGCCCGCGGTCTCGTATTCCTCAAAGGCAGCGCCAAGAACGTGAAGAAGTACATCGTTCCGGTGGTGCAGAAAGAGACCGAGTCCAAGAACCCGATGAAGGCGTCGAAGAAGGGCCAGACGAGCGGCTAGACATCGCTGGGCAGACAGGTTGGCTTCGCTTCGCGACCGCAACCGGCGTCACGACGCGTACTTTCGCAAGGCACGCAGCGAGGGATTTGCTGCGCGGTCGGTCTACAAGTTGGAGGAAATCGACCGGCGCCTTCACCTCCTGCGCGCCGGCGCGCGCGTTCTCGATCTGGGTTGCCGGCCCGGATCATGGTTGCAGTATGCGTGCAAAGTGGCGGGGCCCCATGGCGTGGTGGTCGGAGTGGATCGGCAGTCCTTGCCACGGCCGGTTGCTGGGGCGCGGGTTCTGGTCGCCGACATCTTCACTTTGTCCGACGAGGAGCTGCTGTGCGGCCAGGCGGCCTTCGACGTGGTCTTGTCCGACATGGCACCCGACACGACCGGCATTCGAGCGACGGATCAGGCGCGCTCGGCGGCTTTGGTAGAGGAAGCGCTCGGCCGGGCCGAACGGCTGCTCGCGCCGCTGGGCGGGTTCGTGGCCAAGGTGTTTCAGAGCCCGGAGGTGGCCCGCATCCGCGCACGCATGTCCACGCATTTTTCCGACGTACGTCTTCTCAAACTCGAAAGCTCACGAGGGGAAAGCACCGAGCTGTATTTGGTTGGAAAAGGCTTCTCGTAGAGCGTGGTCCAACAGGTTGTTGTCGGCTAGTTTCTCAACTACGCCGCGCACGGGGGTGTGTGAGACAGCCAACTTCGATCCGCGGTTCACGAGATGCTGGCGAATCTTCCTGATTCGTTCCACGGCGACAGTGCGATACGCCGCTCGACCACGATGGCCCGCCACATGTGCATCTGGGCCGCGGACAAGCCACCGAAAGGTTGGCCGGTCCACTGGCGGATGCGCTGGCTGAGCGTCTCGCGTATCGCGCTCGCGCTGAGCGGTTCCGTGTTGTCTTCAGCGACGGGTGGATATTGCGATAGCAGTTGGCGGAACTCGTCCAGATGCTCCTGCCGGTGGAGCAGAGCTCGGTACAGGCTGGACAGTTGTACCTGCGGATCGGTGTGAAAGACGGTTTCCATGCGACGCTCTCCGGCCGCGTTCCACTGCGGCTGGGCCACGACCGGCGTGCCCAATGATTCGTCGATAGCGGCAAGAATACATATCGTAGGATTCCGACCTTTGCTTAAGTCCGAAGGGTGAAAATGGCAGGTCTTTTTCCCCAACTGCCGAGTGCGTGCTGTCGGCGCGTGCATGTGAACCTGCGACAATGTGGACCAGAAGGGCACTCGACGCTGATGATTGGTGCGGAGGTGTTCCCATTCTTTTCTGCGGACGCGCAGGCGCGAACCCGTCTCGGCTACAGACAGAGCGTGGTTCTGCCGAGAGCCATGCACGACGTGAGACGCGTCCCGGCGACCGTGGTGCAGCCTGTCGCACCCTGCCGAGCCACCCTGGGTTCGGATCGACAGGTCCCTCCTGGCAACGCGGCGAAGACCGCATGCAACAGGCATAGGAGTGGCCTGCTCGCGGCGCCGAGCAGCGGGGGGCGCCGCTTTGTCTGATCCGCTTCCCGTGCTCGATGATCTTCACAATCTGCTGGAGATCTCCCCGTTCGCTGCGGTTGTGTTCGATGAGCAGGGCTTGCCGATCTATGCCAACCGCCAGTTTCTCAACTTGTTCGGCTACCGCGCGGGTGAACCGGCCACGGTGGACGATTGGTGGCGTCTAGCCTATCCCCAAGTTGACTACCGGGAACGCGTCCATGCCGACTGGATGGCCCGTTTGTCCGACGCTGCCCATAAGGGAACCCCCATGCGTCCCATGGACGCCATCATCACTTGCCAGGACGGGTCGCTTCGCCATGTGGAGTTTCATGCCGCGCGCGTGGGGGATCGCCTTCTTATCATTGCCGTCGACTTGACCGAGCCGGAACGCGCGGAGGCGGCGCGGCGGGCGGGTGAGGAGCGCTACCGTCGTTTCGTACAGATGAGCGGGGAGGGGGTGTGGCGCTACGACCTGCTGCCGCCCGTGCCCGCCGACCTTTCTGAGGACGAGCTAGTGGCTGCCCTGTTCCAGCGCGCGCGTGTGGGCGAGTGCAACGACGAGTTCGCCCGCCAGCATGGCTACAGCCGGGCACCGGACGTGTTGGGTCGGCGCCTGCCTGAGCTGATGCAAGGGGCACAGACGGACCAGTTGGAGTTTCTACGCTGCTTTGTTCGCAGTGGATTCCGGGTTGCCGACCTGGTGACGCCGGGAAGCGGACCCGACGGGGAAGAGACTTGGGCGCTGAACAGCCTGGTAGGAATCATCGAGAAGAATTGGGTGGTTTGCATTTGGGGCACTCGTCGCGACATCACAGCGCAACGGCACGCCCAACTTGCCCTACAGCGTAGCGAAGCGGAGTTTCGGGCCATCTTCGACCGCGCGCCCGTCGGCATCGTGCTGATCGACTCCGATGGACGGCCGCTCCGTTCTAACGGTGCGCTACGCGAGATGTTGGGTTGCGGCGAAGAGGAGAACGGGCAGGTTGCTTTCAGCGAGTTCGGCCACCCAGAGGACCGCGCACGCCTAGCGGCTGCGCATGCGGAGCTGGTTTCGGGCGGGCGAGAGTGGATTCAGGTCGAGGCACGCTTTCTGCGCAAAGACGGCTCCGTCGTCTGGGTCAATCTGGTCGCATCAGCGATCCGCGACGAAAAGGGTCAGTTCGTGCAGGGCATCTACGTTCTACACGACATCACCCGGCGCCGGATGGCGGAGCGCGAACAGGCCCAGCATCAACAGGAACTGGCTGCACTCAATGAGATCGTCACCGCCACGACATCCACCCTGGATCCCCGGCAGATCCTAGATAGCGTGCTGCACAGCGTGCGCAAAATGTCGCGGGTCGACCGGACCAGCATAATGCTGCTCGACCGCGAAACCGACCTGCTCGAAACCGCGGCGGTCATTGGTCCCGCTGGCCCCATCTCTGCCCACCTTCGTCTGTGTCGAGGCGAGGGCGCGGCAGGGCGGGTGTTAAGTGACCTCAAGCCCCTGGTTATCTCGGATGTACGCAAGTCCTCGGAGTTCATCGCTCCTCGGGATGCCGATTCCGGGTGGAGCGCCACGGAGCAGACCGCCCTGGGCTACGCGGGATTCCCCTTGGTCTCGCGGGGCAAGGTGATCGGCGTCTTGTCCCTGGTCACCACCAAACACCGCGATTTCTCCCTCGCTGAGATCGCGTTTTTGCAAGCCATCTGCGGCGCTGCCGCGGTCAGCATCGACAACGCGCTCATCCATCAGGACATTCAGCGACGCGCGGAAAAGCTGGCCGGCGAGATCGCCTTACAGAAGCAGTATGCCGAGAACGTGGTTCGCAGCATTACCGACGGCGTGTTCACCGTCGATGTCGAGAACCGCATCGTGTCCTGGAACCGAGGGGCCGAGGCCATAACCGGCTATCGGGCAGAGGAGGCAGTCGGACGCCTGTGCAGTGAGCTGGGACGTCCCCCCGACTCGGAAGGCAAGATGCTCTGCTTTGCCGACGGGTATCCGTTCGAGGAAATCAGGCGCGCGCGCCTGCCCTTGAGCGCGCGGGAAATGTCCGCCCAGCACCGTGACGGCCGGCACCTGACGGTCAGCATGAGCGCGGCACCACTCTTCGACGACAAGGGCGAGTTTCAGGGTGTGGTCACGGTGTTTCGCGATGTCTCGCGTGAACGCGAACTCATCGACGGCATTCAGCGGGCTGACCGGGCGAAGAGCGCGTTTCTCGCCAGCATTTCGCATGAAATCCGCACTCCGATGAACGCGATTCTGGGGTTTACCCAGCTGCTGTTGCGCGATTCCTCGCTGAGCGCGGGCCAACGCCAGTACCTGGAGACCATAGGGCGCAGCAGCGAGCATTTGCAGGCGCTGATTGACGACGTGCTTGAGATGTCCAAGATCGAGGCTGGTCGCGTCGCCGCGCAGCCATCCACCTTTGACCTGCGTGCTCTGGTCGATGACCTGACCGGCATGTTTCGGCTGCGCACCGGGGCCAAGAAGCTGCGCTTTGAGGTCACCGTGGACGACGGGGTGCCGGACACCGTGGTGACCGACGAAAGGAAACTGCGCCAGATCCTCATAAACCTACTAGGCAACGCCATAAAGTTCACCGAGCAGGGGCACGTGTTGTGGCGGGTGAGGGTCGAGCCCACCGATACCTTCGCCTCTCGCCTTCTCATCGACGTGGATGACAGTGGACCGGGGATTCCCAGCGTGGATCGCGAGCGAATCTTCAATCCCTTCGAGCAGGCTGCGGCCGGGGCAAGGGCCGGGGGCACCGGCCTCGGGCTCGCCATCAGCCGGCAGTTCGCGCGGCTTCTCGGCGGTGACGTCACGGTCGACAGCGAGGTGGGGCGGGGGAGTTGTTTCCATGTCGAAATCTCGCTCGGTCAGGGTGACCCGGATCGGCCGCACGTCGAACTGCCGTCGCGGCGGGTGATCGGGATCAAGTCGCCAACGGATCCCTATCGGGTGTTGGTAGTCGACGACCAGCCCGAGGATCGCAAGGTGATGTCTCAGATGCTGGAATCGGTTGGCTTTCGTATCCGCGAGGCAAACGACGGGTTAGAAGCGGTTGCCGGTTTTGCTGCATGGAATCCTCACGCCGTTCTGATGGACATGCGCATGTCGAAAATGGGGGGCGCCGAGGCGATACGACAAATCCGCGCGACGCCGACCGGAAAGAGCACCTTCATTCTCGCCGTGTCGGCCAGCGCTTTCGCCGAGAATCGGCAACAGGCGCTGGCCGCAGGCGCCGACGATTTCTTGAGTAAACCGTTTCGCGAAGCGGACCTGCTGGAGCGATTGCGCGTGCGCCTGGGGGTCGAGTACATTTCGGTCGACTTGCCGACAGCGAGAACGCCAGGGGCAACCGCGGTACACAACAACCTGCCACCCGGCCCTGCGCTGGCGCAACTCCCTTCCGCTTTGCGGGATGAACTCCGCACCGCCGCCATCCACGCCGACTATGATCGGCTCATGGCCCTGGCCGAACAGATCGCCACACTGGATGCCGAGTCGGCGCGGATTCTACGCCAAACGGTCGAGCGATTCGACTATCAGAAGCTGATCGATTATGTACAACGGGGAGAAGGGAATGTCTGAGGACTCTTCACACCCGGACAGCGGCGCTAGCATTCTGGTGGTTGACGACACGCCGGCCAACCTGCAGGTGTTGGTCGGCATGCTCAAGGAGCACGGACATCGCGTGCGTCCGGTGTTGGAAGGCCGCTTGGCCTTGCGGGCGGCGAAGGCCGAGGTGCCCGATCTGGTGCTGCTCGACATCAACATGCCTGACATGAACGGCTTCGAAGTGTGCGAACAGCTAAAGGCTGATCCCAAGCTGGCTGACACCCCGGTGATCTTCATCAGCGGCAACACCGAGACGGTGGACAAGGTGAGGGCGTTCTCGGTCGGGGGAGTGGACTACGTCACCAAACCGTTTCAGATGGCGGAAGTAGAGGCGCGCGTGGCCACCCACCTGGAACTTCGGCGCAAGCGCCGCGAGCTCCAGGAAAGCATCGAGGCTTTGCGCCGCCTGGAAACCCTGCGCGACAGCCTGGTGCACATGGTTGTGCATGATCTGCGATCGCCGCTGGCTGCCATCTCGGCTTGCCTGGAGGTCATCAAGTGGGACGCGGAGGAGCAACATCGCCAGGAGTTGGCGGCCGACGTGGAAATGGCACTGCACGCCACCCGCACCATCATCCGACTGGTGAATTCAGTGCTTGACGTGAGCAAGATGGAGGGCACCGAGATGCGTTTGCAGCTCGCCCCCGCCGACATGGCCGCCGTGGCACGGGAGAGCGTTGAGGAGCTGGAATCCCTGGTCGGGACGCGACAGCTCGTGCGCGACTGGCCGGACGAGCCCGTCATGGCGGTCGTGGACCGTGACGTGGTGGCGCGTGTTTTGCAAAACCTGCTGGGCAACGCGCTCAAATTCACGCCCACAACCGGGGTCGTCACCATCGCGGTTGAAGCCAACGACGACATGGTACGAATGGCTGTGTCGGACACCGGGCCCGGCATTCCACGCGAGTACCGCGAACGAGTGTTCGAGAAGTTCGGTCAGGTTGAGGCGGTTTCGCGCGGCCAGAGATTCTCCACCGGTTTGGGACTCACCTTTTGTAGGTTGGCGGTGGAGGCGCATGGTGGCCGCATCGGGGTGGACAGTGAGGTCGGTCGGGGAAGCACTTTCTGGTTTGTATTGCCCCGCAACGGCCCCACGCCGAAGTGACTGGGCAGCCGGAACCGAGGCCGAGGCCGGATCCGGCCACCGGATCCGGTCACCGGCCACCGGCCACCGGCCCCGGATCCGGATCCGGCCCACCGGTCCCGCCGCCGCGGCTAGTTTCCCGACTCGCCGCTTGCCCGCTTGAGCTTGTCGAGCAGGGTGGTGCGGCTTAGCCCCAACAACTCGGCGGCGCGGGTCTTGTTCCCGCCCGAGGTGCGCATGGCCCGGTCAATCAGTGCGGCTTCGATGCGCGCCAAGGTTGCCACCAAGTCGATCGCATCCGTGGATGGACTGTTCGCGGTGGCAGCCGCGAAGTCCGCCGACGGGCTGCGTACCCCGGTGGGCAGGTCCTCGAACCCGACGACCCCGGTACGATTGAGGATGACCAGCCGCTCGATGAGGTTCTCCAACTCGCGGACGTTGCCCGGCCAACTGTAAAGCTGCAGGGCGAGCAGGGCGGCCTCGGATAGGGTGATGTTCTTGTGGCTGCGGCGATTGGCTGACGCCAGAAAGTGGTGAGCCAGTGGCGCCACGTCCTCCGCGCGTTCGCGCAGAGCCGGGAGGAGAATCGGTACCACGTTGAGGCGGAAGAAGAGATCGCTGCGAAACTTTCCCTCCTTGACCAGCGTTTCCAGATCCTGATTCGAGGCCGTCACTACTCGCGTGTTCACCGAACGGGTCTTGGATTCGCCCACGGGCGTGACCGTCTTGTCCTGCAAAACGCGCAGCAACTTCACTTGCAGCGAGAGGGGCAGCTCGCTGATCTCGTCGAGAAACAGGGTTCCACCATCGGCCTCCACGAACTTGCCGGCACGGGCGTCAGTGGCGCCGGTGAAGGCTCCACGGGCGTGACCGAACAGCTCGCTTTCAACCAGACCCTCGGGAATGGCGCCACAGTTGACGGCCACAAATGGGTTGCCCAAACGAGGCGAGAAGGCGTGGATGAGGCGGGACACCACTTCCTTCCCCGTGCCACTCTCCCCCAACAGCAGCACGGTTGCGTCGGTGGGGGCCACTTGACTGACGATTTCGATCACGCCGCGCAAGGCAGGGGAATCGCCCACCAAGACCGCCTGCGGCTCGGCCAGATCGTTGCTGCGCGTGGCCGAGGCGCGCGGGCTCGGTCGTCCCTGGGCGAGGGCAGCCTCCACCACCGACTTCAGCTCTTCAGCGTTGCAGGGCTTGACCAGGAAGTTGAAGGCGCCGAAGCGCATGGCCTCCACGCACTCCGACATGAGGGTACTGGCGGTGAGGATAATCACTGGTGTGCGCAGGGTGGGTTCCTGGGCCTTGCGCAAGACCGCGAATCCGTCAGCGCGCGGCATGCGCAAGTCGCTGACCACCAAGTCGAAGCCGCCCCCATCCAGGGTCTTGATGGCTTCCTGGCCGTCGGATGCCTCGGTCACTCTGTGCCCCAGACGCTCGAGCGCACGTCTGACAACCTGACGAACTTCTGGCTCGTCGTCGACGACTAGAACACGTGACACGGGCACGAGTGTATCACACACAACCCTTCCGTCTCTCATCCGGCTCCGTGTCCTCTGGGTCCTCTGTGTGAAATAGCCAGCCTATTCCGTATCTCGTTTTCGTGCGCGCGGCTCCCTGATAGGCTCACTCGCAAGAGCATGGAGACCGACACCCCTGCGCCAAGAATTCGCATCCTGCCGCCCGCGTTGGCGGACCAGATTGCGGCCGGCGAGGTCGTCGAGCGACCCGCCTCGGTAGCCAAGGAGCTGTGCGAGAACGCGGTCGACGCGGGCGCCCGCCGCGTTGATGTGGAGATCGAAGCCGGGGGACGGCGGCTGATTCGCGTGGTGGATGACGGTTGCGGCATGACGGCGGCGGAGGCGCGTCTGGCGCTGCAGCGCCACGCCACCTCGAAGATCGCTTGTGCCGACGATCTCTGGGGACTCGCCACTTTCGGCTTTCGCGGCGAAGCGCTGCCCTCCATCGCTGCAGTTTCACGCCTCACCTTGCGCACCAAGATGACCGGTGCCACCGCGGGCTTCCGTCTGCTGGTCGAAGCCGGGCTGGAGACCGACGCGGGCGAAGTCGGCATGGCCGAGGGAACTCAGATGGAGGTGCGTGATCTCTTCTTCAACACGCCCGCGCGCCTCAAGTTTCTCAAGTCCGAGTCCACCGAGGCGGCCAATGTTTCAGAAGCAGTTCTGCGTCTGGCCTTGGCCCATCCCGAGGTGCACTTCCGCCTGCGCGGCAACGGCCGCGTGGCGCTTGATCTGCCGCCCCACCGGGACATGGCCGAGCGGGTACGCGCGGCGCTCGCTCGGCGTGGCGCCAAGGTGTTGCACGAGGCCGAGGGAGAAGAGGGTGGAATCAAGGTGCGGGCTTTTCTGGCCTCGCCCGAGGAGGCCGCGCCGGCCGGGCGTTCGACCTTCCTCTTCGTTGGACGTCGCTTCGTGCGCGACCGCGCGCTTCTGCACGCACTGGCCCAGGGCTACGGCGAGTTGCTGGAGCGGGGCCGCTACCCGCTGGCCGCACTTTTTGTCGACGTGCCTGGCCAGGAGTTGGACGTCAACGTTCATCCGCAAAAACTGGAGGTGCGCTTTGCCCGGCCGCAGGAGGTCTACGCGGCGGTCCGGCACGTGGTGGGCCGGGCGGTGGCGCGGGCACCGTGGCTGGCGGTGTCGCCCATCCGTGCCTACACCCTGCCACCCGAGCGTGTCGCCCCGAGTGAGGACGAGCGCTCGCTTCCGCCCAGACCTGCGCGCGACCGGCAGGCATCCTTTTCGGCGGCGCTTGCGCGAGCGCCAGGCTTGGGTGAGAAGCCCAGCCCGCTGCCGACCGTGCTGCGCGACGAGGGATTGCCGGCGGCGGGCGAGCCCGCGTCCCGGGGTTTCTTCGGGGGACTCGAGTACATCGGGCAGCTCAGGCGAACCTATCTGGTGTGCGAAGGTCCGTCGGAGTTGGTGCTGGTGGACCAACATGCGGCGCACGAGCGGATCATGTTTGAACGGCTGCGCGTGGCCCATCGCCAGCGCGCCGTGGTTCGCCAGCGCCTGCTCTTCCCCATTCCCATCGAACTCGATGAGGTTGCGGCGGCAGCGGCGCGCGAGGCGGCGACGGCCGAAGCGCTGGCCGAACTCGGTTTCGAGGTCGAAGCTTTCGGGCCGAGTACCATGCTCTTGCGCGCGGTACCCGACTTGCTGAAAGACGTGGATCCCAAGCCCCTGCTGCGTGACGTCTTGCACCGGGTGGCAGAAGGGGATTCCTTGCGCCGCGCCGAGGAGAACTTCGAGCATGTGTTCGCGACCATGGCATGCCACGGCGCTTTGCGGGCGGGCGACATCGTGGCGCGCGAAGCGGCGGTGACCCTTCTCGGCCAGCTCGATGCCGTGGACCTGCATTCCCACTGTCCGCACGGCCGCCCCGTGCTCCTGCGCATGTCAATCGCCGAGATCGAACAACGCCTGGGACGGACGTAGCTAGCTTTTTCACCACGGAGCACACAGAGAACACAGAGGTCGGATGGGAAGAAGAAATTTGGACTGCTCAACCCAACCCTTTCCTATCCGGTCTGGCTCTGTGACCTCTGTGCCCTCTGTGGTGAAGAAGCTAGCTTCGGTCCTCGGCCCGGCAGATGCGGGCTAGCATGGTTATCGCGATCCTGGGACCGACGGCTTCGGGCAAGAGCGAACTCGGGCTGGCGCTGGCCGAACGGCTTTCCGGCGAGATCGTGTGCTGTGATTCCGTGCAGGTCTATCGCGGCATGGACATCGGCACAGGCAAACCCACGCGTGCGGAGCAAGCGCGCTGCCCGCACCATCTGCTCGACCTCGTCGATCCGGGCGAGCCGTTTCATGCCGCGGCCTGGGCCGGGCAGGCCCGCGTGGCCATCGATGACATCCACGCTCGCCGCCGCATTCCCATTATTGTGGGCGGCACGGGACTGTATTTTCGTGCCTTGCGGGGTGGGCTCTTCGACGCGCCTGCCTCAGATCCGGCGATCAGGGCGCGCCATCATGCCGAGGCTGCCGCCCTCGGCATCCCGGCCTTGCACCGCCGGCTGCAAGAAATTGATCCGGAAGCGGCGGCGCAGATCAGACCCGGCGATCTGGTTCGCACCAGCCGCGCCCTCGAGGTGTACGAGCAGACCGGAACCTCGATCAGTGAGCTGCGCCGGCGCGCTGCTCGTCCGTCGCTTCCTTGGCGGCTCTTCGTCGTCATTCTCGATTACCCGCTCGACAAGTTGCGTCCGCTTATTCACAGCCGGGTCGAGCGCATGATGGCGACTGGTTTCCTCGCCGAGGTCGAGGCCTTGCGCGCGGCCGGTTTCGGCCAAACCCGCGCCTTGGCCTCTCTGGGGTACAAGCAGCTCGGCCAGCATCTCGACGGCCTTTTGACCCTGCCGGAAGCCGTGGCTCAGACAAAAAGTGCCACCTCGGCCTATGCCCGGCGGCAACGGACCTGGTTTCGACGCGAACCAGACGACCTGCGGGCCTCTGCCCCCCCAGACCCCGACGCCCTAGCTTGCGATCTGTCAACCCGTCCCTGATGCCCTTCGCCGGCCCACTCCGTGTCCTCTCCTCTCACCTCCGTGTGCTCGGTCACGGCAGCTTTGGCGGACCGGCGTTTGTATTCTCATAGATCTCTTGCCAGCATCCAAGATCCGAAAGAGGATGGACACCCGCACATGCCACCCAGGAAAGAAAAGGCGAAGGAGGCCCCGGTCCTCGATTTCGAGCGACCGGTTGTCGAGCTGGAACGCAAAATTGACGATCTCAAACAGCGCACGCGCTTGTCCGGGGAGATCCGGCGCGAGATCGAGAACCTGGAGACGCGGGCGCGCGAGCTGCAGCAGCATATCTTTTCCAGCCTGACACCCTGGCAGAAGGTGCAGCTCGCCCGGCACCCAGGTCGGCCCTACACCCTCGACTATGTCAGCCGGATTATTACCGATTTCACCGAGTTGCACGGGGATCGGCGTTTCGCGGACGACGCCGCCATGATCGGCGGCATTGGCTTCTTCGAAGGCATCCCCGTCCTGTGCTTGGGCCAGCAGAAGGGGCGCACCATCAAGGAGAAGCTGGCACGCAACGTGGGAATGGCCAAGCCCGAGGGCTATCGCAAGGCCATGCGCCTGATGGACATGGCCGCACGGTTCGGCAAGCCAATCATCTGCATGCTCGACACCCCGGGCGCGTTTCCCGGGATCGACGCCGAGGAGCGCGGGCAGGCTGAGGCGGTGGCCAAAAACTTGGAGATCATGGCCGGGCTTCCGGTTCCCATCATCGCTGCGGTCATTGGCGAAGGCGGATCAGGCGGGGCGCTGGCTATCGGGGTGGCAGACCGCATCCTGATGCTGGAATACTCTGTCTACTCGGTAATCACGCCGGAAGGCTGCGCCTCGATTCTGTTTCGCAGCGACGCGCGCAAGGCCGAGGCGGCGGCGGCCATGAAGATGACTGCGCCTGACTTGGCCCGTCTGGGCATAATCGACGAGATCGTGCCGGAGGCGCCGGGCGGCGCGCACCGCAATTTCGACCTCACCGCGCGCAACCTAGCCGCGGCCCTGCGCCGCCATCTGGCCGATCTGCTGCCGCTTCCGCCCAGCCTGCTCAAGGATCTTCGCTATCAGAAATACCGGCGCATGGGTGCCTTTGTCGAGGCGGGCGGTCTGGCCTCGTGACCGGCGCCGGCGGGAAGGGAACAACCGTGGCGGATTCCGAGTTGCACAACCAAACCAAGCGAACCGTCAGCCCGGGCGCGGAGGAGATCCTGGGACTTTACTTCCCAGTGCTGGACCATGGTTTTGTCGCCTTGGTCGACTACATGGGCAGCGACGAGGACATCGAGCGCGCCGCTCGGGTCAGCTACGGCTACGGCACGCGCAAGCGCAGCCAGACGCGCGGGCTGCTGCGCCATCTGCACCGCCACGGACACACGACCCCCAGTGAGATGGTGGAGCTCAAATTCCACTGCTGCATGCCCATCTTCGTGGCCCGCCAGTGGATCCGCCATCGCACCGCAAACGTCAACGAGCTGTCGGGGCGCTACAGCCTGGTGCCTATGCTGTTCTACACGCCGCCTGACGAACAGTTGCAGGCGCAGAGCGCGCAGAACCGCCAGGGACGCGCCGGCCAGCCTCTGCCGGCCGGGCTCCGTAGTGAGGCCAAGCAACGGTGGCAGGACGGCCGAGCCGCGGCCAGTGCGACCTACGACTGGCTGACCAGTCACGAGGTGGCGCGCGAGTTGGCCCGCATCGACCTGCCGCTCTCGACCTACACCCAGTGGTACTGGAAGATCGATCTGCACAACTTGCTGCATTTTCTGACCTTGCGGGTGGACGCGCACGCACAGTGGGAAATCCAGCAGTATGGCCAACTGATGGCGGGCATGCTCAAACGGGTGGCGCCGCTGTCGTACGAGGCGTGGATCGACTACGACGTGTGTGGGGCCCGGTTTTCGCGCATGGAACTGGACGCCTTGCGGGCGCTGCTGCACGCGACTGACGACGGCGTCGAAGGGCAGGGCAGGCGGCTGGAGCGCGCGGCGCTGGCCAACCTGGGCCTGAGCAGCCGCGAGGTGGACGAATTCCTATCGACCTTGCGCACAAGTGAGGTTCCCGATTTCGAGCTGAAACTGGCAAGTGCGCGTCCGGCAGCCAGCTTCGCCGAGCGCTTCGCTGCGGCCGTGCCGCGGGGTGAGCGCGAACCTGGCGAAGGCTAGCCTGGATCGCAAAAGCCGCTCGTCCCTGCAGGCGGGAGAGCGGCTTTGGTAGTTGGTTATGCGCTATGGTGACTGCTGGCTACTGGATCGGCGGGCAGGTCTGGTCAGTTCTTGCGCAGGTCAGACACTTCAGATCCAGCACCGTACCTGCGGGCGCGTTCGTTCCTGACGGGCGCAATACGGTTATTCTCTGGCCCTTGTACGTGTTTGGGCAGCCTGCTTGACTCTTGTCGTAGTAGAGGTACCAGCAAGGCCGAGCGGAATCCGGTATGTTGTTGATTGCCGGAGTTACCGGGTTGAGAGGGAGTCCCGTACCGGTGTCTATGCACTCTTTGCGGGAAGTCTCCGTGTACCCGCTTTGTAGGCATTTATCCGTGCCCGGATTGTCGCACGGGATGCGGTCGATAACCTGGCATTCGGGCTGAACCTCAGGCGCAGCCGAATTTGTGTCGATCAACGGGTACTCGACACAGCCGGGCTTCAGCACCTGAACGATCGCATTGGCGATCGCGGTCATCGCAACTGTGAAGTCCTGATTGCACAGGCTGAAGGTGTTCTGAATGGGATTACCCTGCGTGTCCTTCTTCTGGAAGGCATCAAGGAACTTCTTCAGGCGAAGCCCGCCATATGCCTTGTAGATATTGCCATCAGCGGACTTGCTCGCGGGAACCGTGCAAATGGGCATGTAGTCCCAGTAGGTGTTCTGCGGCTGAGGAAGCGAGGTGGTGTCTATGCCAACCTGGTACTGATCACTGGTCGTAACACCGGCCAAGCTGGTGCCGGGCGGCCAGCCGATGATGCCGGACACGAGAATCTTGTCAGGCGATTTCTGGATCCAGCGGTGATTCTTGTTTTCGTCGTAGACGTAGTTGCCGTTGCTGTCGACTACCCACGCGGATATCGAGTTCACGCTATCGATCATGTCCTGGACGCGGAGGAGCGGAAGATAGTGGGGGTCCGTCTTGCCAGTGTCAGGGTTGGGCTGATCCTTGACCGAGCAGTTGGCAAAAGCGGTGGTGAAGCCAACGTTGGGCGCCGGCAGGGGGTTGGGCGGCTGATAGCCTATCGACGGGTCCTCGTAGCCAGGAATCGGCTTGCCGTTGCACAAATGGCCGCGTGTCGCGCAGCGCAGGCTGGCGGTCTCGGTCGGAATCTGCTGGTTCTGCAGGAACATCGAATCGTTGGTTCCGTCATCGGGATCTGCAGAGCAGTCATCCTCGTCGGTAATCAGAACAATCGCTAGGTAGCCCTTGGGCCGCACAAAGCCGATGTTTTCTGGGTTTATGTCGTTGTTGGGATAGTCGGCGTTGAGTGCCACGCGAACCGATTGCAGTTGATGCTCGAATCCGCAGCCACCGGTCCCCACGTGCGTGGCCAGGCAAGAAAAGACGGTCTGGATATCTCCGTCGTAGTTCTTTATCCGCTTCCCGTTTCCGGCTGGATCCGCGATATCCGAGATCCAGCGTGCGCCCGAGTGCAGGCCACAACCATTGGGGTCCGGGTGACCTCCCTGCCCTTGGTCTGAACCTGGCACAGCATTGGGCGCGACCGACGCGAGCGAATTGTTCGGATCGTTGCCATACAGGAGGCCCCGGTCGCCCAGGACCCTCCGGCAGTTTGTTCCAACTGGATCTGACCCAGACCCCATGTCGCTGCTGATCACGCCGATGTGCACGTCAGGCAAACTTTGCCCGCCACTGCCGTCGGGAATTGTCTGCAACACCTGGATCATCTTCCCGAAGTTGGCAGCCAGAGCATTTTGTTTGGGGTCCATCGACGGTGAGTTGTCGACCATGAACAAGATGTCGACCTCGCGATCCGGGCTGACCAAGATCGGGAAATCGGTTTCCATCTGTGGGTTCGGCAAGGGCTGCTTCAGGTCGTGCGAATTGCAAGCCCACAAGGCCAGGGGGAGTGCGGGGATCGCGAGCCCCCAGCGGAGATACTGCCAACGAAGAAGCGGCAAACGGCTTGAAAGATGACGGGCCATGGAAACCCTCCTCATGGACGAACCGTGGAAATGGTGGAAACTCGTCGCTACCTTACAGCAAGATACGGGCCGAAGGGAATCTTAGTTAGTTGCCGAAAAATCAGGGGGACTCGAGCGTCGTGCGCCAATCTAGTTGACAACTATGCCATGGCGGTTGGCACGAGTCATTGACGCCTTGGGTACTACTGATCAGCTCCAGGCCGAGCCGGGTCGGGCGGCTCAGGGTCAACGGCTTGATGTGTTATCGGAATCGCGCCATCCGGGACCACGGAAAAGCCATCTTGGATGAGCGGCCCTTGGACCGCGGCCGGGGTGCTCAGCCTCGCCTTGTGCGAAACCAGCCAGTCGACCACGCGGGCCACATCGCCGAAGCGGGTGAGCTTGCCCTCGGTACCCAGCAGGGCCATGCCGTAGCTGCGGCTGTCGATGCGGATAGCGATGACCAGGCAATAGCGGGCGGCATCGTTGTAGCCGGTCTTGCCGCCGAGGACTTGCAGACCGGGACGAGCCGCGGGCCGATGCGTGCTGACGTATTTTATGGGCGGACGGCCGACCGGGTGGGCTTCGTATTCCGGCCTGCGCACGATGGGTCCGAGGACTGGGTGGGCCATGGCGGCGCGCAGGAGTCTGAGAATCTCGCGCGGGGTGGACATGTTCTCCGGGGACAGCCCGGTCGGTTCGCGAAAGCGGGTCGCGCGCAGGTCCAACGCCGCCGCCTTCTTGTTCATGGCGCTGGTAAGTTGGGTGGTGCTGAGCCCGACCGCACGCCCGAGGGCGGAGACCGCCCGGTTGTCCGATCCAAGCAGGGCCGCGTGCAGCAGATCCCGATTGGACAGGGTCATGCCCTCCAGCAGGCGCGAGGGCGCCCCGCCGCGCGCGACCTCTGAGTCGATCTTCTTCATCGTAGTCAACCCCTCGAGGTCCAGGTCGTGGTCCATCACCACCAGGGTCGCGGCCAGCTTGGAGATCGAGGCAATCGCGCGCGGCTGGTCAGGCTTGCGGGTGAAGATCTCACGCCCGCTGTCCATATCCACGACCAGCGCACCGAGCGAGAGCACATTGGGCAGGTTGCCCTTGACCGACACCACATGCCGCTCCAGCAGCACCTTCTTCTTGGCGGCGGGCTTCTTGCCGTGGGTCTTCTTCGCCGTCTTGCCGTTGGGCTTGCCTTTTGCTTTGGTCTTCGATGCCGGCTTGCCCGCGGGCTTGCCCTTCGACTTGCCTGCAGAAGGTTTGGCCGCGACCGCCGGCGCGGCAAGGGTGGCAGTCGACGCAAAGAGCGGCATACAGCACGCGGCAACGAGCAACGGGAGTTTGGGGGCGAACGACACGGGCGCTGCAGGTTAGTGCAGGAGCGAGGCGATGAGCAACTGATCCGTGCAGGATCGATGCAGGTGACCGGCACAGGCTGCTAGACTACGCCATGCCCATTTCGCTGGCCTACTCGGTCGATGCTGACGACGCGTTCATGTTCCACGCCTTGCGCGTGGGCGGCGTGGACACGCGCGGGCTGACCTTCACCCATCGTCGCGGCGACACGGCGGAATTGAATGCGCTGGTCTTGGCGGGCGAAATCGATGTAGTGGCGATCTCGGCGGGTGCCTATCCTGCGGTGGCGGACAAGTACCTGCTGCTTCCCCATGGCGCTTCGGTGGGGCGGGGTTTTGGGCCGGTGCTGGTGGCACGGCAACCGATGGCTTTGGCCGACTTGGCGGGACGGCGGGTTGGCATTCCGGGCCTGTCCACCACGGCGTGGCTGGTGCTGCGCCAGATGCAACCTGGCCTTCTGCCCGTGGTGGTGCCGATAGCGCCCTTCGGCCGCATCTTCGAGTGCCTGGACACGGGCAGCATCGACGCAGCCTTGTTGATTCACGAGGGCCGCCTCATTTACGAAAGACGCGGCTATGTGCGCATCGCCGAGATCGGGGAGTGGTGGCAGGCTACGACCGGGCTGCCCTTGCCGCTTGGGGTGAATGTCATCCGGCGCGGGCTGGGGGCGGAACGCATCGCTGCAGTGTCGGCTGTCCTGCGCGAGGCGATTGCCTACGCGCTCGATCACCGCGACGAGGTGATCCGGGTGCTTGCCGCCGAGAAGCGCGGCGAGCCTGCCCTTGCCGAGCCAGCGCTGCTCGATCGCTACCTGGGCATGTACGCAAACCAAGACACGCGCGCGATGGCGCCCGACGCCCGCAGCGCCATCGAGGTGCTGTTCGATCGCGCAGCAAAGGCCGGACTGCTGCGTGCTGGATGCCGTATCGACTGGGCGCCGTAGCTGTTTCCGATAAACTCGCGGCTGGTTGGGTGGCCGGGCTGACGGTAGCCGGGCGCCGGAGCCTAGCCGCTTGCTTTCGCGATCACTTCGAGGGCTGCGCGGCAGGCGGCGGCGGCGGCGCGGGCCGCGTTGCGCTTCCAGGTCGCGTGGGCGGACGGGCCCACGGGGTTGCTGATGCCCAGGATGGCCGCGAAAGGCAATCCCGCCGTGGCCGCAGCGCGGGCGACCGCAAAGGCTTCGAGGTTCTCGACGTCGCAAGTTGCGGCACCATGCCCGAGCGCGGTGGACCGGGACGTGATGGCGAGCGGACATGCCACGTCTGCCAGCAGCAGTCCGGCAGCAGCCGCGATCCGGCGGAGGGTGAGTGTGGTTTCCTGTCTGGCCGGCACGGCAGGTGGCAGATAGGCGTCGCCGGTTGCCACTCCATCAGCCGACAAGACCAGGCGACGTGCTGCCACCACGCCGGCCAGGGCAAGGTCGGGACGCCGGCCGGAATAGATTCCGGCCGTACCGATGAACATGACCGCGTCGGGGCTGACCTCTGCGATGGCGGCGGTCGCGCCGATGGCCGCCTCGACCAGACCGACGCCCGTAGTCCGAGCAAACAACTGATTGCTTGCCAGACTCCGCTGCTTCATCAGCCGGCGAAGCTCGGCTAGCTCCGGTGGCCAGGCCGCCAGCACCAGCCAGCGCCTGCGCGCGGGTTTCCGGTCAGTCTGGTCGGTTCGCGAGCGCAACTCGTAGTGATCCTGTTCTTGGGTGGTCCGATGCAGCCACTTGGCGTTGCCCAGGGGCTTGGTATACCTCGGCCTCCAAGAACAGGTCCATGGGCCAGAGGATCATCGTCATGTCGGCATTCCGCCAAGCTGTGCGTCGGCGCGGGATCAGCGCCGGGCTGGTGCTGGCAATGGTTGCGGGCGTCGTCCCGGCCGCCCGCGCCGCCGACGTCATTCCCTCTCCCTTTCGCGGCGTGAAGGTGCCAGGGGGCGCGATGGCGGGCGACGCGGACGGAACTTCGGTCGAGCTCAACCCCGGGCAACTGGGCATGTTGACCGGAGCGACCAGCGCGCTGGTGGTGGACTACTGGGGACCTGACGTGCAGCGGCCCGGGCGCGGTGGCGCTCTCATGCTGGGCACGCCGCTGGCCTTCGGCGCGGCGCTGGGCGCGGGCTTCCAATGGCTGCGTCCGACCCTGCCCGGGATGCCGGGCGACTACCAGAAGATGCAGCTCGGCCTCGGCGTGCGACTCGGTCGTGGTGCGGGGTTCGGCATGGCGTGGGAACACATTTTCAGCACGGGACTGCCGACCGCGAACAGTCTCACCTTCGGATTGGGCGTGCGGTTGTCTTCGATGCTGGCGGCAGGCGTGGCGGTGCGCGACGTGGGGCGTCCAGACAACTTGCCACGCGAATGGGATTTCGAGGCGGCTCTGCGCCCTCTCGGCACCGAACGCCTGGAGATTGCCGGGGGAGTGCGCCTCTTGCAAGGCGGTGAAACGACGGCCCTGCCGCGAGCGCGGTTTTCAGCGCGACTGGCTCGCGGCTTGCTGATTTTCGGCGAGATGGATTGGCCGCGCTACCGAAACGCGGCTTTGCCGTCAGCCTCCGCGGACTACACCGCCCTGGTCGGTGTGACCATCGAGGAAGAACGGCTGGGCGCCACCGTGGCCGGAGTGGGCAACTGGCGTGGCGACGATAGCAACGCTGTTCTGGGACCGGGCGGCTCGTTCATGCTGCGGTCGTTCCCTGCCCGCCATGCGCCGCTTTGGGCCGGCGCCTATGTGGCGAGGGTGAAGGTGAGCGATTTGGAGGCGGACCGGAGTTTCTTGGCGCTGGTGGTGCATCTGCGCCAGCTAGGCGACGACCCGGCGGTTGCCGGGCTGTTGCTCGACATCGAAGAGCCCGATCTGGGTCTAGGCCGCATCGAGGAGCTGCGCGCGCTGGTCGCGGACCTGCGTCGGCGCAAACCTGTGCTCGCGCGCCTCACCCAGCCCGACACCCGCGCCTACTACCTGGCCAGCGCTTGTGACCGTGTCTTCATCGATCCGGCGGTGGGCCTTACCTTCAGCGGATTCGCGCAGACCGTGACCTTCTACAAGACCGCGCTGGACCGACTGGGCGTCCAGGTCGATCTGGTGCGCATCGCCGAGTACAAAGGTGCCATGGAGCCGTTCGTGATGACCGGTCAGTCGGCTCCGGTGGCCGCCAATCGCAACGCCATCCTCGACGACAATTTCGGCCGGCTGTTGGCGGGCGTGGCGGATGGGCGTAGGGCGCAGGGGCTTGACCAGGCCAAGCTGCGCGACCTGGTCGATCGAGCGGTGTTCTCATCGGCGCAAGCGCTGCAGGCCGGGCTGGTGGATGTGGTCGCGGACGACGACGAGCTGAAGGCGGCCGTGGCGCGAAGCTTGGGCCCGCTGCGCGACGCCGATTCGCAGCCGCGAGATACCGCCCGTTGGCGGCCCAGCCGGGTTGCGGTTGTCATGGTGGACGGAACCTTGATGGACGGCGAGGGCGGCGACTTTCCCTTTTCGTCGAGCGAGATGGCCTGGTCCGACCGGATCATCGCCGCCCTCGACGAGGCAGCCGACGATCCATCGGTGCGTGCGGTGGTTCTGCGCGTGAATAGCCCGGGTGGGTCGGCCTTGGCTTCTGATCGCATCGCGCGCGTGCTGCGACGCTTGCGCAATGCGGGCAAACCTGTACTGGCCTCGCTGGGCGACGTGGCGGCATCCGGGGGGTACTACGTGGCGGCGCCCGCCAGTGAGATCTTCGCTTCGCCTTCGACTCTTACCGGTTCGATCGGCATCTTCGGTTTCAAGGTGAACGTGAACGGATTGCTCGGTCATTTGGGCATTGCCAGCGAGATTTACAAGCGCGGGGCGCACGCGGACTTGTTGTCTATCGAGCATGGCTGGAATGACGAGGAACGAGCCCTCATTTCCGGCCGCATGGAGCAGATGTATCGCCGATTTCTCGACACCGTGGCCGAAGGGCGCCGCGGCGTGACTGCCGCACGGGCCGACGAGCTTGGCCGTGGTCGGGTGTGGACCGGCGCGCAGGCCGCGGGCGTGGGCCTGGTTGACCGTATGGGCGGGTTGGGCACAGCGATTGACGAGGCCGCTCGGCGCGGCCGGGTGCCGGTGGGGCCGGGCGGCTTGCCCGAGTTGGTGGTGTTGCCGCGGCCCGTTCCTTCGGTGTTGGGCGCGCTCACGCATGTCCCGGGCGGTCGCGCGGCGGTGCGTTTGTTGCTGCCTCTCTTGGCCGAGGGTGGCACCGGTCTCCTGGCGCGCCTGCCCTACGACATTGAAACCAAGTAGGAAAGAGAAGTGCTTCTTCACCACAGAGGGCACAGGGGCCACAGAGCCGGATCGGAGAAAAGGAAGGGTTGGCTCCTCTCCCGGTCCGAACCCCTTCTTCTTCTCCGACCTCTGTGCTCTCTGTGGTGAAAAAAGCTAGCCAAATGGTGAGTATGTCGGCTGCGGGAGAGAAACGCGTGCTGGTTGCGATGAGCGGCGGGGTCGATTCCTCGCTGACGGCCGGGCTGCTGCGCGACGCTGGTTTCGCGGTGACCGGCGTGTTCATGTGCCTGGGTGCGGCTGGCGATCCGGACAGCGATTCGCGCGGATGCTGCTCGCCCCAGGACGCGGCCGATGCGCGCGCGGTGGCGGATAGGTTGGGCATCGAACTCTACGTGCTGAATCTCGCCGAGGCGTTCCGACCGATCATCGAGTATTTCGTCGACGAATACCGGCGCGGCCGCACGCCCAATCCCTGCGTTCCTTGCAACGCCCAGATCAAGTTTGGGCGGCTCATCCGTCATGCCGACGCATTGGGGATTCCCTGGGTGGCCACCGGCCACTACGCGCGTATCGTGCCGGCCAGCGGTGGCCCGGCCATCCTGCGCAAGTCGCCGCGGCCGAAGGACCAGTCCTACGTGCTGTTCGGAATCGCGCGGCAACTGCTAGGGCGGATTCTGTTTCCCCTGGGCGACATGCCCGACAAGCGAGACGTGCGGGCAAAGGCGCTCGCCATGGGCCTGCCAGTGCATGCCAAGCCAGATAGCCAGGAGATCTGTTTCGTTCCCGACAACGACTACGTCGCCTTTCTAGCCCGGCGCTGCCCCGCGGCTTTTCGGCCCGGCCCCATTGTTGATTCCAGCGGCAAAGCCCTAGGCCAACATCGCGGCATTGCCGCCTTTACCATCGGCCAGCGCAAAGGATTGGGCGTCGCGGGCAAGACTCCGCTCTATGTCACACACCTCGATGCGGCCTCGGCCATTGTTACGGTCGGCCCGCGTAGCGAGATCCTGCACCGCCACTTGCGCGCGACGCAGGCCAATTGGCATTGCGACCTGCCGGCCGAATTCGAGGCCACGGTTCAGGTTCGCTACAATCACACCGGCTGTCCTGCGCGCGTGCGGGTGACCGACGCCGCGGGTTTCGAAGTCGATTTTGCCGAGCCAGTCATGGCTGTGACGCCCGGCCAGGCCGCCGTGTGCTACCAAGACGATCGCCTGCTGGGCGGTGGTTGGATCCAGTCGACGTGGTGACCTTGCACCGGATCCGGTAGCCGGATCCGGATCCGGCCCCGGCCACCGGCTCCGGAAATCTAGCCGAAGTTGCGCAGTAGGCATGTGAGAAAACCGCTTTTGGCGGTTTTCTCACATGCTAAGTGCCGGATAGGACTGGGCGAGGTCGCTGAAAAGGCCGTGTAGTCCAGACCAACCTACTTCCATCGCGACGGTGGAGGCGCCAAGTTGGTGGCGTGTTCCT
>PMJO01000328.1 GCA_003158455.1 Myxococcales bacterium | reverse complement strand
TCGGCGTGCTGGGCGTGTCAGCGGTGCTGGCAGTGGGCACCTACGTCGACTTCGGCGTGTTTCGCTACGGCACGTATCTGAACGAGTGGGACTTCTACCACTACTATGTTGGAACCAAATACGCCCGCGAGCTGGGCTACACCAACCTCTACGGCGCCACCCTGGCCGCCGATCGGGAAGGTGGTCTGCGCTACCACAATCCGCGCATACGCGATCTCGCTACCGCGCAACTCTGCGACGTAGCGAAAGTGGAGGCCGAAAGCGCGCGCTATCGGGGCCGATTTGGCGACGAACGCTGGCGCGAGTTCGTCGCGGATATCACCTGGTTCAAGCTGCAGCTCCCCGCGCGTCGCTGGAGCCTGGTCCTTGCCGACCATGGCTACAACGGCACGCCGGCCTGGTCGTTCGTGGTGGGTGGCCTCATCAGCCGCCAGCTTTCTGTCCGCAATCCTATCAGCAGATGGCTCATGCTGGCTTTGGATCCTCTGCTGCTGCTTGCAACTACGCTTGCGGTGGCGTGGGCCTTTGGCCTGCGTACAGCGTTTCTCATGGTGATCTTCATCGGTACCCACTACCTCTACTCGTGGGGCCATCTCAAGGGCGCGCTGCTGCGTACCGATTTCGCCATGGCTTCGGTACTGGCCGTGTGCCTGGTCAAGCAGCGCTACTACAAGATTGCCGGTGTGCTGCTCGGCTGGGCAGTTCTGTCCCGCATCTTTCCCGCCTTCCTCCTGGTCGGACCGACCATTCTCTTCCTGAGACGAGCAGTCCGAGACCGCTGCGTCGATCGACGGCTTCTCGGGCTGCTCGGCGCCTGCGCCGCAACCGTGGTACTGGTGATACTGGGGTCCTGTGCCTACTTCGGCACGACCGGGATCTGGCACGAGTGGAACCTCAAGATTGCCGCGCACTACTCGGGCGGCAGCGACTGGGAGCTCGGCTATCGCACCCTCGCCGAGGCGAGATGGCTGAACGGCGTTCCGGTGCGGGCGGTCGCCAACGCAGCCGCGCAGTACCCGGTCCTGTTCCTGGGTGTGCCCGGCACCATCGTGGCACTGCTCTTGAGCTTGCCCGCCCTGACCTTCATCCGCGGGTTGGAAGATCACGAGGCCCTAGCCTACGGTTTCGTGTTCGTGTTCCTGCTCGCGCTGGCGGCCTACTACTACTACCTGGTGCTTTGCGTGCCCTTGCTCTTTTTCGCTCCGCAACTGGAGCGGCCGCAACCCGCTCTGGGGGTGGCGTTCATGTTCTTCACGGGCATCATGGGCTATGTGCTTTTCCGCGGCTGGCCCCTCTTGTCCGGCTCCTGGGTCATGTTCCGCGGCTGGCATCAGACCTTCCCGACCTACTACTTTGTCTGTTGCTTCATCGCGGTGACGGTCGCGCAGATGATCCTTCTCGCCGGGAGCAAGACCCTGCGCGCCGAGCGCCAGCAGGTACGCGGCGTCCAGTCGGTAGCCGAAGAATAGTGAACCGCCCTACTCGGTCGAACGCGAAGAAGTCGCCTACTCTGGGGGTTTGCGCAGGGGATTGGAATCGAGCAGGCCACGCTCCTGAGCGCGGGTGGGGTGGGGTTTGGGCGGGAGGTGGATGGGCTCTTCGGCCTTGGCCGGCGCGGGCGGGACTTCCCTGGGTGCAGCAGCGGGCAGCTCGGCGGGCCGAGCCGTTGCGGCGGCCTGCGCGCGCGTCTTTGCTCTGCGCCCCGGCTCACGCTCCTCGGGCTGCAACACCACCGGGATCTCGAGCGTGCCACCCGGCGCGAGCGTGAACTCGTGAACGAAGGGCTTGCGCGCAGGGGCCTCCACCACCAGGTGGCGCGGTTTTCCGGCCTCCAGATCCGCCAGCTCGACCGTGCTTTGCCCACGGGCGATCTCTTTCCCGTCGAGCACCACGCGATTGTTGGGGCCGTTCTCCACCGTCACGCGCAAGCGCGCGAAGGATTGTGGCGCGGGCAGGGCGGCCTTGCTGGGCGGCGCGGGCTCGGTCGTGACCGACGGGGCTGGCGCGCTCTCGCGCGCTGGTTCCGTGCGCAGGGCGACCACAACAACGGTCACCAGCACCACCGCGCCCAGTCCCAGCAGCCAGCGGGCACGGTTTCTCCGTCGGCGAGAGCCCGTGGGCAGGGGCTGCTCCTGCACGGCTGGCGAAGAATGCGCCACCGCCGGCACCGTGGCGGACCGCAGGGCCGAGCCGCGAGCCGCTGCATCCGCGCTAGCCTCCGACCAAGTGGCGAGCGCCGCCTCCAGCCGTTCGCCAAGCACGCGCGCACTCTGCGGCCGGGCCGCCGGATCCTTGGCCAGACAGTCGAGGATGATGCGCTCCAGATCGGGCGGCATGTCGCGGTGGCGCGAGGGCGGGGCCGGGGCATCGGCCACGTGCTGATAAACCAACTCGGTGATGACCGTGCCCTGGAAGGGATACTGCCCGCTGAAGATGCGATACAGGATCACGCCCAGCGCGTAGATGTCGGTGCGCGCGTCCACCAGCCGGCCCAGGCACTGCTCCGGTGACATGAACTGCGGCGTGCCCAGCACCACCCCGGTCTGGGTCAAGTTGGTGCGAGTGGGGTCCAGCAGCTTGGCGATGCCGAAGTCGAGCAGTTTGACGTAGGACTCGCCATGCGGCGGCCGCGCGATCCAAATGTTCTCGGGCTTGAGATCGCGGTGCACGATGCCAGCTCGGTGCGAGGCCTCGAGCGCGCCGCAGATCTGGCCCAGCAGGCGCCGCAGCTCGCCCGGTTGGAGCGACTGCTGGTCGATGGCCTCGGCCATGCTCTGGCCATCGAGAAATTCCATGACGAAGTAGTGGCGGCCGTCAGGCAACTGGCTGAAGGAGAAGATGTCGATGATGTGGGGGTGCTGGATGAGGTTAGCCGCGCGCGCCTCCTCGACGAAGCGCCGGATCAGATCGGGCTCGCTGGCGCAGTGATGGGACAGCACCTTGATCGCCACCCGCTTGCCGATGGTGGGATGCTCGCCCGCGTACACCGCGCCCATGCCACCCTCGCCCAGCTTGCGCAGCACCCGATACTCGCCCACGGCAGTGCCCGGCGCCAGTTCCACCGGGATGGGCTGCGACAGACGTACCCGCGCCGCCTCGGTCGGCGCCAGCGCGGGCGGAACCAACTCTGTTTCTGACCGGCCCAGAGCCCCGGCAGCCGCCTCACGCGGGTGGCCACCGTCGTACTGCCTGGTTTCGTCGGGCATGGCTGGGCTGATTATGCTGGCCCCGGGAGCGCGCGTCTACGTGGACTGCCATGCAGGCTGCACCAATTTCGCTACCGCCAAGATTTCGTGTGCCGGTGCTCTGCTTGCTGTCCCCCTTCCCGCCGTAGGCACCAGGTACGGCCTCACCCGCCGAACCGCTCCCATGTCCGCGTGACGACAAGCGTTCGCGGAGAGCACCACGTGACCGTTCCCGGCCACAGCCCACTTCGAGTGGGCACCCTGCATGCGATCCTGAAGGACGTGGCCGAGCACTACGCAATGATCGTGGAGGATCTCGTCCGGAAGCTGCGGCTCTGAGTGGCGTCGCCATGGTGGGTGGGAAGACCTGGCACCAACCGCAACTATTTCCACCACTTACGGAACGCCTACATTCACCGCTTCGCCATGCTCGTTTGCCGCGCTTCTGAATATGTCACTGATGGGG
>PMJO01000296.1 GCA_003158455.1 Myxococcales bacterium | reverse complement strand
CCCCCAGAATATCCGGGGGTTCCTGGTGCGGTCGGGGAGATTTGAACTCCCACAGTATTACTACCACCAGAACCTGAATCTGGCGCGTCTACCAGTTCCGCCACGACCGCGAAGAGTGAAAACCTTAGTGGACGGGACGTCCCTGGTCAAGGCGTCGTCTCGCCGTGGGCCGTCAGGGCTTCCCGGTCGGGCCTCCCGCTCCCCCGCGCGCCGCACGCAAGCGCACGACCTCCTTCTCGAGAGTGCGCAGGGCGATCTGCCGCCTTTCGACCTCGCGGGAGGCATCCGCGGCTTGCTGGGTCGCCGCAGACAGAATCCGTTGCATCTCCTCGCGCTCCAGGGCGAGCAACTCGCGCGCGGCCGCGTCGTCGCTGATCTGGCGCAGAAAGCGTTCGACGTCCCTGCGCAAGACCGCAACCGTGCGTTCCAGCCGATCGGCTCTATCCTGCAAGGTCATGCCGCCTTCACGCGCATCCTCACGCTCGCGGCTCAGATCCGCACAACGCGCCTCCAGCCGCGCCACCTCGCCTTGCCAGGCCGCCAACTCCGCCGCGGAAACGCCGGCGGCACCTGCCGGGGCGCCAGCCTCGGTCGGAATCAGGAGACTCTCGGTCAGGTTCCACGAGCGCTCCGTGCCATCGGCGCAAAAAGCAACCAGGTGTTCAGACGCGCCGGTCAGCCTGGTCAAGGATTCGTTGACCGCCAGATCGTCCGTGCCTGGCACATGAAAGGACACGCCACCGAACCGCGTCTCCTCGACAATGTCCACGGTTGCGAAATACGCGAGCAACAGATCCATGCAAGCCGTACGCATGCCCGCGCCGGCCTGCGCATCGTCTCGCAGAGCGGCGGCAGCCAAACGCAACACGCAAAACCCTCCTGGGCGCAGCACGCGACGGATCTCGGCCATCCAGGCACCGCGATCCGCGTCCGACCGAATCACGGGCAAGCCGCAGAGTACGATGTCCACCCCAGCGTCGGGCACAGGCAGTGACGGTCCGGCCGGCGCGCAACAGATCACCTCTGCTGCCCCAGCGCGTCGAAGACACTCAGGCCCTGGTCCACCCACGCCAGCTGCAACGTCCAGCACTTGCTTGCCCGACACCATAGGCTCGACCAGCAAGTAGAAAGGTATCGGCAGCGGTTCGACCAGCGTTGCCGCCAGATGACCGCCGTCCGGGCTGTCGCTGGCTGGTGGAAACGGAGGAGATCCCGCGGCGGTCATGAGTACCTTGGCCTGAGTTTCGCTTCCCGGCGTCAAATACACAAGACAGGACGCGTCGCCCGAGCCAGCCCCAGCGATTCGTGCGATAGTGAGCCGACATGCGAAAGAAGCTCGGCCGAACCCTGGCGTGGGCCGTCACCCTCGGTCTGCTCTACTACGTGTTCCGTAGCATCTCCTTCACCCAGGTCATGGCGGCATTCGGGTCAGCTGCGGCCTGGAGTGTCCCTGTGTTCGTGCTGCTCGTGCTGGGCGTCTATCTGGGCGACTGTTTCGCCATCTGGAAAACCTTCGGTTGGTTCGTGGCCCGGCTTTCGTTTCGCGAGGTTCTCGTGGTTCGCGGGGCCACCTATCTTCTCGCTCTGGTCAACTATACGGTGGGGCAAGGGGCCATCGTGTACTTCGTGAACCGTTCGCGTGGCGTGCCTCTGCTGCGCGGGACAGCGGCGGTGTTGCTGATCATGGGGATCAACATTCTCTTGCTGCTGCTTTTCGCATCTGTCGGCCTGCTGATAGCCCCAGACTTGCCCCCCGCCCTGCGCAGAATCATGCTGGGCGCGTATGTAGCACTGGCCGTGTACTTGGTCCTGCTTGTGCTCAGGCCGCGCTGGTTGACTTCGCGCCCCATCTTCGATGTCCTGTTCGCCGCGGGCTTGTCCGGGCATCTTCGCGCCCTGCTGGTGCGGATCCCTCACATCAGCGTGCTGATGGTGTTCACCTACACCTCGCTAAGCGCCTTTGGGGTCCACGTGCCGGTGGCACAAGCGATCTTGTACCTTCCGGTTATCTACTTCATCAGCGTGTTGCCCATCGCCGTCATGGGACTGGGGACCACCCAGGCCGCGCTGATCTACTTCCTCTCCGGCTACGTGCCCGGCGCGACGCCCGCCGCAGCCAAGGCCGCCATCGTGGCCGCCAGCCTGGGCGCCCAAGCCGTGGCGCTTGTGGTCCAGGCCACGCTCGGCGCTTTCTGCATACGCAACCAGCTCGCCCGAAATCTGAGACGACCTGCTTCGACGACATGACGAGGCGCGTGCCATGGTGACGAAATACAAAAAACCCCATGCGATCAACACGACCTCCGTTTCGCTTCTGCTGCTGCTCGGTCTCGGGGTGTATGTGATCGCGTGTACCTGGCCGGTCTACGCGCTCTCTTCACGTGCCAAGGGCGTGCTGCTCGACGCGCTCCCCCTTCTCTATCGTGCCAACCTGCGCCCGGAGGGCACCGCTTCGGTCATGATCGGTGACTTGAAGAAATCAGTACCGCAGAGCTTGCGCAAAGCGGGCGTACGGGATCCACACCTGGAGGTGATCTTTTCCCGCAGCAAAGAGGAAGTGTCGATCGAAGCGCACTTCGTCGCCACGGCTTTCTTTCCGGTCATCAACAAGACCTTCAATTTCAACCTATCGCCGCGGGCGGTTACCGACTCTGCGCGCATCGAATGGTGACGTGATACAATCAGCCGTTTCCAAGGCAGCGCATGGCAAAATTGATCGTTCAAGCAAGCAACGCGCGACGCGAGTACGAGCTGGGCGCGATGACCACCATCGGTCGCCATCCCCACAACATGATCCAGATCCTCGACCGCATCGTCTCCAAGGAACACGCACAGATCATCCGCCAGCCCGACGGAACCTTCCTCTACCGCGACCTCGGCAGTCTGAACGGTTCGTTCTACAAGAACGAGCGGGTCGATGAACGCATACTCGCCGAAGGCGACGAAATCGTGCTGGGGGGCACGCAGCTCATCTTCCAGGAACAGTCCAGCCAAGCCTCACAGGCGGCGCAGCGGGTCAGCATCCGGCAGGCCGCGCTGGCCGATGCGCTGATTCACCAGAAGGTCCAAGCCGCGAGTGCCGCCGAGTTCTTGCCCGAGCGTCAGATCGTGGATGTCGAAACCCTGCGCCGCGACTACGAGAAGTTGCGTCTGGCCTACGAGTTGGGCCGGTCCATCGGGCTTGAGGTCGACATCGACCTCCTGCTCGAGAAGATCATCATGAAGGCGTTCGATCTGATCCCGGCTGACCGCGGGGTCATTCTTCTGATGGAAGACGGTGTTCCCCAGCCCCGCGTGGCCAAGACGCGGGACGGACGCACCGAACAGATCGTGCTCTCCCGTTCAATCCTGAGCGAGGTGGTCCAGCAGAAGGCCGCGGTGCTGTCCTCGGACGCAAGCATGGACAGCCGATTTCAGGGTGCGCGTTCCATCATCATGCAGGGCATCCGCTCCACCATGACCGTGCCGCTCATCCACCACGACGAGCTGCTGGGCATCATGCACCTGGATTCCATGGTGGCGACCAACGCCTTCGGCGAAAAGGATCTGCAGATCTTCGCCGGCGTCGGCAACCAAGCCGCTGCCGCCATCCACAACTCAATGCTGGCGCGCAAGATCGAGCACGAGGCCAAAACCCGCGCCCAATTCCAGCGTCTGCTTTCGCCCAACTTGGTCGAACAGGTGGTTTCCGGCAAGCTGCAACTCGAAAAAGGCGGCGCCTTGTCCGAAGTGACGCTGTTGTTTTCCGACATCCGCGGCTTCACCGCGATGAGCGAAAAACGCGAGCCACCGGAAATCGTGCGCATGCTCAACGAGTATTTCGAGCTGATGGTGGATGTGATCTTCAAACACGAAGGAACCCTGGACAAGTTCGTGGGCGACGAGATCATCGCCCTGTTCGGAGCGCCGGTGGCCATACCCAGCGCGGAGAGGAAGGCGGTCGAGTGTGCGCTCGACATGCTGCAAGTGCTTTCCGAGTTCAACCGCACGCGGGCGGCTGAAGGTCAGGAGCAGATTCGCATCGGCATCGGCATCAACACTGGCACGGTGGTGACAGGCGCGCTGGGCAGTTCGCGCGCACTCCAGTATACGGCCATCGGCGACCCCGTTAACACCGCCTCGCGTCTGTGTAGTGTCGCCAAGGCAGGAGAAGTGCTGATCTCTGAAGCAACCTTTGGCAAGGTCGGGGGCGTTGTGGCCGCGACGGCGCTGCCAGCAGTACGCGTGAAGGGCAAAGCCGAGCCCCTGCGCGTGTGGAACGTCACCGGCCTCCGTTCGCCTGGCTGGCAGGCCGAATCGACGAAACCCTTTTGATGGGAACCCTGGGAGGGTTCGCTCCGCCCTTCGGCCCCCCACCCGCCACCCCATCCCCGCTCGCTTCGCTCGGCCTCNNCTCGCCAAACCCTCCCGCGATGGTCCGCCGCCGGCGAGGGCGCGCGCGAAAGCACGCGGGGCGGGCAGGGTGGGCTGTCCGTCCCGAAGGCCGGCGGGCTCCCCACGCGGCTTGATTTGGCAACCAAGACGGGGTGGCCGGCATCATACGAGCAGGCTAAAATAGCCTTGAGAGGAGTTATTCCATGCCTGCCGCCGCCGACAAGACTGCCGAAGCAACGAGTGAAGCGCCTGCAAGCCCGGTCACCCTGACCGCGCGCGCCGCGGAGAAGGTCCAGCAGATCCGCGCCGAAGAAAAGATCCAGGATGGCTATGCGCTGCGGCTGAAGGTGTTGGGCGGGGGCTGTTCGGGATTCGCCTACGACCTCTACTTCGACCAACCGCAAGACATCGACCAGACCTTCGAATCGAACGGCGTGAAGCTGCTGTGCGACCAGATGAGCCTGATGTATCTGATGGGAACCGAGATTGACTACCTGGAAAGTTTGCAGGGCTCGGGCTTCAAGTTCAGCAACCCGAACGTGAAGTCCACTTGCGGCTGCGGCAGTTCGTTCTCGGTCTAGGTTCAGCGGACGGTGATGCCGTCCTCGTCCTTGAGTCGGTTGATCTTGGTTAGGCACTGATCCCGGATCATGCTGCGCATGGCGGGGCTTTGGTCCTGTACGGACTCGCGCAAGATACTCTCATAGCTGGCGCACTTGGCCTGGTCCTTGGCGTGCCGGCAGTAGTGGTCGCGCACGCGTTCGCAGGGATTGCGTCCGGCCGAGGCCATCGCTAAGGCCAGCCAGCATACGCCCGCCCCCGCCGCGAAGATCAGAAGCGTGATCAGCCATCGCCTGTGCCGGCGGTAGCGGTAGGGATCGATCTCGGCAGCCTCGCGGCGGATCTGATCGAGTTCCTCGGGCGTCTCGTCCATGGGAGCGGATTAGAGCCCGTCCGCTTGGCCAGCGCAAGCCACGGGCGCACGACATGGTGAATGTTCAGGCGCGCAGCCGTGCTAGAAACTCCGCATGGCTCGATCCAAGCCTGGCAGCGGCACCCCTTCCCGCCCCGCGCGCAGCGTCTGGCCGCCTGAGCGCAAGCGAGTGGCGGCCATCTTGCGCGGCCTCGATCGCATGTATCCCGAGGCTGACTGCGAATTGCATCGGGACAACCCGTTCCAGCTTCTGTGCGCGACCATCCTGTCGGCCCAATGCACCGACGAGCGCGTGAACCAGGTTACCCCGTCGCTCTTCGCGCAGTTCCCCACGCCCGCAGCCATGGCCCTGGCGCCCCCGCCGGTCCTGGAGGAACTCATTCACTCAACCGGCTTCTTCCGCAACAAAGCCAAGAATCTCATCGGGGCATCGCGCGCCATCGCAGAACATCACGGCGGCCAGGTACCGCACACCATGGCCGAACTGTGCGAGTTGCCGGGTGTGGCCCGCAAGACCGCCAACGTGGTGCTGGGCACGGCCTTCGGCTTGGCCGAGGGAATCGTGGTGGACACGCATGTCCAGCGCTTGGCCCAACGCCTGGCGCTCACGCGTTCTTCGACGCCCGAGAAGATCGAGCAGGATCTGATGACGATCATTCCGCGCGAATGGTGGATCCAGTTTTCCCATCATGTGATCTGGCACGGCCGCCGCTGCTGCTTCGCGCGCCGACCGGATTGCGAGCACTGTCCCCTGGTTCCGAACTGTCCGAGCGCATTCCGCACGGGATAGGCGGACTTGCCTGCGCGGCCGCCCGTTTCAGGAAGACTCCCCAAAGACGCTGGCACCATCATCGATGGCACCATCATCGCGCACCATCATCGCTCGCCGAATGGCCGCACGCGGTCGATGGCCAAGCCGCCAGGTGAGATCGTCAAGGAGAGTCCGGCTTCAGCGGGCAATCGCGCCGGGGGACGCGGCTGGCCTGCTCGCGTACATCCTGGGTGATCCGCATCGCACAGAAGGCCGGGCCGCACATGGAACAGAAGTGCGACTCCTTGGCGCTTGCGTCCGGTAACGTCTCGTCGTGGAAAGCCCGTGCGGTGGGCGGGTCGAGCCCCAGGGCGAACTGATCCTGCCAGCGAAAATCGAAGCGCGCCCTTGCCATGGCGTCGTCACGCGTGCGCGCGCCCGGGTGGCCCTTGGCCAGATCGGCTGCGTGCGCCGCGATCTTGTACGCGATCACCCCGGCCTTCACGTCGTCGCGGTTGGGCAGCCCCAGGTGTTCCTTGGGTGTCACGTAGCACAGCATGGCGGTGCCGTACCAGCCAATCAGGGTCGCGCCGATGGCCGAGGTGATATGGTCGTAGCCTGGGGCGATGTCGGTCACCACCGGGCCCAAGGTGTAAAAGGGCGCCCCGTGACAGGCGGCCAACTGCCGCTCCATGTTCTCCTTGATTCGATGGACCGGGACATGACCCGGTCCCTCGATCATCACTTGCACGTCGTGCTGCCACGCGATCTTGGTCAGCTCGCCCAGTGTTTCCAGCTCGGAGAACTGCGCCTGGTCGTTGGCGTCGGCCAGGCAACCCGGCCGCAGCCCGTCGCCCAATGAGAAAGCGATGTCGTACTTCTTGGCCACCTCGCAAATCCGCTCGAACTCGGTGTAGAGGAAGTTCTCCTGTTGGTGGCAAAGACACCACTTGGCCATGATCGAACCGCCGCGGGACACGATTCCCGCCACCCGGGAAGCGGTGAGCGGCACGTGGCGCAGCAGCAACCCAGCGTGAATGGTGAAGTAGTCGACGCCCTGCTCGGCCTGCTCGATGATGGTTTCGAGAAACACGTCGATGGACAGGTCCTCGATCTGGCCTCCGACTTTCTCCAGGCACTGGTAGATCGGCACGGTGCCAATGGGCACCGCCGCGTTGCGGATGATCCGCTCGCGCGTCTCGTGGATATTGGGACCGGTGGACAGATCCATGACCGCGTCCGCGCCCCAGCGGGTCGCCCACTGCAGCTTGTCCACTTCCTCCTCGACCGACGACGATAGAGCCGAGTTGCCGATGTTGGCGTTGATCTTCACCAGAAAGCTGCGACCGATGGCCATGGGCTCCAGTTCCGGGTGACGGATGTTGGCCGGGATGATGGCGCGTCCGGCGGCGACCTCGTCGCGCACAAAGGCGGGCGCGAGGTTCTCGCGCACGGCCACGAAACGCATCTCCTCCGTGATCTCGCCGTGGCGGGCGCAGGACATCTGGGAAAGGTTCTGATCGCCGCGCCCAACCCGGCGGGCGGTCCACGGCGCGCGCAATTTGGGCAAGCCTTGGCGCGGATCGTAGCCTTGTGGCCCGGTGGTGTCGTAGACGCGCACCGGGGACTGCCCGCCTGACAGCGCGATCTCCCGCATGGGCACGCGCAGGCCATCCTCCTCGAGGTACACCTTGCGCGACGACGGCAGATCCTCTGCCATGGGTGAAAGCCCACCCTCGCTCGCGTTGCTGCTCAAAGTGTCTCCTTCCTACGCCGGCATTATCCGGATCAGGTTCAAGGGGTCGCGTCAGAAACGACGCCTCTCAGCCTGGTGGCTCCCCCGTAGCGGCAGTTCTACGGGGCACGGCCGCCAGATGCAAACCTTGACGGGCAGGCTAGCTTCTTCGCCACAGAGGGCACCGAGCACACAGAGGTCGGATAGGAAGAAGGGGTTCGGACTGAACAAGACCCATCCCTTCCCTTCCCCTCCGGCTCTGTGACCTCTGTGCCCTCCGTGGTGAAAAAAGCTAGCTACTTCCTAGTTGAAGCGGTCCGGCCGCTGCGGCGGCCTGCCGCCCTCCATGACCCGCCAGGAGCGCCGGCCAGTCCTGCGCCGCAACCAGGAGAGAAGGTCGCGCAGGTCCCGGCCGCGACCCCCGCAGAGATAGTAGGCCAAGCCCACCGCCACCAAGGTTCCGAACACAGCTGGCCAGGCGCCGTAGATAGCCGAAGCGACGAGCGCGAGACCGACAAAAATGGCAGCCAAAGCGCGCGCCGGCATGGCCAGGGCTCCGATCACGCGCACCTGGGCTGGACCATAGAGAACCGCCAACCCCACAAATAGGCCCAGCACCGAGTCGCCACATCCCGAATAGAGCGCCCACTGGCCCCACCAGGCCGACAGCAGCGCAACCACGAGATTGGCCGCCAAGCCCGGCGCGAAAAAAACGATAAGAAAGCGCCGGCGTCCCAGGGTCCGTTCGATGGCCGCGCCCACGAACCACAAGCCCACGAGGTTCAGAAACGCCAGCGGATTCCGATCCACGAACAGTGCCGTCACGATCTGCCAGACCCGTCCCTGCACGACCCCAGGCCCCAGGGCCAGGTAGTCATCCACCAGGCCGCGTGCCGGCCTCACCAGGACATAGAAGAGCCACGGCACCGCCAGCGCCACCACCAGCGTCCGGATGCTGGGCGACAGACGCTGCGCCACCGGCCTCAGCCAAGGCGGCATCTGGTAGGTGGACTTCGAGTAGGCCATCGAGGTGACTAAGCTACCACGGGCTGGCCACGAATCGATTCACATGGGAACCCTCAGAGGGTTCGCTTCGCCCCTCGGGCCCCCACCCGCCACCCCCTCCCAGCTCGCCTAACTCGGCCTCGCCATACCCTCCCGCGATGATCCGCCGCCGGCGAGGGCGCGCGCGAAAGCGCGCGGGGTGGGCAGGTGGGCTGTCCGTCCCGAAGGCCGACGGGCTCCCCACGCGACCACGGAAGAGGCTACGGGTGGGTGCAGACCTTGGTGCTGTCCGACCCGCCGCAGACGGGGGCGCAGTCTGCATCGATGACGACTGCGTTCAGTTGGGTGAGCTGCCCTTCCCCGATAGTTCGCAGAATCGGGTCGACGCCGCTGTGTGCCGAACAGGTGCCGCCTCCCGCCTGGGGCGCCGCGCCGGTGAGGTCTTGACCGTCTGCACCCACAGGCACCAGAGACAGGGCGTAGTCGCCCGGGGGAATGTCAAAGGGTGTCGCCCCGTGCTTGGCCTGGCACGAAAACTGGCAAACCGCCCGCTCCGCGCACAGATCCGGGCCGCCTGCCGCCGATACCACGCTGAAGCGAACCTTGGCAACCTCTGGGCATGTGCAGCTACAATCGGCAATGCCACGGCCGTCCGAGGCATGGACGTCCCAACTCGCCTCGACGGCGCCCCCATCTATAGAGACGCATCCCGTGGCGACCAGCGCTAGAAGCAAAGCTACAATTCGAGCCATGGAGTCCCAGGTCGGTTTATAACAGCTAGGAGCAAGTTCCGTCCCCGAACAAGGTCGGAAAGGAGTTCCCCCCGATGATCCATCTACTACTGCAGGCGGGCGGCGCCGAAGACAAGCTAGATATCGTATCTCTCATCGCACACGCGTCCAGTGTGGCCAAGGGCACGCTGATCCTGCTTGCGCTGATGTCGATCGTGTCATGGTTCGTCATCGGCACCAAGTGGTTGTATCTGGCGCGCGCCTACAAGCGATCCGTCGACTTCGTCGAGTCCTTCTGGCGTACCCAGCGGCTGGACGATGTCTGGAAGGCAACCGAGAACGACCCGCCTTCGCCGGTCAGTGAGGTGTTCCGCGCCGGCTTCGTGGAGCTGGCCAAGCTGCGCAAGCGGCGCACGGAAGCAGGCGGTGATGCCGCAGCCCCGGAAACCCACATTGGCGATATAGAGAGCATCGAACGCGCCCTGGCCCGAGCGCGCACCATGGCGGTCACCGAGATGGAGAACAAGGTCCCCTTCTTGGCCACCACCGCCAGTTCCGCTCCCTTCATAGGTCTGTTCGGCACGGTGTGGGGCAT
>PMJO01000198.1 GCA_003158455.1 Myxococcales bacterium | reverse complement strand
CAGCCCCGAGTGCCAGATCGATTCTATCGCCCAAAGCTGGTCCGTGCTGTCCCGGGCCGGTGACCCCGAGCGCTCGCGCTTGGCCATGGATGCAGTGGACGAGAGGCTGGTGCGCCGCGAGTACTCGCTGATCCAGCTGCTGGATCCGCCCTTTGACAAGTNNCGGCGGCCAGTACACCCACGCCGCAGTCTGGGTGGCCATGGCCTTTGCCGCCCAGGGTGACGCTCGGCGCGCGTGGGAACTGCTCGCCATGATCAACCCGGTGAACCACGCCAAGACCCCCGAGGCGATGCAAACCTACAAAGTGGAACCGTACGTGGTGGCGGCCGACGTCTACGCCGTGGCCCCGCACATGGGCCGCGGTGGATGGACATGGTACACCGGCTCGGCCGGCTGGCTATACCGACTGATTGTCGAATCACTGCTGGGATTGAGGCTGGACGTCGACAAGTTGCACCTTGCCCCTTGCCTGCCGGCAGATTGGCAAGGATTCACAGTCCATTACCGGCACCGCGAGACCGTTTACCACATCAGGGCCGTGCGCACGGCCACTGTCGACGCTGGCGCGACGGTGACTGTGGATGGCGTCGAACAACCGAGCCCGGTGATTCCGTTGGCCGACGATCGCCGCGAGCATGCCGTCGAGGTGCGAATCGGTGCCCAGTCTCACGGCCTTGCCGCCATGGGCAGCACGACGCGCGCGGCGTGAACCCAGATCGGTCAAACCACGCCTGGGTGCGCGGGGCTCACGGCCGGCGCTCGAAGTCCAAGAAGCCCCGATCGAAATCGGTGTGGACCAGGACCACGTGCACCTGGTCACCAACCCGCAGACTCTGAAACCCACGCACTACGCGGCCTTCCACTGGCGGATTGAAGACACGTACCCAAGTTCCTTTGTCCGCCGCGCCGGTGATCACACCATCGAAGCTCTCGCCGACTCGCCCTTCCAGCAGCAACGTCGCAGCGGACTTGCACACCTGGCGCTCGACCTTGGCCACATTTCCCTCTTGCAGGGTGCAATGGGTGGCGATCTCGGTCAGCTCGGCCACGCTGTAGGGTGCCGGGCTATTGCCAAGCGCGGCCTTGACCAGCCGATGGGTGACCAGATCTGGAAAACGGCGATTGGGTGCGGTGGAATGGGCGTAGTCCTTGACCGCAAGTCCGAAGTGTCCAACCGGCGTCTGCCCGGGCAGCTCCACCACGTACTCACCGGCGCCCATCAGTTTCACAATCACCAGCGACAGATCTGGAAAACGCAGGGGATCGGCGGCGTGGCGTCGCAACAGAAACGCCTCCAGCGCACGCGCTGACGGCTCCGCCGGAAGCGACTCGCCCAGCTTTGCGGCCACCTCCGCGATCTTCGCCCAGCGCTCAGGCGAACGTACCACGCGGCGCAAGGACGGCCGCGCTTTGCCTTCGAGGAAGCGGGCCACCACGCCGTTGGCGGCAATCATGAAGTCTTCGATCAGCTGGTTGGCGCGGTTGGGCTCTTCCACCTGCAAACCCACCACCGCGTCCCCGCCGAACACGGGGCGGGATTCCAATGATTGTAGATCCAGCGCGCCCTGTTGGTGGCGCAGGTGCCGCAGCCGCGCCGCCACCTCATCCTGCATCCGAAGCTGCAGGTCCATCCCTTTCACGCGCGCGGCAGGCTCGGGCAACGGCGCCTGGCCGTCGAGCCATGCGGCCACGGAGTTGTAGGCCAGCTTGGCCCGATTGCGCACGAGCGCACGATCCACGCGCGTTTCCCCCAGCGTGCCGTCCGGCTTCACGGCGTACTCGATGACCAGGCTGAGGCGGTCGCAGTCGGGCCCCAGCGAAGTCAGGTCGGTGGACAGCCGCTCGGGCAGCATGGGGTACACATGGCCGGCCACGTAGACCGAGGCCGTGTTGGCCGCGGCGTGCCGGTCGATGGGCGTGTCTTTTGCGACCAGGGCGTCGACGTCAGCAACGGCGACGAGGATCTTCGTCGTCCCGCCGCCAAGGTCCTCCGCCACCGAAAGCTGGTCGAGATCGAGTGAGTCGTCATTGTCGATCGAACACCACAGCAGGCCGCGCAGGTCGGGCAGGGCACTGCCCTCCATCGTCGCCGGGCCACGTATTCCATCGAGCTGTCCCGATGTTCCGGCGTCGAAATCCGGCTGCAGACCCCGATCGAGCATAGCTTTCCGGGCAACCCGCTGTAACTCGGCCCTGTGATGGAGATGAACCGTCATGATCGCGAGTCTACTCCTAGGCGCGCGGTTCATGCGACGTCAGATACGCAAACATCGGGCTCATTCCCCAAGGGAAGAACACAGGAGCGCGTGCTAAAGTATCTTCCGCATGGAATTGACGCGGTCTACGGTCGGGGCTCGCTGGATGGGTGGGACCATCTTCGGCGACGCTGGCGTATGAGGCATCGATGTGTCGTGGACGTGTCGTTATTGATCGGGGGCCGACGTGACAGAAGACCTTCCAGAATCCAATTCGGAGGTGCAGCCGTCCCGGGTGACGCTGAAGACGGTATTCACGGTCTGCTTCGGTGTATTGATCGTGATCGCACTGGTGATGGCCATCATCCACTCGTTGGTGGCGATCACCCTGACCTACGCGGCCCTGCTTCTGGCGGTGACGTTGGATCACGGCGTGAAGATGCTGGTGCGGCGGGGCCTCAAGCGATCCCTCGCAATCGCACTGGTGAGCGTGTCGCTGGCTGGACTGCTCATTGGGCTAGGCTTCACCCTGATTCCGCCGGCCGTCTCGCAGGGCAAGACGCTGGTCGATCAGGCTCCCGCCTTCATTCACACCGCCCGCGCCAGCCGCCTCTTCGACCGCCTCGATGCTCGTTTTCACCTGGCTGATCACATCGAGAAGCTTGAGAAGGGATTCCCCGCGATGCTGGAGGGGGCAGCCACGCCCATTTTGGCCGCAGTTGGCGGCATCCTCAGCCTTGCGGCCGCCGGCATCACGGTCTTGCTCTTGATGGTGTTCATGCTGATCTTCGGGGGACGCCTGATCCACGCCGCCCTGGATGAGGCGCGCCCCGAATCGCGCAACATGTATCGGGACGTGCTGGAGAAGATCTACCACTCGATCGGCGGCTATCTTGGCGGGCTGGCGCTCATTTGCATCTTCAATGCCACGGTGACCACCGCGTTCTTGGCCATCAACGGGCTGCCCTTCTTTCTCCCGCTTGGAATCCTGAGCGGCCTCTCCAGCGTGATCCCATACGCCGGCCCGGTGGTAATGGGAACCTTAATCACGTTGCTGGCGCTCATCACGGGCAGCGGCTGGCACGCCTTGGCCTGTGTGATCTATTTCATCGCGTATGGACAGTTCGAGGGAAACGTCCTCGGCCCGTTGGTCTTTCGCCGCACCGTTCACGTCAACCCGCTCGTGGTCATCTTGTCCGTCCTCTTCCTGGGAGAGATGGGGGGCATTGTCGGCGCAATCATCGCAGTCCCCGTGGTCGCCGCCCTCCAGGTCATCGTGCGCGAGGTACTGCGCATACGCCGCCAACGACTGAAGGTCCAACGCACCGAAACCCGCGCCGCCGCCGAGTCCGGCGATGTCTGAGCACCGGCGCCTTGCCAGCATAGGCGTTAGGCGGCCGCAAGTAGACCACCCTCTCCCTCCGGGAGAGGGCCAGGGTGAGGGTACTGCATTGCACGTCGAATCGCAGTGCGGGCGCGATCACAGCATCCTAGTGACTTCAGTGTCCGGCTCAGTGGAAGCTTCACCCTCACCCCCAAGCCCCTCTCCCGGCGGGAGAGGGGTGACCGATCGACGACTTGTGTCCTCGAATCACGAAGGGCCGTTCACCCGCTTGACGCCCATGCGCCTTGCCAGCCTGATCGTGGTGTGTGGGATTGCATTGCCCGCGCCTGCCGCGGCCAAACTTGTCGTCGACCATGTCGTCGTACGCGGCGCAAGCAAAGTCACGGAGCGGGTGCTGTCCACGCGCATGCACCTGTACCCGGGCGATCCAGTGGACTTCGCCGTGCTCCACGCGGCCGAACAGCGCCTGATGGAGAGCGACCTGTTCAGCAGCGTGCGCGTGTTCATCGAGCTGCCACCCGCGGAGGCAGTACGGCGCATGTACCTCGACACCACCATCTACCCGGTCGAGGTTGTGGTAGAGGCCGTCGGCAAGCTCACCTGGTTCGCCTTTCCCACCGCCAGCTTCGGCAGCGGTGATTGGGCAGGCGGCCTTGCCTATGCGAACCAGAACTTCCTTGGGCGCGATTTGCACCTCCTTGGCGCGGCGCAGATCGGCCAGTCCCGAAGCTATGCCTTCGTCGATTTCAGCGACCCCCTCGTCGCAGGCGCGCCTCTCACTTACTCGCTGAGTGCGCTGTACCGGCCCGAACAGATCCGCTTCTTTGTGAACCACAGTTTGGTGATGCTGGTGCCGACCACCGTGGCTGGGGGCAGCGGCCAGATCGGCTGGGTGCTGTCCCCGCACAGCCGCGCGCTCCTCGGGTTGTCGGCCCGCCACCTGACGGTGAGTCCCGCGCAAGTGTGGTGCGGGCCTGCACTACCCTACAATCCCCGTTCCGGCCGCGTTTTTCTCGTGGAGTTTCGGTTGCAGTACGACGACACCCATGCCGAGGAGGGGATCCGGCGTGGCATTCATTTGCTTCTGAAGAACGAGGTGTCCGACCGCTATTGGGGCTCGGACTTCGACTATTCCAAGTTTGAGGCGCGGGTAGAGCTGTACGGCCGCCTCCGGTGGAACTATCCCTCTCTCAATCTGGCCACGATCCTCGACTACCCAACCTCGGATCACGGCGTTCCCGTGACGGAGCTACTCCGGGTTGGTGGGACCAACCTGCGCGGCTATCTCGCCAACGAGTTCCACGGCGACACCCTTGTCAGCGCGCAGACCGAGGATCAGGCGGTGCTCCTCCATTTGCGGGTTCCGTGGACACAGGTACCCTTCAACGTCGCGGCGGCGATCTTCGTCGATGCGGCGACCCTGCTTGAGCGTCACCCCGGCGGCACCACGGTCCCTCCCCCCGACGTTGCGCCGCCCCCGGTGCGTTCCAAGTTGAAGGACATCCACGCCAGCTTCGGCGGTGGCGCACGCATCATTCTGCCGGGAGTGGCGATTCCGGCTTTCAAGGTCGACGTAGGCTACGGCATCGACGTGCACAAGGTGGCCGTGACGATCTCGATCGCGGGCGGCGGGATGTAGCTCGCGCGCCCAGGGGTTCCAACCCGGTTCATAGATCCAACTGGATTCCGACCTCGACCACTTGCCCGACCGGGATCGAGAAATGGTCGGTCGTGCTGCGTGCGTTGCGTGCCAGGAATGCGAACATCGGCTCAGTCAATCGTCCCATGTGCCCATGCCGAGTGGCGACCAAAGTCTCGCGTCCCATGATGTACGCGATTTCGCCCAGAGCCCCGCGATTCCGTGCTTTTCCAACATTGGTACGAGCGCCGCAGGCACGTGAGGTGCTTGCATGAAGCCGTAGTGCAGAATCACCCGCACCAGCCCCCCTCCCAACTGTTCGACGGTCGCGCGCCCGGAATTGGGCTTTGATTGCCAAGGATAGGTCGGGCATGGTCTTGATCCTGACTTTTTAGGGATGGGACGCTCAAACGGTGGCCGCCTCCCGCAGCGTAACGAAACCGTGCAACAAGCCGGGGTCAACCTCATCAAATGGGGTCTACTGCACCGGCCCCCACCCCAAACCCACGGTGCTGGCGCAGGACTTGCAAACTCCAGCCCCACTTTCCGAAGACACCGTTTCGCGACAAGTTCGCAGGCGAATCACTGATGCGTACACCTACCGTTTGCTCCGCGCTCGTCCTGGCATGGCTTGGGTCACTCGGCGTCGCCCGAGCCGAGGAAGCCGCCGACAACAACGCGCCCACGGTCGCGCCCGCGGACGCGCCGACGCCCGCGGACAATCCCGCCATCGCGCCGCCGGCGCCCGGGGCTTCGCCTGAAAAGGTCGAGGACGCCAAGAAGACCGCCAAGGCGGCCGCACTCACCCCCATCCTTCCGAGCCCGCAAAATCCCCTGCGCCCGGCCTTCCAGCTCTACGCCGAGATCGATGTGCCGATCCTGGCGATCGGGCTGGTGTTCGAGGGCGGGCGGCTGGTTCGCTCGCAGCCGGCGTTCTGCGGCACGACCGCCGGCCCGCCTTGCGACCGCGGCGATCTCAATGCGCTCGATCGCACGACTGCGGGCTATTGGAGCCCCGGCTGGCAAACTGCCTCGGACTATGGTCTCTACGCCATCGGCGTCGGGGCCGCGACCTTGCTCTTCGTGGACGAGGGGTTTTGGCCGGGCCTGAACGACGCTGTCGTCGTCGCTGAGTCGGCGCTCGCCGCAACCGCCGTCGCTTCCGTTTTGACGCTCGCGGCGGGCCGGCCGCGTCCCTTTCTCTATGGAGATAAAGCGCCGTCTTCCGCTCGCAATGGCGCCGACGCGGGGCTGTCGTACTTGAGCAGTCACGCTGCCATCAGTTTCGCGATCGCGACGTCCACGCTCGTGACCATGCGACGGCTTCACCCCCACTCGAGGGCAAACTGGATCGTGTTGGGTGTTGGGGGCGCAATCGCGAGCTTCGTGGCCGCAGCGCGGGTTCTCGGCGGGATGCATTTCATCACCGACGTCGTGGGTGGATCGGTCGTGGGCATATCCCTGGGGGTGATCGTCCCCTCCCTGCATGCCTCGCCGGTTTCCATCGTGCCAGTCGCGGGAGACGGGCAGCGCGGCATCGCGCTCAGCGCCCGATTCTGACTCTCCAGCGAGATATGGAGACCGCGCAATCGGTGCGCGGGTTCCAGCACGAATGCCACCGAGTCAGCGGCGCGCAACTTGCATCTCTTGTGGATAAGGAAGAGAGGCAATCATGCTGTGGGGTTTGGCCATACTGTTTCTAGTGTTGTGGGGATTGGGTCTGATGACCTCGTACACGCTGGGCGGATTCGTTCACATCCTGCTCGTGCTAGCGGTGGTCGTCGTAGTGGTCCGGGTCATTCAGGGCCGTCGGAGCACCTGAACTGCGGATGATGGGGACGCTGCAAGGAGGACATCATGACACGACAGACATTCTTCAACGGTAGAGGACTGCTCACCGCATTCGCAGCCGGCGCCATCTTCCTGGGGTGGTTCACGGCGGAGCCCAGGTTGGCTCACGCTTACACCGTTTACACCATCATCACCGCTGGCTGCCACGAAAAGCTCACGACAGACGCGCTACGGGCGGTGCGCCTGGACCCCGACCCCGCAACTGCGGCAACTGCGGCACCTCTTCCCGCGGACAGAAACGACCGCGCACTCATCGACGATTTGGAGTTTACCCCGGCGGACGACATGACCGATCTGGGTGGTGCAACGTTGCTGGTGGGCGTCCGCGACAACGATCTGAAGGGGCGGGATTCGATGGATCTCAGCCAGCTGCCGCTGGTTCATGGCGATCCTGGCGCGCAGCCCGAGCATTGCCTCCGCGGCGCGAATAGGCAGGAGCCCGGCGGATCGGAAGCGGCGGTCAACGACTGTCGCGCATTCATCCTCGAACGGGTTGGGCAGGCCCTTGATGGGCTCGATGCCACAACAGGCAAGCCCGATCCGACCAACAGAACCTCGCTTCCGCTCTACCTGGCGCTCCGCCATGGCGTGAATGCCTTGCTGCCGACTTACTACGTGCGCATGGGGCAAGCGATCCACGCCGTCGAGGATAGCTTCACCCATACCTACCGCACGGCTGATGATATGCAGATCACCGTGGTGATGGATTGGGTGCACGAGGCCAACGGGAACCTGGTTGAGGCGACCGACGGGCCACCCCATTCGAGCGAGATGGACCGCTGTGATGATCCCGACGATATACGACGACAAAAACGCGTGCGTGCGACTGAAGCAGCCACCGCAGTCTTGCGCACGACGCTCGATCCCAACCAAACCGATAAGATGGCTGCAGTGGAGGCGATCTTGAACCAGTATCTCAGCTACGCGCCGGGTTCCTCTCTCGGTTACCCGGAGGGTTGCACTCTCGCCAACCATTGGTGCGATGCGCGCGAACACAAATTCGGCAACGGGTCGCTCGGCTGCAGCATGGGTGGGCCAGGGGGCCGGAGTGCAGTTTTGGGATTGGCAGTCTTTCTTGGGCTGCTCGCCGTGCTGAGACGGGCCCGGCGACGACGCGGGAGGGGCGCCATGGTCGGCATGACGGTCCTTTTCATCGCAAGCCTCCTGCCGAGCCATGCGTTCGCGCAGCCAGAGGCCGCCCAACCGGGCTTCGAGGCTACCGCCGCCGCCGCCGTAGCCGCCGTCGAAGAGAAGCACGCCCCGCCGCCGCCTGTGACCACGCCGGTCAAAGAGCCGGGTCCGAAAGATCCGTCCCAGATGGCCCTGGGTGCCTATCTGGGCGGCTCAGGATCGTACAGCTACGCAGCGGCCGCGGTTACGCTCGGTGCTCGTCTGCGTTTCAGCAAGCATTGGGCCTTCGGGCTCGATGCGGAATGGAACCCGTGGATTGCCATCAACGGCCGCACGGCGGTGCGCGCGGGCGCTTTCAATGGCTACGGAACCGTCATATTGCGGCTCCCGCTCGCCTACGAGAAATTCAACCTTCGCAGCACGGCCAATCTGGGGTTTTCCCGCCTGTTGATAGACTTGTACGGGGCCCCCAAGGGCAGCACGGGGATCTACGCAGGTTTGAGCCCGCTGGGGCTCGAATGGAAGATGTCCCGACTCTTCTTTCTGATCATCAACCCGCTGAACTTCGCGATGCCAGCCCCACAGCTCAGCGGCGTTCCACTTTCCTATTCGCAGTATCGTGTCACCATCGGAATTGAGGTGTACGGCGGCTGAGCGCCCCGTGGCGCTCGGGAAGCCATCACCGCGCCGCATGTAGCTCGCCAGCTCGACCGCGGCTTCTGACTTCGCCGATGCATTCAAGTTGAATGCATAGCTGCTTCATGTTGATGGAAGTAGGGGATAATGCGAATGGCGAATTCACCGATAAGGCCAAGGGCAGCCAAGGAGGCTGTTGCCAAGGCCCAGGAGAAGAAGCCTGCCAAGCACAAGGGCAAGAAGGGCAAGCGGAGGAAGTAGCTCACCCCCGAAGCCAGAGGGGGGCTCTGCCCGCCACATGCGCTGAGAGCGGCGCCACGGAACACCCTCTCACCTCCCCCGCATGGGTAGGTGCACAACCTGCGGACTCTACACGCGCCTGAAGTGACCTGGTTGCCGACGAAGAGCATGCCCACGCTACGGTTTCGTGCCCGGCAAGAGGCGCGGATACATCCATCCGGTGACGGCGCTCACCCAGGCCGTAGCCGCCAGCCAGGCGCCCAGCACGTCCGAAGGATAGTGCACGCCGAAGTAAACACGCGACACGCCAACACCGACGACGAAGGCGGCGCCCGAGACGAGCGCTGTGATCCGCGCGCCGTGCGGGGCGCCACGCACCCATAGGAGCACAAGCAGGCTCGCGATGACGCCCGCCGACCCCATCGTGTGCCCGCTCGGGAACGACAGCGACGCGGGCGTCGGCAGTAGATAGATCCAAGTTTCGGCCGGTCGCGCCCGCTGGAACCACGCCTTCAACAGCACGTTGAGAAGCAGGCTGCCGCCGGCGGCGAGGGCGAGGAAGCGAGCCTCTCGAAGTTTCCGGTAGATGACGAGCACCACGAGCACGCCAAGCGTGAGCAACGTCATCGGCAGCATGCCGCCTGCCCGCGTGCAAGCCAACATCAGAGAGTCCGGAACACCGCGCACGCCGGCAACCCAGCGCTGAATCGGCTCGTCGAAAGCATCGAGCTCCCCCTCGCGCATCTCGCTCGCCAGACGTGCAAAGAACACCGCCGCGCCGAGGCACAGAGGCAGACTCCAGGAGAGTCGGCGCGCCGCGCGCGCTGCCAGGCGCGCCGTAGCCGCAACCAATCGCGAAGCTCGCACGCATTGAGCTTAGCGTCGGCGTTGCTGTGCGCAAAGCAAACCGTCACGATCCGAGCGACGCCCGCGATTTCCGCAGGGCCGCTACACGCTTCGTGCGGCAGAGGTTCGACCCGCACTCAAGCAGGCGCTGGCCTACAACGGACCCGCTCTAATCGACATCGTCATGGACCCGAACGCTCTGGCCATGCCGCCGCGAGCGACAATTCAGCAGGCCGCAGGCTTCGCACGGCCGATGACCAAGATCGCTTTCGCAGACCAGATTGACTATGTGCTGGATACCGTCGTGGCAAACTGGCGGGAATTGGTCCGAACCGCATTCTTCTAGGGATGGGGGAACAGGTACCCCCCGGTCCCTATTTTACAACCAGATCGTTCTTCACTTCCTTGACACCCTGTGCGTGTCCGGCAACCTCTCCTGCCTTTGTGACGTACTCTGCCGAATCCACGAAGCCGCTCAATTGAACGACCCCTTTGAACGTCTCGACATTGATTTGAAACGTCTTCAGCGTGGGTTCATCAAGAATTGCGGTTTTTACCTTGGTTGTGATGACGGAGTCATCGACATACTCCCCGGTACTTTCGCGTCGTTGCGTGGCTCCACAACCCAAGAGGGCGGTCACGAATGCGAAACAAGTCAGGAACCGAACAATGCCATATCTGTCTAACATGATGCGTTCTCCATTCTTTTTGTAGTCAAGTAACTGAGATGCGGAAGTCAGCCGGTCAGTGACAATACATAGTGGCTCACACGCAAGAAGCAGAAGTCGTCGCCCCGGCTCACGACTCCGGACAGGGCGCCCTCTCACAGCTTTGGAATCCGCAGGGTCTTGCTGATCATCAGGCTGCCCGAGAGCGCGAACATCAAGACCAGCGGGTGCAGGACTAGGCCCCGCTCGACCGAGCCGAAGTACAGCGCCGCCCCCAGCCGGTCCGCCCAGGCTGCCACGGCCAGCACCATGACCAAAACAACGCTCGACAGAATGGGCGCGCCCTCGAAGTACTTCACCTTGTCGCCCCCCGCGGATAGGGCCTCGGCGGTCACGTTGAAACGCGCCAGACGGTCCGCCGCGCATGCCCGCCGCGAAAGCCAGGGCCGCAGGCGCCACGCCGAACGCAATCACGTGAGCCAGCGAATCCAGCTCGCGCCCCAGCGTCGAGTGCGCGTGGCGCCAGCGCGTCACCCGGCCGTCCAGCGCATCGAACACCAGCGCCAGCGGCACCAGCGCGGCCGGTGTCGTGACTGGGCCACGGGCTCGTTCATGGCGCCTTTCAAAAGGTGCCGGTGAGTCCCAGGCCGTGCGCTCCGACGGGGGTGATCTGGACGTGGGTGTCCCAGCGACGGAGGTGGAGCCAGGGGACGGCGATGCCGATGCCGGTGCCGATCACAGCGGCGACAGCGACGTCCGTTGGAAAATGATGGCCGGACGCGACGCGCTCGACCGCGACGCTGCTGGCAATTAGTGCGCCCACGATCCAGGGCCAGACCTTCTCGCCGTACCGCTTGCGAATGGTGTACGCCGCCGCCATGACACCGGCGAACGCGGTGGAGACGTGGCCGGCATAGAACGAGAGATAGCCTTCGCCCGACTTGACGAAAGCGGGATCGCCGGCATAGGTGCGGGGTCTCGGGCGCGCCACGGCGAAGTTGGTCGCGTTCTGTAGCGCGGTGTCGACCGCCAACGCCTCTACGTACACCACCAGATCCTCACCCCAGGCGCGCCCAAACCCGAGAGCGAAAAGATCGACGAGGGGTAGCACCGACAGCACGCTATAGACCGTGGCATCGGCGGTGATACTCGCGGCCTCGCTGTGGTATCCCACGGCCCACCGATCGAGGCCGTTGATGCCGGCCGGATCACAGGGACATCTCTTTCGCACCAGCTTGTCCTCAAATAGAATGCGTCCCAGCCCTGCTGCGCCCCCGACGACGATGAGGGGAATATCGATGGCCAGATGCACGTCGTACACCTCGCGCGCCTGCGGCTTTGGCGCCGGTGCCAAAGCCGCGGGCAGTGGTGGCTGCTGCGCCGGTGCAGGTGGGGTGGGCGTGGCGTCTTCTTGGCCGGCGACTGCAACCAGTAGCATCGCCACCAAAGTGTTCACGCGTTTTTTTCCATAGCAGCGCTACTCACGGCGGGGCCCGCCGGTGCGTCGTGGGGGCGCGGGCGCCTCGGCAGCGTCCGCCTGAACAACCGGTGGTTGCAATGAGATCATCCGTTTGCCTGTCCACATCGTGCCTAAGGTTCATTTCATTCGAGGCAGCCGGACTCCTCCCGGGCGGCCCAGCACACCGAAGCCGTACAGCAGCCAGAGGACTACCGCGACCACAACGACGATGTTGAGGATGGTCTTAATCTTGCCGTCCATGGGGATGTACCGGTTGACGAGCCAGAGCCCGACCCCGACGATTATTAAGACTAGGACGACTGACATCAGGGACATGGCTGACCCTCCTTTCGTACGGCCGACTGATAACCGGACTTCTTTGGGTTGGACGCAGTGGGCAGAGACTGAAGACGCGGCTTGTCCGGTTTGATGCCGAGAAAGACGAGTCCATTACAGATTGGAAACCTGGGCTTCACAAAGCGGAGGCTCCAGGGAGCATGGTGGTGCCGAAACTGCGCAATCGGTGCGCGGGTCTTGCCCCTGCATCATCGCAACGACCAAGGTCGTCCTCTCCCTTGCGCTAACTGCTCGGTGGTTTGCGGGGGCGCTCGACAGCGACGCGTGCACCGCCGCTCTCAGCACGCCGTAGCCGCCCCGGCCGGCACTACCCGCGGGACGGCGTGTGGGTGCCCGATCGAACGGCCTCGAGCTGGGCGGCTATGGCGGCGCCGAAGAAGATCGCGACGGCCGAGCAGAAGGTCCAGATCTGAAGCGCGACGACGCCCGCCAGCGACCCGTACACGTTGCCAAACGACGAGCTGACCCGAAAGGCAACGCCGAAGAGGACCGTCACGATGGTCCATCCCGCCACGCCTATCACGCCGCCGAAGGCGAGCCACGACCAGTGCGGTTGCCGGCGGCGGGGTGCCCAGCGCAAGATCCCCCCGAACGCCGCGGCGGCGAGTCCCAGGGCGACCGGCCAACGGAGCAGGTGCCACGCGAGGTGCGAGCCGGTGCCGCCAATGGCTCTCGATAGGCCGCGTCCCACGGTCAGCATCGTGCCGGCGCCGATGAGGGCCGCGAGCACGACGACGGCGAGCAAGAAGGCGCGGGCGTACTTGTGGATGAACGGCCCGTCGTTCTCGACGCCGTAGAGGCGGTTGATCCCGCGCATGAGCTGCCCGATGGCGGTCGTCGCCGTAACGAGGGTGCCAGCAAGCCCCAACAGCAGCGGCAGGAAGCGGTGCTCGAGGCCGACCTGTTGCGCCTGCGCGAAAACCCTGATGAGAAGACCTCCCGCCGGTCCGGGTATGGCGTTTTCGATGGCGCCCAGGACCGTGCGGTTGAAGCCGGCCTGCCCGAGCTCGACTGCGAGCCCCACGAGGGCGATCAAACCTTGCACAAGGACGAGGGACGTGGCGAACGCGAGGGACCGCGAGTGGCTGAACCCGTCGGCGGCGCGCAAACGGACGAAAGCATCACGCATCAGCTTGATCCGGCCCGTGGATGCAAGCGTCCGCCAGGCGTCGTCACCCTTTAGGTTCCAGGTCTCTCGGACGCAGCTGGCGGTGCTCATCGAAGGCGACGATTGATGTAGCACGCCCAGGGGCGTCCTCGGGTGGCGATTTTCTGCTCCCGACGGGACGAGGGGTTGTGTTTCTCCCACAACGCCAGCGTCGTGCTAGTGTGCTACTGTTCCCCATGCGCTCTCTCCTCTGGCTCGGACTCCTCGTGCCAGTAGCGAGAGCGGGGACTGCGATGGCCGCGCCAGCTGCCGATCTTAGCGCCGGAGAGCGCGAGATCGACGATGCCGTCTGCGAGGATTTCCGCCGGGCCGCTACATGGAGCCTGGCCTGGACCGCCACGNNACCCTCGGCGTGCTTGCAAAGCTCCTGGATCCGCTGCATATCGACGTGGAGGGGTTGTGCTCCGATCGCCATCCCGCGTCCGTCAAGGCCCGGCACGCGTTGTTGGTCGAGGCCGCGCATCGTGAGCGTCACGCGTTGATCCTAAACATTTTCGGCGGCCTCGCCGTCAACACCGCCGGCCTGCTCTACCTTGGCTACGGGCGCGGCGCGTGGGAGAGCGCCTGGATCTCGTTCGGCATCGGCACTGCGGTTGGCGTGGCGTCGGCGCTCACCGCGCCGGTCCACTCGTGGCTTCTGAAGCGCCGGCTGGATCGCCCTCATGACATCGCAGCGGTGCCCATGATCGGCCAGGGTAGCACCGGCGTGGCTCTCGTCGGGAGGTGGTGACCGGGCTTGGCCAGCAACGTGCCATCGATAGCTCAGGGCAACCTAGAAGATGGTCTGCAAGGTGAAAGTGATGGTTTGATCGAAGCCCACGGGAGCGAAGCCGAAGCCGGCGTACACATTGAGCGCGAAGGTATCGAGCAGCAGGAGGTGTACGCTGGGACCGAAGGCATCGGCGGTCGCGATGCCATGCACGGGCAGCCTGCGATCCATGAAGAGCGAGGCATCGTGAAATACGCCCACGGCAATCCAGTCGCGCCAAAACCCGACGCGGTACGCGGTTTCCAGCTGTACCGCATGGTGAATCCAGTACTGGTTGTTGAAGAACACGCGCTGGTATTCACCGGCCAGGGGAATATCGTCCCAGAAGCGCACGTCGCCCGCCAGCACGACTCCACGGCCGCGAATGGCAAAGTGGTGCCGTCCCACGCTGGTTGCCCACTGGCCAGACAGTCTTGTGCTGAGGAACCCCTTCTGAAGGTCAGAGGAAGCAGCATCGATCTCCAGGCGCATCCAGGGTCGCTGGTCGCGTCGCGTGACCAACACCTGCGGGTCCAGATTGGCCACCAGCCGGACCAGAGCACGCACGTAGGTCATGTCGCCCAGCGGTTGGAGGGCCTCCGGGCTGCCCGTGACCCGCTCTAGCTGGACTATCCTCACGACGTCGGCTCCTACACCCAGCGATACTTCCAGGGGCGATCGAAAGAGCAACAGCATGGGCACTGTGGTACTGCGCAAGACGTCGAAGGTTTTGATGTCCAGGTCCAGACGGTCGTAGCGAGACAGGAACAGCGAGGTTGCCAGCCGGGGGGCGAGCCAACCGCGCATCCGCCGCGGAAGTCGGTACGCGGCCTCGAACCCGCCATGCACCCACTGCAGATGCGCCTCCTGTTCGAATACGTATTGTCGGTAGGGAAGGGCTAACTCGAACCTGGTGGACAGACGGTCGTCGTCGAGCAGCAGGCCGCCGTGTTCGAAGGATAGCGAAGGCACCACGCCCCAGGTGGCGCTGACTGAGACGTCAAACGACCAGCCAAGAAACTCACGCGACACCACGTAGACCCGCATGACCCGCTCAGGCACGATGGCGCCGAATAGGGGGAGCTGAATCTCGCCAATATCCGTGACCAGGTACGAAATACTGACCAGGCCGTACTTCTTTCTTAGTTGCTCCAGGGCCTGGATCACGGTCGACTCACGAAACACGCTGCCAGGTAGGTTCAGATTGAGGCGAAAGATCGCTGCGCCCAAGCTGCCGACCCCGAGGAACTCCACACGCACGCGACCCGGATCGACATAGATCCAGACCAGCGTCGTTTCTTCCAGGCTGTACCATGCGCGCGCGTAGTGGTATCCCTCTGCCTGGTGGGCCGCCACGATGCGCTTGCAGGCACCCGAGGCCCATTCGGCGAAGTTGAGGTCCGCGGCTGGGTCTGGCCCCACTGCCTTGTGCACAACATCGGCCGGCAGGAGCGAACCGCTGACTCGGACGCCCAGGGTATTCGGAGCGCCCAGGGATACGGCAGGGAAGAAAAAGGCCAGCGACGCTAGCACCAGACCCGCACCCAGTCCCGGCTTCCCGCACGCCAGGATGCGCAGGTATGGCGTCCACGAGCAGGTCACGGCTTGCGAGCATAGCATCTGCCGGCGGTCGGGTGGTTTTTGCGCGGCAGGGGGCTGACCGCCGAGCCCGCTTCGGCGTATTCTAGTGGTCCGATGAAACCTTGCCCTTTCTGCGCCGAGCAGATCCAGGACGCTGCCATCAAATGCCGGCACTGCGGCTCGATGCTCGGAGAGACCGCCGTAGCGGCCGTCGCATCCCGCCCCCTGGCGTCCGGAACGGAAGCGGCGCCGGCCGCCGTGACGATCTTCAAGGGGGCGCCCTCCTGGAAAGCGCAGTTCTGGTCGGTGGTGGCGGCCGCCGCGCTGGGCGTGGGCGGGCTCTGCGGCGCCCCGATCCTCCACCTGTCGTTCGCCGTCGCCTGGAACTGGGCGCTGATCGAAGGGGCAGTGGCGCTGGGGCTGGGAGGGTCTTGGCTGCTCTACCTGTGGGCCGCACGTGCCACGCTCAAGTTCCTCATCACGACGCGCGCTATCGACGTAGAGTCGGGCATGCTTTCGAAGAACATCGAGACGCTACAGCTCTGGAGGGTGCGCGACATCGAGTTCCATCAGACCATGACAGACCGGCTGCTGGGAGTGTCCCGGGTCCGGGTATTCAGCCATGACGTGACGACACCCCAGCTTCTGCTGTGGGGACTGCCCGGTTCGCGCACGATTTTCGAGCAGCTCCAGGACGCGCTGGAGATCGCGCGCCGGTCCCGCAACGTGATCGGCCTGGTGGAATGAGGTTGAAAACCCGCGACCCTTTCGCAGCCGCTGGCGATCGACCCGTTGTCGCGGTTGCCGCCGCCGGCCGTCTCGCTCATCCGGTGATGAACGAGAGGGTGGGGCCGCAGCCGATGACGTCGCAGGTCCTGGGCGACTTCATGTCGCCGTCGACGGTGGCGATGGTCGGCTCCTGGTAGTCGATCGTCAGATGAGGCACGACCGCGTCGAACGTCGCCGGGAGCGGCAGACCGACCCAAAGCGCGCCGAGGCTCGCAACCAGCCCCCAAAACGAGAGGTGCGTCGACCGGAGCATGAAGCATCCGGGTTTGCTTTTCGCACCGGGCATCGCTCGGCAACCGAGGCCGACATTGTCAATCGAGGCGCAGAGGATCCCGGTATGGGTCATGAAGGGCGCGACCGGGGGATCGTTGCCGTCCGGCAGCGTGATCTTGGCGTGCACCGGCCGCGTCAGGATCTGCTTCGACTTCCGGAAAGTCAGGAGGGACACGATCTCATTGCCAAGCGTCGCCAGAATCACCTTGATTGCCCGCCTTGGCCCGCGGCGTTTGCGGTCCTGGTAGTACTTCTGGAGGAAGTTCACGGGAAGTCCTGTACCGTAAAGGAACCCGAACTCGTCGTTGATCTTGAGCGGGTTCAGCGGCGTGACGTCCAGCGGACGGTTCTCACGGATCTTGGCGGCGACGAACTCGGCCAGCTTCGCCGCTGGATGCCTTGTGAGGCCGAGGCTCGTTGCGAGGTTGTTCATCGTCCCGATCGGGATGATAAGGATCTGCGGGATGGGCGCGGCCGGGGAGCGTTCGTGCTCAAGCAGCACCTTCGACAGGGTCTGATGGACGGTGCCGTCGCCGCCGACGATGACGAGAATGTCGGGACGGTCGCGGCTAAGCTCTTTCGCCGTGCCTTCGAGCGCGCTGAGCGTCTCCGGGTTGTAGGTCCAGTGCGGAGTGGCAAGGATCGATGAGATCACCCTGCCGAGACCGGCCCTGGGCGTATTCTTGCCCGCGTTCGGGTTGGTGACGACAGCGACTTTTTTTCGTCTCATTTCTTGCCTCTCCTTGGCTCCGTCTTCGGCGGTTGCGCCCTGGGCGGTCCCTTGTCTTTTTGTAGGGCGTGCTTGGCCTGCGTCAGCACGCTCTCCTTCTCTGATGCCGCCGGGGGCGGAAGCTGGGCAACCCACCCCTGAAATCCCTCAAGAAAGTCCAGCCCGGCGGGCTCGATGCCGTCCGGTACCTCCAGGGCAGCGTGATGACGTTTCACCCTTCCGGGACGGTTGGCTTGTGCCGCACGATCTCCCCCTCCATCAGATAGATGACGTCCTCGGCGATGTTGGTGGCGTAGTCGGCGATGCGCTCGAGGTGCCGGCCGACCGAAAGATAGCTCAAGAGGCTCTCGACGTGGTCGGGGTTCTTCCGGACCGCGGCCGAAAACTCCATGAAGATCTGGCGATTGAGGTCGTCCACCTCATCGTCCCCGGCACGCACCTCGCGGGCGCGTTTCGTGTCTAGCCGTATGAGCGAATCCAGGCTCCCCGTCAACATCGCGAGCGCCTTGATCCGCATTTCTGCGAGGTCCGACGGCGCCTCGATGGGCGGCTTGGTGCACAGGAAGAGCGTCCGCTCGGCGATGTTCACCGCGAGATCCCCGATACGCTCGATGTCGTTGTTGATCTTCATCACGCTGACGATGAGTCTGAGATCGGTCGCGACCGGCTGGTAGAGTGCGAGGATCTTCAGGCAGTCCTCCTCCAGGTCCACTTCCGCGCGGTCGATCTGAAGGTCGCCATCGACGACGGCCTGTGCGAGACCGGCGTCGCGTTCGTCGACGGACCTTACCGCCTTCTCCACGGCGTTCCTCGCGTTCGCCACGAGGGCGAGAAGTTTGGTTTTGAGCTTCTCAATTTCCTGCTGCAGGTGTCTGGCCATAGTTCGTCCTTCCAGCAAAAATTTGCGTCTTTCATCCGTACCGCCCCGACACGTAGTCCTCGGTGCGTTGGTCCTTCGGGTTCTCGAACACACGCAGCGTCGGGCCGAACTCCACCAGCTCGCCCAGCAGCATGAAGGCGGTCTCGGTCGCCACCCGCGCGGCCTGCTGCATGTTGTGGGTCACGATAACGATCGTGTATTGGTCGGCCAGAGCTCGCATGAGATCCTCGATACGTCCAGTGGCGATCGGATCGAGGGTCGAACAGGGTTCGTCCATGAGTAGAACCTCGGGCTGCACCGCCACGACACGCGAGATGCAGAGCCTCTGCTGCTGCTCGGGCGAGAGGTCAAGTGCGGACGCATCCAGCCTGTCCTTCAGCTCGTCCCAGAGTCCGGTGGCCTGCAGGCTCGATTCCACGACGGGCAGAAGATGCGAGCGACGGGTCTCTCCGTGAATGCGCAGGCCGTACGAAACATTGTCAAAGACCGACAGTGGGAAGGGATTCGGTCGCTGGAAGACCATGCCAACCCGCCGGCGCAGCAGAGACAGGCTCGTAGCAGGGCCTAGAATGTCCACGCCATCGAGAAGCACCCGGCCGGCGACCCGCACGCCTTTGACGAGATCGTTCATTCGATTGAAACAGCGAAGAAGTGTGGACTTCCCGCATCCCGAGGGACCTATGATCGCGGTGATCGTGTGCGGCTGGATCGACAAGTTCACGTCAAACAGAGCGCGGACCTTCCCATAGTGAAGGTCTAGTCCCTGGGTTTGCAGCTTGCTCGCCATGCGCCGTTCCTACCCGAACTGCCCCACGAGGTAGTCGTTCGTCCGCTTCTCGGTCGGCTTGGTGAAAAGTTGCGCGGTCGGGCCGACCTCGATAAGGTCCCCAAGGAGAAAGAACGCTGTCCGGTCGGAAGCCCGGGCGGCCTGCTTGGTATTGTTGGTCACGAGCACGATGGAGTGTCTCTCTTTGAGCGTGACCAGCGCATCTTCGATTTTGGCGGTGGAGATCGGATCGAGGCCAGAGCAAGGCTCGTCGAGGATAAGCACGTCGGGTTCGAGCGCGAGCACCCGAGCGAGGCACAGCCGTTGCTGCTGGCCACCCGAGAGGACGTTGGCCGGCTCGCGCAAGCGGTCTTTGACCTCGTCCCACAGCACGGCGTAGCCAAGAGCCGCCTCCACCCGTTGGTCCAGAGTGGCGCGGTCGCGGATGCCGGCCAGCCGCAAGCCGTAGACGAGGTTGTCGTAGATCGACCACGGCAGCGGCACCGGCACGGCGTAGACCATGCCGATCTTGCGGCGAAGCTCGGCGACATCCACGTCCGCATCGTAGATGTCTTTCCCGTCGTGCAGGATCTTCCCGCTGTGGGTGAAGCCGGGGTCAAGATCGTTCAGGCGATTGAGGGAGCGCAAAAAGGTCGTCTTTCCGCTGCCGGCCGGTCCGATGATCGCGAGACGCTCGCGCGCAAAGATCTCCAGGTCGAGGTTTTTCACAACCGGCTTCCCGTCGAAGCAGGCGGTAAAACTTTGCACATGGATTCTCGGCGCCTGCATGGCTATCGCCCCACCTTGGCCACAAACCGGCGCATGAGCCAGTAAGAGAGCAGGTTCAGCACCAAAATGGCGATGATGAGGACCGACGCCGTTGCGTAGGCGTTTGGCATCGAGATCCCTTCGCGCGCGAGAATGTAGAAGTGCAACGCGAGGGTGCGCGAAGAGTCGAACAGAGAGCGCGGCAGGCGGAGTGCGGAGCCCGCAGTCAGCATCACCGCCGCGGTTTCGCTTATGCTCCGACCAAGCGACAGCACGATACCAGTGGAGATACCGGGAACGGCGGAGCGCAGGACCACGTGGATGACCGTCTGCCAGCGAGTGCTGCCGAGACCGAAGCTGACCTCCCGGTAGGCGTAGGGCACGGCGCGAATGGCCTCTTCGCTTGTGCGTATGATGGTCGGCAGCACCATGAGCGCGAGGGTGAGCGAGCCTGAAAGAACCGAAAGCCCCATCCTCAGCGTGATCGCGAAGAAGACGAAGCCAAAGAGCCCGAAGATGATCGAGGGGACGCCGGCCAGACAGTCCGCCCCGAAGCGGATCACGGCGGTCAGCCGCCCCTCGCGCGTGTATTCGGTCAGGTAGACCGCGGTCGCCACGCCGATGGGGGCCGCGACCAGTACGGCTAGTCCAGCCACGAGCAGGGTTCCCAGGATCATCGGGAAGATCCCGCCCTCGCGCCCCATGCTCGACGGGGACTCTGTGAGAAAGGTCCACGTGACGTGGGGCAAGCCGTGCGCGAGGATGAACGCGAGGATGAAAACCAACACCGCGAACGTCATCGCAGCGAGAGCCCACATGAAACCCACGGCGACACGCTGAGTGGTGGCCGGCGAAACCCTCATCACACGCGCCTCCTCCCGGCGCGTCGGCGCGACACCGCAAGCGCGGCGGTGTTCAGCATGGTGATGATCACGAAAAGCGTGACGCCGGTCGCAAAGAGAGCCTGGCGATGGTCGCCGGAGGCGTACCCCATCTCGAGCGCGATGTTGCTGGTGAGCGTGCGCACGGGGTCGAGCGGGCTGTGGGGGAGAGCGAGAGCGTTGCCCGCGACCATGATCACGGCCATCGTCTCTCCGATGGCACGACCCATCCCAAGGATCACCGCGGCCACGATGCCGGATCGCGCGGCCCGCAGGAGGACCATGGTAACCGTCTGCCACCGCGTGGCGCCCAGAGCAACCGAGCCCTCGGCGTAGGACCGAGGCACCGCCTGCAATGCATCGATCGCTACACTAGTGATCGTCGGCAAGATCATGATCCCAAGCACGATCGAGGCAGCCAGCACCGAGAGGCCGGGCCCGCCGAGAAAGTGGCGGATGAGCGGCACGAGCGTGACCACGCCCACGAACCCGTAGACGACGGACGGAATTCCCGCCAGAAGCTCGATGGCCGGCTTCAGGGCCGCCGCCAGCCCGGGAGGGGCGAACTGCGTGAGCACGATCGCAAGGCCCAGGCTGAACACAACACCGATGACCGCCGCACCGAGCGTGACCGCGAGCGAGCCGCCGAGCATGGACAGGATGCCGAAGTGACCGAGACTCGGTTCCCAGTCCGTGGAAAGAAAGAACTGCCCCGCGCCCACTCGCAGGATGATCGGCACACCCTCCCGGAAGATGAAGACGGTGATAAGCGCGAGGCCCGAGATGGCGGAGAGCGCCACCACGAGCAACATCGCACCGATTAGTCTGTCCCGCTTCATCGAGCCCTCACCAGCCCCTCGGTTTCGAGCAACCTCTGCCCTTCGGACGAAAGCACGAAATCGACGAACCTCTGCGCCGCAGGGCTGACGGCGCCCTTGCTGACGAACAGCAATGGGCGGACCAGGGTGTAGCGGCCCGTAAGCACGTTCTTCACCGTGGGCTGGGCGCCTTCGACGGTTACGGCCGCGAGCTCCTCACCCACGAGCCCGAGCGACATGTATCCGATGGCCGCGGGATCCCCCTTGACCAACTCCTTGACTGAGCCATTGGACTCCTGAGTCAGGGCGCGACGAGAAATGCGCTCTTTGCCCATCACGAGCCGCACGAAGCTCTCGCGAGTGCCGGACCCCTCCTCGCGCGTAATGGGCCGGACGGGGCCATCCTTGCCACCGACGTCTTTCCAATTCATGACCCGTCCCGCGAAGAGAGCACGAAGCTGCTCGATCGAGAGACTGGCCACGGAGTTTTTGGAGTTCACCACGACGGCGAGACCGTCACGCGCGATGAGGATCGGGGTGAACTGGTGCGCCTCCTCTGCGGTGAGCGCACGCGAGCACATGCCGATGTCCGCGAGCCCGCTGGCTGCCGCCTGCAGGCCGGCGGTCGAGCCGCCCCCCTGCACCTCCACAAAGTGCCCGGGGTTCTTCTTCGTGTACTGCTCCGCCAAAACCTCCGCAAAGGGTTGGATCGAAGTGGATCCGAGCAAGCTCACCGATCGGCCGGATGCCTTCCCGCAGCCCGCGCAGATCAGGACCGCAGCGAGTGCCACGCCCAGGGCGCGGAAAGCGAATCTCGTGTTGGCCATGAGAATCAACGATCCGTACACTCCACCCGTCGGCGGGTCGCTTGGCGGTAGGCTGGCGGCAGGCCGTGACAGATGCTCATCCTGCCGCGCCAGCGCAATCAACGGCCCGTCGCCGAACTTGGGTGCATAGGCATCATGGAAGTATGGCGTGCACGAGCAGGTCACGGCTTGCCAGCACAGCAGCTGTCGGCGGTCGGGTGGTTTTCGCGCGGCAGCGGGTTGGCCGCGCCTGGACGGCGGGCGGGTGGCTGCGCGATTGCGCCCCGGCGCAGACAGACGCCCAGGGAATGCTCGGACGTGGCAGTGGATTCCCTCCTCGTTCGCAGGCACGCTTGCGCCGGTTCCATTCGAGCATGCATATCACTGCGAATCTTCTCCACGCCGCTCGGGCGAGACGCGCCAAGCTGGCGGTTCGGATCTTCATCTTCTGGACGCGGTCGAGAAAGGCAAATCGAGCCGGATGTCAGGTTCCATGCTCGAGACCGGCTCCGCACCCAGGTTTGCGTGCACATCCGAGGCAGCCCGTAGGCTCCCAATCCCGTCGTCCTCCGCCTCTTCGCCTTGCCCATCTTCGTCAGGGGCCGCAACTGCCAAGGAAGCCACGGCTTCCGGCAAGGGACAGCGCAGCGGACGAGTAGGTGCTTCCTCTAGCTCGGCCCGGATTTCAGCGGCATTTCCGCTTCTTCGGGTCGGGCCAAACTCCTCTTCTGGACGGCTCTCGACAAATGGTCCACCCAGCTCCTCGGTCACTGCCTCGTCGCGGCTGCTCTCCCCACTGTCGTCGTCGACCGTTTCTCGCAGGTACTGTTCCCCCAGAAACTCGGCCAAATCATCCGGCGTGCCGGTGATCTGCGCGGACTCCGGGATGAATGCATCGGCCCCGTCGGAACGTTCTCGTATCAGCTTGTTCATTTGCGAAATGCCTCCTCTCGTCAGTGTCAAAGTACCGCTCAGGATGCCCGCCTGAATCACACCGTCATGCAATGAAGACACTCCGATTAGTGGCGGAGGGCTGCCACTAACCCCCCGCCACTCGCCTCTGCATCAAGTGAAATGCACGTGGCCGGTGAGGAGCAGGATGATGCCAACCACCAGAATGATGCCGGCCGGTGACCAGCTCCAGGGACCGTAGTGGGAATGCGCCCATCCGCCTCCGCCGAGCGCCAATACCAAGAACACAACAAACAAAATTGTCAGAAGCATGAAATCCTCCTTTGTCTCTAGACAGCCATTCACGGACCTTCGTTGTCATTCGTCGCGCCCATCGCCCAGGCGAAGGCGCCGCCGGATTCCATCAGTGTGATGAAGCTCGGGTTGCTACTTCGAAACCTCTTGCAGCGCGTGTTTTGCGTCCTTCGCAGCGTGCTGGACGTCCGCAACCGCCCCTGCGACCTGGCCTGCGCGTTCGTCGTCTTGGCCCTCCTTCTGCAGCTTCTTGTTTCCGGTCAAGCCGCCCACGGCTTGCTCGATCCTACCCTTGGCCTTCTTGCTGAGTTCGCCCATTTGTACCCTCCCTTGATTTGACTGAAACCCTATAGAATGTTGACGGAAATGCGCGCGCCGGGTTGAACGCGGTTGTACATGTAGTAGCCACCATCGGTGTACTCGACATAAACGTCGTCCGAGTAACCCCAGCCGATTGGCCAAGGATCGATGAATCCGAAGGCATAGCCACCGTACCGAAAGCGTCGATGCTCGTAGTCGCCTCGACTGACGTGGAACCTGTGCTCACTGCCAAAATGGGCGGCGTAGTGTTCGTTGGAAATACGACCATGTTCGTTGCCACCTCTGATGCGACCCGCCGGCCGTGACTGCTGCGCGCGCCCCTGGCTAGCTCCGGGATTGCCTGGCTGCACGCGATTGGCTGGGTGGGCCTGCTGCACTGAATGCGCGGCCTGCTGTATGTGCTGTTGCTGCTGTGCCGGCCTGTTCTGTGCCTGTTCCCGTGCTGCGGGCCTAGCTGAGCGTTGCTGCTGCTGTGCCGGTCTAGCTTGCGGCTGTGCGGGCCTAGCCTGCTGCGGACGGCCGCCCTGTCCCCTCTGTGCATGGGAGAGAGCGGGGCTTCCGAGAAGCAAGAGCAATGCTGCTGTTGGAAATACGAATTTCATGGGTTGCGCCCCCTTGGTGCGCTGCGGGTTCGGAACCGGCCGAAGCCGGGTTGTCTGAAGTGTCCGGACACAGCTACAGCAGCTTTCGAGCCAACCGATCGGATGCATGCAAGTTCAGGTAGTTGCATCGCAGACAGCGCCAAAGGAATGGCCGGCTCCATCAAAATGACCTACTCTCTCCGTCAGTTCGAAGGGTGACCGCGACTGAAGACCGATGGAGTCAAAAGACCCTCGGCGGGCACGCCAAACTTGCCCACCAGGAAGATAGCTTGTGGCGCAATGACGGTGGGCGCACTCGAAGGCATGGCTTAATGGGCGGCTTTCGTGTGGAAGGCAGCCCCATGGATGCTAGGCTTCCGCACGCGGGGATGGTTTGCGGCGGATCGCGAACCTGAGCTTAGGCTTTCAACGGAGGCTGGCGCGCTCTGTGCAGGTTCGAAGTCAGCCAAGATGGAAGCAGAATGAACAAGAAGAAGAACACGCCGGCTTACGCCGCTGAGTTGCGCGCACTGGCGGAAGCCCGGCTAGAAGACAAATCAAGTAGGTCGGCAAGCAAAGGCCACGGCACGGCGGAAGAGTCGCAGCGTCTCGTCCACGAACTGCAGGTTCACCAGATCGAGCTGGAGCTGCAGAACGAGGAGCTGCAGAAGGCGCGAGCAGAACTGGAGGCGGGGTTGAAACGGTACTCCGACCTCTACGACTTTGCGCCGATGGGCTACCTGACTCTCGATAACGACGGGGCAATCCAGAAGGTCAATCTCACCGGTGCGCGCCTGCTGGGAATGGAGCGTTCCCGACTGGTCGGGGTGCGCTTTGGCCGCTTCGTCGCCCCGGAGGGTCTCCCCACCTTCAACGCGCTCATCGAGCAAGTCTCCCAGAGCCAGGCCAGACAAGTCTGCGATGTGGCGATTTGTCCCGAGAAGAGCGCCCCGTTTTGGGTGCACCTCGAGGCGGTGGCCTCGGTAAATGGTTCAGTCGCAGTGGTCTTCAGCGACGTGACCGAACGGAAGCAAACCGAGAAGATTCGGCAGGAAAGCGAGGCGCGTCTTCATGAAGCTGGGGAGGCATTGCGCGAGGCGGACCGCAACAAGAACCAGTTCTTGGCCGTGCTCTCGCATGAGCTGCGCAATCCGCTCGCGCCTATAACCAACAGCCTCTTCATCCTCGACCGCGCGGTGCCAGGCGGCGAACAGGCGCGCCGTGCTCAGGCGGTAATCGGCCGGCAAGTCGGGCAGCTCGCTCGCCTGGTTGACGATCTGCTCGATGTGACCAGGATCTCGAGCAACAAGCTCAAGTTGCAGCGGAAACGATTGGATCTCAACCAGTTGGTGCTGCACGTGGTGGCTGACCATCGCCCTCAGTTCGAGAAGAACGAGGTGCACATCGAGCATTGTCCCGCGCCCAAACCGGTGTTCGTCGACGGAGACTGGAACCGGCTGACCCAGGTGGTTGGCAACCTTTTGCAGAATGCAGCCAAGTTCACCGGACCGGGTGGCGACATGCGCGTTTCTGTGTCCACGGACAGCGAGACGAAATGGGCGGTTGTTCGCGTCGCGGACACAGGCGTTGGCATGGCGCCGGAGATGCTGGCGCGACTGTTTGAGCCATTCGCGCAGGCCGATACCACGCTCGATCGCAGCAAGGGCGGCCTGGGCCTCGGGCTGACGCTGGCCAAGGGGCTGGTCGATCTCCATGGCGGCACTATCACTGCGCACAGCGCCGGGGTGGGCCGAGGGGCGGAGTTCGTCGTACGCCTGGCGCTCGCGCCGGAAGAAACTGTGTCTGGCGAGCCGGTGCGCCCGCGCACTGCCGCCCCGGGCGGGCGCCGCCGCGTGCTCATCATTGAGGACAACATCGACGCGGCCGACAGCCTGCGCGAAGCGCTCCAATTCAGCGAGCATGAGGTCGAAGTGGCATACACCGGACCGGCGGGCATCGCCAAAGCCCGCGCTTGCAAGCCCGAGGTCGTTCTCTGCGACATCGGGCTTCCTGGTATGGACGGCTTCGAGGTCGCGCGCACCTTTCGAGCCGACAACGCCCTCAAGGGCACGCGCCTCGTGGCGCTGAGCGGCTATGCGCTACCCGAGGACTTGCAGCGCGCCCAGGAGGCGGGCTTCGACCAACACCTGGCAAAACCGCCGAGCATGGAAAGCCTTGAGGAGGTGCTGGTGAGCACCAGCTCGCAGTGGTAGCGAAGGACGCGGCTACTCAAGCTGGTTCGGCCCCTTCGAATCGACGGCGAATGCACGTCACATTGATTCGCCCGCTGTCGCGGAAGCAGGGAAGACGCGTCGACCGGACGGGCGCGAATTTGCCCGGGCATGATTGCGGACGGTTGGATGCGTGTGACCAGGGTATTGGAACAGGTTTTGCGGTACACTTTGTTATCGCGTCATCGTCCGCCATTGCCACAACTGCTTTGCCCACGCTGGATGTTCATGAGGAACTCAGGCGAATTCGCCGTGCCCCACCGGTACAATGCCCTAGAATAGGGACCCGGAGGGGCTTCGCATGCACTCGGAGGTTCCCATGGTTTCGTCCAGCTCGGATGGCTTGACGGGATGCGAATTGCTACGCGGCTTGGTTTTCGGAGAGAAATCCAATTCCGAGATCCAGGCTCGCTTGGACGCTTTGTCCGGCACCTCGGAGAGTGTTCAGGGGCTGGCTTTTGAACTTACCGGTCTGACGGTGCCCGAGGACACGGCCAGAGCGGTTTTCAAGTCCCTCGCCGCCCACCTTCAGGATTTGCGCGCGGCTCTGAAGCGGCCGATCGGAGTCCGGACCGCCGCGCTGGACTTGTCCGATCGCCTGGAGAGTTTTCTGCGCGAAGAAGGCGTGGTGCGGGAACTGTCCCATGAGAGCCTGGTGCGGATGGCTTTTGTTGACTATCTGACTGGGCTACCGAATTTCCGGAGCCTCTCAGAGCGTTTCGAAAGTGAGATCAAGCGGGCCCAACGCTACGGCCGCCTGCTCTCCCTGATCATGGTCGATCTAGACGGTTTCAAGGCGATCAACGACCGTTTCGGCCATCTGGCCGGGAACGCGGCCTTGAAACATGTGGCGGCGTTGCTCCGAAATTTCATCAGGGAAACCGACGTGACCGGGCGTTACGGCGGCGACGAGTTCATGGTCCTGTTGCCCGAAACCGCCAAGCACATGGCTGAGGGGCTGGCCGAAGGGATTCGGGCTTCGATTCTTGCCACGCCTCTGAATCTGAAAGGACACGGGCCGCTTCCCCTGACGATCAGCTTGGGCATGGCGTCGTTTCCACGGGATGCGCGGACCGCAGCAACCCTGATGGCCGAGGCGGACGGAGCCTTGTACAACGCCAAGCGCGCCGGACGGAACCAGGCCTGCTTTTCCAGGCCGAAGACCTCCGCGGTCCTTTCACTCGGCCCGTTCGCGGCCCAGACCTATCACTGCGTTCATGTCATCGGAGATTTCAACGGATGGGACCGAACGGCCGAACCCATGACCTGGGATCCACTGAATAGATACTTCGCCATCGAGTTGTTCCTGGCGCCCGGCAAGTACCAGTACAAATTGCTACTCGACAAGGAGGAGGTCACAAGCGACCCGGGCAACCCGGAGTTGGTGGACGACGGATTTGGCGGACGCAATTCGGTGCTGACGGTTTCCTGACTAATTGGGGATGGGACACGGCATAGGGCTAGTGGTGTTCGTGGCCCCCGCCATGATCATTGTCATGACCGTGGTCCCCCTCATGACGTTCGCCCTCGTGTCCTCGATGCTCGTCTCCCCGATACGGGCCTTCGCCCCGTCCGCGTCCCCGCTCTCCCCAGAAACACCCACTCGTCCCCACGGCAGCTACAAACAGCAGAATCAAGAGTTTTCGCATTTGAAGCCATACCTTTCTACGCGCCGCCTGTAGAAAACAGGCATGAACTACCCCTCGGCGTCTAGATGCCCCGGGGCACGTCTACGTTACAGAACTGCGGCGCGCACCAGCGCATGCGGTGGACATGGGTACTTTTCGCGCTAGGGTTGCCAATCGGCAACGCAGGTGACTGCATAGCTTGCGGCCTGATTGTGAGGTGAATTTGAGACGAACGACAATATGCATGCTAGTGCTGGCCGCGCTGGTTGGACCGACGGCATGGGGTGAAACACCCGCAGCAAAGGGGTCCGCCGGGGTTTCGTTGCCCCAGTTTGTCCTCGCTGATCCCGACGGCAAGAAGCACGCCAGTGGCGAGCTCCTGAAAGGCGGGCTGGTGCTGGTGGTAACGGCGCCGACCTATCACACCGAGAAGGCGCAACGGGCGTGGGGCGATCTTCTTCCCGCGGCTCAGCCCAAGGGGAAGGGACGCCTGGTCTTCCTGGAGGACATGACGGCAAGCTCCTTCAAGGACACGGCGAAGAAGGAGATGCGCAAGGAGTTTCACGAGGGAGTGCCGCCGCTGTTACTACTCGACGAGAACGGGCACGTGCGAACTGAGCTTGGCGTGCCGAAGAACGAAACCTGGATTCTCGCTTTCGATGCAGGCGGCCAGCAACGGCTGGTGGAGAAAGGCGCTCCCAGTGCGGCCGCGGCGAAGCGCCTGTGGGCGGCGGTGCAGAAGTGACGTCCTGATCGCTGGTATGGCAACGCGCGCGGCGGGGAGTATCTGATGCGGCTGTTGCGGGGCGAGGCGGCTCGCGAGTGGCGGTCTGGCTACGGTGCTTTGCCCTCGACGCCGGGAAATCTCGACGCGGCGACTGACCCCAGAAACAAACGCACCAGGTAGACGGCCTCGCGCCGCCGCATTAGCATCTTTCCTTCATGTGCCCAGTGTGTCCTTGTCCTTCGTCATGCTCGTGGAATCCGTCTGGGTCGATGGTACACAAACTTCCCAAGGGACATTCTGGACGGCCCGAGGTGCGGGCGCAACGGGTTGGGAGGCCACGACGAGCGGGTAACCCTTGGATGCTGACTACCAACAAAGATTGAAGCGATGGACGCGGCTACTAGAAATCATCCTTGGACAGACGACCGGCACGTGGCGTCGCGGACCTCGCCGATGCACCCGCGCTGGGCGACTTTGACAGTGCCCGTACCGGTTCATTTCTCTCCGAGGTTTCCCGCAAAGCCTCCAGCCGCGTCGGAAGATTTTTCCAGGTTTCTCGCATCGCCACACCTGCTCGACTGGGAGTGACTGGAGCAGGCGTGGCGCGCGCATGGCTCGCGGGGTTGCTGTGCGCGCGCGTTGCAACCCTTTTCGGTGCAAGGGGGGATAGTGAAGCTGCCAAAGGGGCCGGAACCGCCAGGACGGCAGGGATCGCGGTTGACGCCACGGCAGAAACAGGCGGGTACGCGATGGGCTCGCTTGCTGTTGGCGTGGGACTAGCGACAGGTGCGGGCGCACTTGTTTGCGCCTCACTGACATTTCGCAGGGCTGTCCACACCGCGAAGAATCCGAGCGCGACCGCGAGCCCGGCGCCCATCAACCCGCGCCATCCACGAAAAGTGGAGGGCGGCCCAGGCCCAAGAAGTGGAGGTTTGCGAAACAAAGACCTCCTATTCACTAGGACGGTTTCGCGACTTGTGGGCGCATACTCTTTCGAGCCATCGGTCGAGCCACCATTGCTGCTGCCATCGGCGCCGCTTTCCTTGCTCGCAACTTGCCCGGGGAGTGCGAACAGAATCTGCGTCTCTCCATGCTGCCCGGACGGCTCCTTCTTGCGAATGGCTTCCGCCGCACGCGCAAGCGGCTCCGCCAAGGGATCGTGCGCGGCGAACGCGGGGACCCCCGCGAGTGGCGTGAGCAAACGCGGCGCCGGGGTGGGCGGCATCAGTTCGTCTTCGAGAGCGCTCACCATCAGATTCAAGTCCGAATAGCGCTGGTCGCGCTCCTTGGCCATGGCGGTTTCGATGATGCGCACCAAACCGGGCGGCAGATCGGGACGAAGCAACGTCACGGGCGTAGCGGGTTTGTGCAGGACGCAGTCAAAGAGATCTGGGCCTGGCTCCCCCGGGAACGGCGTCTGCCCGGTCAACGCTTCGTACAACAACACACCGAAGCCGTACACATCGGCACGTTCATCGACGCGTGCCGCGCCCAGAATATGCTCGGGAGACATGTAGGCAGGCGTGCCCATGACCAATCCCGGCACCGGCCTTGCCGAGGGGTCCATTACTCGTTCCACGATGACCGAAATGCCGAAGTCCAAAACTTTGGTGGTCACGATCCGCCCGTCGGGCCCAACACAAATGAAGATGTTTTGCGGCTTGAGGTCTCGGTGGATCACGCCCTGTGCATTCGCGGCGGCCACCCCACGCATGGCCGGCAAGAGCAGCGTCGTCGCCTCGTCGACGCTGAGAGAGCCCTTGCGAGCGATGTAGCTTGCCAGCGACTCTCCGTCGAGCATCTCCATCACGATGCACGCCATTCCCTCATGTTCGATGACGTCGAAGACCGTCACGACATTGGGATGATTCACCCGGCTCGCGGCCAAGGCCTCGCTGCGAAACAGATCCTGCGCTTCCCGCGTGGTCGACAAAGACAGCAGGATGACCTTTAGAGCGACTCGCTTGCCGGTGTGCTCATTCGTGCCGGCCCAAACCGCCGCCATTCCACCCTGCCCAACCAAATGATCAACACGGTATTGTCCCGCCACGATCTGCCCCGGCCGCAGGATCGTCTCAACCGTGTTCTTGGCCAAAAGTGCTCGCATGCCTGCATACGCCCACAGCAGTTTTCGAGCCACTGACTGGGCCAAGTAGATTCGGGTAGTTGCATCGCAAACAGCTCCAAAGAGACCGCCACCTCAATCAAGATGAAGTACCCTTACCTTCACTTCGATCTGCCGCCCCGAGAGCGCTCGGCAACGCTGGCCGACTTCGTCGCGCCGGGAGGCACGGCGCTCGGGCGCTCGTCGGGCGGCGGCGGAGCCTGGTCGAACGCGCGGGCGCCGGGCTTCTTGCCGCCGGGCGTCGCTTGCTCGATGATGGCGTTCAGCTCCCCGCCCATGAGGAGGATGAACCCGGCGATGTAGAACCAAGTCAGCAGCACGATGACGCCGCCGATGGAGCCGTAGGTAACGTTGTAGCTGCCGAAGTGGGACACGTACTTGCCAAAACCCCAGCTCGCCAGAAACCAAAACGCGGTTCCGACTACGGAGCCCGGCGTGATGAACTTGAACCGCTGCTCGACGTCGGGGAGCAGGTAGTAGCTGAGGGCGGCACCGAGCGTGATCACGACCGTGGTGATGGGCCAGCGGCTCCAGCGGAGTACGCTTACGTACGCGTCGCCAATCTCGAGCTGGCGGGCCACCCATAGGCCGGCGCTGCCGCCGCCCAAGAGAGCGGTAATCCCCACCAGCACGAGCAGGCCGACCCCCAGGGTCACCCCGAACGCGATCAGCTCGGTCTTCCAGAGCGGGCGGGACTCCTTGACGTCGTAGGCGAGGTTCAGCGCCTTGCGTACGGCGTCCACCCCGCGCGACGCGGAGTACAGGGCCGCGGCGAGGCCCAGGGTCAAAAGGTGCGGCCTGGGACTGGCCACCAGCCCGCGCAGGTTCGTCTTGATGATCCCCATCGCCTCGGAGGGCAGGAAGGAGCGGGCGCGCTCCAGGAGCGTGTCGGTGGACGCTCGAACATGGGGAATATAGGCAGCCAGCGCCGCGAGGACGAACACAAACGGGAACAGCGAGAAGACGAAGTAGTACCCGAGCACGGCCGCGCCGTCGGAGACGCCATCCTCCTCATACTTCTGGTAAAGCCGCTTGCAAAAGCCGCCCCAGCTCAGTCGCAGACGCCACCACAAGTTCGCGTTTCCTCCCTCCGAGTAGCCGAGCGACCGTACTCAGCCGATCGGAATACTTCAAGTCTACGTTAAAAACCGGGGCACGGCCACAGTCGATGGTGGCACTGAATGGCATGGAACAACGTGCATCAAGAATGGCCTGCTACGCCACTGCCCGTGGGAGTTGCCGTTTGCGCCTTCAACGGTACGGCGCCCCTGGTGAGCGGCAGGATTCCAGCCATGTCGCCGATGATGTTGACCAAATCGGTATTCGCGGGAACCACGATCTTGGTGTTGGCCGAGAGTGCGGTCTCCACCATGATGAGCTTCCTCAGCAATTGTGCATTGCCGATGAAGTATCTGTCGGCGGCGTTGTTGACGAGTTGGATGGCCTGCGCCTCGCCTTCGGCTTCGAGGATCTTCGCCTGCTTGATTCCTTCGGCCTTCTTGATCTCTGCCCGGCGGGCACCGTCTGCCATGGTCTCNNGCCGCGACCTTCTCGTTCTCCGCTTTCACAACCTTGTTCATCGTCTCCTGCACGTCCTTGGGCGGATCGATCTCCTTCAGCTCTGTCCTGACGATTTCAATTCCCCAGTGCATGGTCTCCTCGCGCATCGTCCTTTGCAGCTCGCTGTTTATCTTTCCCCGTTCGCTGTTTGCTGATTTGAGGGTCAGCGTGCCAATGATGTTGCGCAAAGTGGTCCTGGCCAGGTTGACGATTTGGTACTGGTAGTTGAAGACGTTGTACTGGGATGCCTTNNAATGATCCAGTTGAACCCAGGCATTGCCAGATGTTTGTACTTGCCCAGGCGTTCAACCAGTCCCCTGCTGGTGGGCCGCACCACTCTGACCCCAGCAAAGAAGATCAATACAATCAGACTCACCCCGACGTAGATAACGTTCGGATTCATGATCTGCTCCTCGTCCACCACGCAGGTGGATCGTTCACGGTTTGTGGTTCATGAGACACGTCTGTCCTTGGACGACACCGGCAATTCCACGCCAAGGTCGACTAGCAAAATCTCGGTCCCTTCCTGCGCCGTGAGCGAAACCGCGCGTTCGGCCGTGAATCCAACCCCGTCGCCCGTCGCCAGCACGATGTCGCCCAATACGACCTCGCCCTGCACAATGTGGAGCCATGCCCTTCGTCCCGGTGAAAGCTCGTGGACCACGTGCTGCCCAGGATCGAGCATGGCTGAGTAGATCAGGGCGTCCTGGTGGATGCGCAGCGATCCGTTGCGCGCGTCGGGCGAGGCGACTACGCAGAGCCCGTCCCGGCGCTCCGCTGCGCTGAAGCGCTTTTGCTCATAACCCGGCTCCAGACCGGCCTTCCAGGAACGTAGTCCAATTTGGTAGATGTGTGCTCGGTCGATCCGTGACGCATTCGTCTCATTGTGGCGAATTCCGCGCCCGGTAGTCATGCGCTGGAATTCGCCCGCCTGGATGACCCCAGAGCAACCCATCGAATCCTCGTAGGCCAGCGCGCCCTCACGCGCGTAGGTGACGATCTCGGCATCACGGTGCGAATGGCGCGGGACGCCTGCGCCCGGTGCGAGATGATCCTCATTGAAAGATTCAAGGGTTCCAAAGCCGCCATTGAGTGGGTCCGCCAGCACCAGCGGGAACGTCAGCCAGACCTCCTGCCTGCGGCGTCCGTCATGCTCGCGCTCCTTGGCTCTGCGGAGGGTGATCATTGTCCCGCTGCTCTTCCCGCCCTGGCGAACAAGGCGCCGGTTGCACGACCGGCCGCCTCAAGCGGCAGGTCTCTGAGATTCGCCACAGTCAGGAGGCCGAGGGCCTTCATGAAACACCTCCTTTGCTTCGAGATGCACGTTGCGGGCCATTGATCCTCCCTTGCCACTACAAGGGCGTTGACACATCGCCGCACCGGCAACCCCATCAAAACGATGGCTAGGCCGACAGCTTTTTCGCGATCTGGGCCACGTGTCGCCCCTGAAATCGCGCGGCCGCAATCTCGTTGTCGCTCGCCATGCGCTCGCCCTTGCCCCCGGCAATGGTCGACGCCCCATAGGGCGACCCGCCCGTGATTTCATCAATGCGAGTCTGGCCCTGGAACGCATAGGGCAACCCCACAATGACCATGCCGTGATGAAGCAGTGTCGTGTGGAAACTCAGAATGGTGGACTCCTGGCCGCCGTGTTGGGTGGCCGAGCTGGCAAAGACGCTTCCAACCTTGCCGACGAGCTTGCCCTGGGCCCAGAGGCCGCCAGTTGCGTCGAGAAACTGGCGCATCTGGCCCGCCATGTTCCCAAAGCGAGTCGGCGTGCCGAAAATGATGGCGGCAGCGTCCGCCAGGTCGTCGATCGTGGCGACGGGCACATCGGCAAAGGCCTTCTGTGCCTCGGTCGCGCCCATGGCTTCAATCACGCTAGGTGGGAGGGTTTCGGGGACGCGCTTCACCATGACATGGACGTCAGCAACTTCGCGGGCGCCATCGGCGATTGCCTGGGCGAGGCGATAGACATGGCCGTAGGTCGAGTAAAAGAGGACGAGCAGCTTCATGGGTGGTTCCTTTCGTCAGAGCATCAGTCAATGCAGCTTTCGAGCCACCTGTCAGGCGCAGACAAGTACAGGAGTTGCTACCCAGACACTCTGGAACGAACTGACTCGTTCAATCAAAGTGAAGTGCCATTCAATCGAAGAGGACTGCCAAGACCGGCAGCACGGGTTAGGGGAACGGCGGCCTGCCCATACCCACGCGGCTACGCCGCGCCCGTCGCCAGCTTCACTCTGCACGCCCGCCGCCCGGCTCACCGGGCGTGGAGGGTGGGCGGGCAACAAGCTGGCGAGAACTGGCTGAACTGACTGGCGTCTCGGCGGGGTGCAGATGCTGTAGACTGTTACTGCATGCTCGGGACGCACCTCTCTGGACGCTCGAATTCTACGTCAACGAGCACAGCACGAAGATGCCGCATCCAGCTTTCAGCGGGCAGACGCCTGACAAGATGTTCTTTGGGACCGGCGCCAAAGTGCCCGAGGAACTTGCGCTAGCGAAGGGCAATGCGCGGGCCGGGCGCACGGCCGCCAATCGTGCGATGTCTTGCGAGCGCTGTCTCGGGCAGCAAGCCACCCTTCCTGACAAGACAATTCCTCATTGATTTCCATAGCGTCGCTGTTGCGAACAAGAAGTTCAGAATGTCTTCGTTCGCAGCAAGGTCAAAAATCCTCACGGCACCTCGGCCAAGATCTCTCCCAGTTTCTCCAGGCTGGGCGGCTTCGCGATGTGCCTTGCGAATCCCGCTGCCTGGGCTCGCTCCAGATCTTCGGGCAGGGCGTAGCCAGTCAAGGCTACCAGGAAGGCACCATTGAGCGCGGCGTCGGCACGAAACGCTCGCGCGACCTCGTAACCATCCATGCCGGGCATCCCAATGTCACACAACACGACCTCGGGATGGAACTTCCGCGCTTTGGCAATTCCATCCGGGCCGTTGTAGGCGACCTCGATTTCGTGCTCGCCGAACGTCAGCACGTCGCGCAGGCTGTCGGCCACGTCGAGGTTGTCTTCGATGACCAGGATCCGTCGACGGCTTTTCGTGGCGCTTGCACCCGGTTGCGACGTTGCAGGCTTCTCCATCGCCAAGGGAAGCCGCACCACGAACTCGGCCCCCTGGCCGACTCCCGCGCTGTGGGCGGTGACGTCCCCTCCGTGCAGTTCGGCCAACCCTCTTACCAGCGCCAGTCCAAGGCCTAGGCCGCCCTTGCTGCGGTCGAGCGTGGAATCAGCCTGACTGAAGGGCAGGAACAGGCGCGAAACCATCTCAGGCGTCATCCCCACTCCTGTGTCGGCAACCTGAATCACCGCTCGTTGCCCCGCCGCTTCGGTGGTGATGGTGATGCGTGTGGCGCCACCCCGGCCGGTGAACTTGGCCGCATTTTGCAGCAGGTTGCCGATAACCTGCGCCACGCGATTCCCGTCGGCGTTGACGAACACGGGTGTTGTGGAAGGATTGAATTCGAGGCGCACCTCGGCCTTGTCGAAGAGCGAGCGCTGATCCTCGATCGTGTGTCGCGCGAGATCGTTGAGTTCAAGCGTCTGCCGCTGGAGCTGGATCTTGTTTTGCGTGATCCGGGTCACATCGAGAAGGTCGTCCACCAGGCGGGCCAGCTGTGCGGCCTGGCGGCCAATCACCGCCACGGCCCGTCTTGCTTGATCGCAACCGGGCGCCGCACGTTCGAGGATGTAGGCACTGTTTCTGATGGGAGCCAGCGGGTTGCGCAGCTCGTGCGAGAGCACGGCCATGAAGTCATTCTTGCGCCGGTCGGCGTCGGCAAGTTGGAGATTACTGGCCCGCAGCTTGTCATCCGCCTGCTTTCGTTCGGTGATATCGCGAATGTTGCCGTTTCGATATAGCGGCCGGCCAAGGCTGTCTTTGACCAAGGACATGTGGTTGGAAATCCAACGGTACTCGCCGTTCCTGGCTCGCTGGCGGTATTCCAGATCCGCCTTGCCAGTTGCCAGCAAGCGCGCCCCCGCAGCCTCCATGGCAGCTACATCCTCGGGGTGAATCGTCGCCAACGATGCCTCGCCATCCATCGCCATGAGTTCATCGACTGAAAAGCCAACGACCGCTTCAGCAGCAGGGCTGATGTACTCGTAACGGCCGGTTTGCACATTGAGCCGATAGATTACGTCGCGGGATTCATCCAGCACGGACCGGAACCGCGTTTCGGATTCGGCAAGGGCCTGCCGGGCGCGGCTCAGATCCGTGATTTCCACTAGATTGACCACGCAGCCGATCGTCTTGTCCTCCGCCCCGCGCAAAGCCGTGGCGCTCACCAGGACATCGGCCTGTGAGCCGTCAGAATGGCGGAGCGTAGCCGGGGTAGCCCACAGGACTTTTCCGTTCAGCACCTCGGCTGCCAGCCGGCCGGGACGGACATTGTGCGGGTCGGCGCCAGCGCCCTGGGCCGCGGCGAAGTCGAGAGTGAAGGCCTCGTCAAACGTCCGCAGTAGCGGATTGCAGCCACAGAGATCCGACGCCGCGCTGCTGGCACGGATCACCCGCCCTTGCTCGTCACATACGATGATGGCTTCGGCTGCCTGATCGAGCACCGAGCGGGCCAGTCTCTCGGCCGCCACGATCTCGTCGCTACGCTTTTGCGCGCGGAGATCCGTCGCGACGAGACAGAAGCGGTGGCTTTCACCGTCAGAGATCACGCTGACCGACAAGTAAGCGGGAACGACCTGGCCATTGTGGCCGAGCAACTCCAGCTCACCTCGGCTTTCGTGTCCGTCCGCCGCGCGCAGCAAAGCCTCGAAGCCGTTTCGTGAACGCTCGGGCAAGAAACAGGCGATCATGCCTCCCATCACGCGCTCGATCTCAGCGTCAAGCATCTGGGCGAAACGGGCGTTGCAGTAAAGAATCGTCCCGTCTTCGCTGAGGGTAGCGGCCCCTTCGTTCATCGCCTCGACCAGTACGCGGTAGGAATGGTCTGCGCCCTCCAGCGAGAAAATGCGGGGGCCGTTCGGGCCTTCCACGATGAGCGACTCTACCTGGCCCGTGCGGATCGCTTCGAGGGCTTGCTCGGCCTCTTCCAGCCGCGGCCGGAGTTCCTCCACCTCAAATCTCAATCGCTCAGCCTCGGAGCGGGGGTCCTTGGACGGGTTGCCGGCCATCAGGTCTTCTCGAGCAGTTCCGGCGAAGTGTGTGCTCATCAAGCGCCCGATTCGTCACGATCGAGAGGCTTGCTGAGGCCCTCGATGTTTGCGGCCCTAGCGCTAGCGTTGGTAGCTACGTCGCGCTTCTTGCCGATCAAGCCGTAGCTCTCGAGCATCTTTCGGTTGTTCCTTTGGTCCAGAGTCGGAATATCTCGTTCGTCATGTCGATGTTCCTTCTACTTCTGTAGATCCTTTAGGTTGCACCTCCACGTGCTAGGGATGTGCGGACAGCGGTATGTCCCCGACTGATGCAGATCCTGGGCCGCGCATGACGGGCTGTGAGTCCAAGTAGTTACAGCCGCACATGCCCTGGACATGTGGTCAGCGCAATCAAAGTGGAGCGCGAAGTCATTCAATTTGAATGACTGCCTGACGCTCAGCAGGAGCTGATAAAGGCCTTGTCGAACGCCATCGGATAGGAAGACGTTCCCTATCTCTTCCCAAGGGCACCCAGTGGTGCGCTCGTGCACAGTTGGCGATTCATAACGACCTCAGACTCGTTCGATCTGAATGAGATCGCAATTCATTGTGATCGTGGGGATCGAGAAGAAGACCGCAAGTGGCCGAGGACACAGGGACACCATTGGCATGAGAAGTGCTTTCAGATTCGATGTCAGACATTCGCCTATGGCGCCGCGTCGGCGTCGGCGGGCTAGCAGGCTCGAGAGGATCACATGCGACCAACTCCCAAGTCAGTAGCGTCCCGATCACGCAAGATTAAGGAGATTCCTACCTCTCTCTCTCTCGAGAAGGCCCCCTCGGGCATCGCGGGCCTCGACGAGATCACAGGCGGCGGCCTGCCGCGCGGGCGACCCACGCTGGTCTGTGGCAGCGCAGGCTGCGGCAAGACGCTCTTCGCCATGGAGTTCCTTGTCCGCGGGGCGGTCGAGCACGGCGAGCCCGGCGTCTTCATGTCCTTCGAGGAAACCGAGGAGGAACTGGCCATCAACGTGGCTTCCCTGGGCTTCGACGTGCGTCAGATGGTCAAGAGGAAGCAACTGGCCATCGACCACGTGCGCGTGGAGCGCAACGAGATCGAGGAGACCGGTGCGTTCGACCTCGAGGGCCTGTTCGTGCGGCTGCGGCTCGCCATCGAGAGCGTGGGCGCCAAGCGCGTGGCTCTCGATACCATCGAATCGCTCTTCAGCTCCCTGCCCAACCCCGCCATCCTGCGCTCGGAGCTGCGGCGGCTGTTCCGCTGGCTCAAGGACCAGGGGATGACCACCGTCATCACGGGCGAGCAGGGGGTGGGCACCTTCACCCGTCAGGGGCTCGAGGAGTACATCTCCGACTGCGTGATCTTCCTCGACCACCGGGTCAACGACCAGATTTCCACTCGCCGCCTGCGGGTCGTCAAGTACCGGGGCACCACCCACGGCAGCAACGAGTACCCCTTTCTCATCGACGAGACCGGCATCTCGGTTCTTCCCATCACGTCGCTGCGGCTCGATCACAAGGCTTCCAGCGAACGAGTACCCACCGGCATCGAGCGGCTCGACGAGATGCTCGGCGGTGGCTACTTCAAGGGGACCACCATCCTCTGCTCCGGCTCGGCCGGCACCGGCAAGACCAGCATCGCCGCCCATCTGGTGCGCGCCGCTTGCGCTAAGGGCGAGCGCTGTCTGTTCTTCGCCTTCGAGGAATCGTCCGCCCAACTCCTGCGCAACATGGGCTCAATCGGCATCGACCTCGGGTGCTACATCGCCAACGGCAGTCTGGACCTCGTGGCCTCCCGCCCGTACGCCCAGGGCCTGGAGATGCACCTGCTCAGCATTCACAAGGCGGTCACCCAGCGTGAACCGGCGCTGGTGGTCATCGACCCCGTCTCCAACCTCGTCGGCTCGGGTAGCCAACTCGGCAGCAACTCCATGCTCACCCGGCTCCTCGACTTTCTCAAGAACAGGGGCATCACCACCTTGTTCACCAGTCTCACCGAGGGTGGCGCTGACACGGAGCAGACCTCGGTGGGCATCTCCTCGCTCATCGACACCTGGCTGGTGCTGGATGTGGTGCGCGGCGGCGGGGAACGCAACCACACCCTGGACATCGTCAAGTCGCGCGGCATGGCCCACTCCAACCAGACGACCGAGTACAGGATCTCGGACCAGGGGGTGCTCTTGCTCGACACCTACCTCGGGCCCAGCGGCGTGCTGACCGGGTCGGCCCGGCTGGCCCGCGAGGCCGCGGATCGGGCGCAGGTCGCCTTGCAGGAGGAGGAGATCGCGCGCCAGCAGGCGCTGCGGGGCATTCGTCGCAACGCCTTCGATGGCCGCCTCGCCACCCTGCAGGGCGAGTTCGCCGTCGAAGACGCGGAACTCGATCGAGACATCCAGGAACGGATCCGCCAGCGCGACGGCGCCCCCGCGGCTCGCGCCGCCATGGCCAGGAGCCGGCAGGCCTTCGCGCGGGCGCCGGGCGCCGGTCACGGGAAGCACAACGGGAAGCACGGGGGAAAGGGACACCGCACATGACCAAGGCAGCGACGGCTCGACGTGAGAAGGCCAGGGCCGCGAAGGCCACACCCGTGCCCAACCCGTTGTGGGAGCTCCGGCTCTACATCGCTGGCCGTACCGCCAAGGCGGTGGCCGCGCTCTCGAACCTGCAGCACATCTGCGACGAGCGCCTCGTGGGTAAGTACCGCATCGAGGTGATCGATCTGCTGCGCAACCCGGCGCTCGGGCGCGGCGATCAGATCCTCGCCATCCCGACGCTGGTGAGGAGGCTGCCGAACCCGGTGAAGAAGATCATCGGCGACCTGTCCAACGCCCGGCGAGTGCTCGTGGGGCTGGACATCAAGGAGCTGTGAGAGGAGCGACTGGCTATGAGAACCACGACCAAGACGCTCTTTAGCGCCTCCAAAACCGTCGTCAGCGCGTCGAGCCACCTGCTTCGTCTCTACGTCACTGGCACCACTGCCGGGTCCATCCGGGCCATCCAGCAGGTGCGGCGGGTCTGCGACGAGCATCTCGAAGGCCGCTACGACCTGGAGGTGATCGACATCTACCAGTTGCCAGCCCTGGCCAAGAACGACCAGATCATCGCCACCCCGACCCTGGTCAAGGTGCTGCCGGCGCCCCTGCGCCGCCTCATCGGCGACTTGTCGAACCTCGACAGCGTGCTGTTCGGGATGGACATCCGAGAGCGGGCCTGATGACCGACGACACCAAGGTGCTTCGCGGCCGGATCGAAGAGTTGGAGAGCCAGCTCGAGGAGTCGCAGCAGGCGCTGGAGGCCATCCGCAGTGGCGAGGTGGAGTCGCTGGTGGTCGAGGGGCCCAATGGCCCGCGCATTTACTCGCTGGAGTGGTCCATCTACTCGTTCCGCGTGCTCGTGGAGGCCATCAGCGAGGGCGCGTTGACGATGGGGGAGGACGGTGTGGTGCTCTACTGCAACTCGCGCTTCGCCAAGATGCTGCTGGCCCCGCTGGAGAAGGTGATGGGCAACCCGTTGCGGCGGTGGGTCTCCGAGCGCTCGCAGCCCGCGATGGATGAGCTGCTGCGCCAGGCTATCACTGGGGACGGGCGCACCGAGATCGCGCTGCTCAACACCGGCGGCCGGGAGGTTCCGGCCTATCTCTCGGCCAGCAGCATCCAGGACAACGGGGCGCGAGTGTTTTGCCTGGTGGCCACCGACCTGACCGATCTCCGACCCGCGGGTGCACACGCACCTGGGTGATGCAGAAATGGGAGTGTGGTCTGCGCGCTCTGACGCACAACCTGATGTTGCTGGCAGCGGTATGATGTTTTCTACTGAGCAGGGAACGGCCTAGAGTTTCGGCGCGGCGCGCATCACAGCGGCAAGCTCGGGCAGGACGCTCTCAACGCCGCGGATGACGAACTGTACAGCGATTGCGGCGAGAACTAGGCCCATGAGCCGCGTCGTAATGTTGAGGCCAGATGGTCCCAGGTACTTCTGGATCCGGGCAGCGTTGCGCAGCATCACAAAAACGATGACCATGGCCACGACAATCGCCAGAAACAGGATCGCCATGTTGGGGATGGCGCGGGTCTCGCCGCTAAGGACGATGACCGTGGTGATCGCCCCCGGCCCGGAAACCATTGGGATGGCCAAGGGCACCACGGCGATGTCCTCACGGCTCATCGCTTCGTCCATCTCCTCGGGCGTCTGTCTTGTGCGCGAGGCCGTGGCATGGAGCATTCCCATGGCAACGGAAAAAAGGACGATCCCGCCGGCGATCTGGAAGGCGCCAATGGTAATCGAGAAGAACTTGAAGATGAGCGTCCCGGAGATGGCGAAGACAAGCAGGACTAGAAAGGCGATGACGGTGGTCTTTCTGATGATGGCCCGCTTCGCCTGCGGCGTAGCGTTGGATGTGAGGGTGATAAAAACGGATGTGACCATCACCGGGTTGATGATCACGATGAGCGACGGGAACGCTACCAGGGCGAATGAGATCACGTCGTGCACAGCCTGAGTCTAGAACAGGAGGATAGGAGAAGCATCTTCCTCCTACTCTGACTCGCCCTCGCTTTCCAGCGCGGCCACTTTTGCAAGACGGCGTTTGAACCGTTCGGACTAGGTCAGAGCTGGCGGCGGATTGCTTTCAATTCCCGCCGGCGTTTCGTGGTGATCCTGGGATAGGAATGGCTCGTCGAGAAAGATGGGCTTTGTTCATCCGGAGACGTGGACCTTGGCCAGACCTTGTAGCCATTGAGCATCCAGCGGCAACAATCGCTGGCTTACCGGCTCGTAGAGCGCCCCAGACTTCGGACGGTTGTGGAAGACGTAAACACACGCATACTCGCCTTTGGCACGACGCGCTTCACTTTCGATCTGAATCTGCCCGACGAGTGGCGTGATTGCCTTGACGGAATTCGGCACGGCGAAGAGGCCCACCAGCGGGAGGCCTCCGTCCGCCAGGCGCGCGTGAACGCGCTCACCGACGGCCCAGACTTCGGGTTTGCCGGGCAGAGCCGCGAGTGTCTTGATCGCGTAGTCGGCCACCACGTCATTGAACTGACCCACCAGTCCCTGGTCGGAACCGAACACAACCGCGCCAATGGCACCAGCATCGTTTTGCTCTTTCTGCTTTGTCATCGGGGCCGCCAGCGTGCTTTCCCGAAAACACGCGCTCAATCCCAGCTCCACGGTGCGATAGTAGTCGCCCAACGCCCGCACCGATCTATCGTATTGTCCGATGCTCGAGGCGGCCAGCGCTTTCATGGTGCGGACGACGGATTGGAGATCCCCAGCACTACTGATCTTCCGGGTCAAGCTCGCCGTGGTATCGCTCATGACTTCTCCTTGTGCGCCACTTCGGGCTTGGCCTTGGGCTCAGGCTCGGTTCTGGCCTCTGACCTGGGTTTGGCCTCGGCCTTGCTCTCGTCTTTGGTCTCAGTCTTGGGGTCCGCCTTGGCCTCAGCTTGGGGTTCAGCTTTGGCTTTCGGCCTTGGCTGAAAACGGGCAAGGGCTCTGCGGGCGATCTCGACAATCGCTCTCTTGTCCTCGTCATTCAATTTGGCGGCGGTGTCGAAGCGTGCGCGCACCTCCGCAGGGATGGCCGCCGACGCTTCTCGCACGGCGTGCCCGGCGTCGGTCATCTGCTCGAGTGGCACTGGGTCGAAGAGATCCGCAGTTAACGCCAGTAGGACGGTGATTTGTGCGGGTCCGGACGCGGGCGCGAATTCCGGCTGCTTGAGGCAGGCGCGGATGCGCC
>PMJO01000095.1:22942-34134 GCA_003158455.1 Myxococcales bacterium | reverse complement strand
CAGGGGTCGTAGATGCGGCCCTTGTAGGGCGCGAGCATGGCGACCAGGCAGCGCACCACGCAGGACGGGGTGTAGAACTGACCGCCGTTCTTGCCCTCGGCGCTGGCGAACTGGGTGAGGAAGTATTCGTAGACGCGGCCCAGGATGTCCTTGGCGCGGTTTTCGCGGTCGCCCAGGCCGATGGTGCCGATGAGATCGATGAGTTCGCCCAAGCGGTGCTTGTCGAGGCCGGGGCGAGCGTATTCCTTGGGCAGCACGCCCTTCAGGCGCGGGTTGTCGCGCTCGATGGCGACCATGGCGTCGTCCACCACTTTGCCGATGGTGGGCTGCTTGGCGTTGGCCTGCAGATACGACCAGCGGCCTTCCTTGGGCACCCAGAAGACGTTTTCGGCTTTGTATTCGTCTTTGTCTTCGGGGTTGGCACCCGCGTAGTCACCCTTGCCTGCGACCAGCTTGGCGTGGTGTTCGTCGAAGGTGTCGGAGATGTACTTGAGGAAGATGAGGCCGAGGACGACGTGCTTGTATTCCGCCGCGTCCATGTTGTTGCGGAGCTTGTCGGCGGTCAGCCACAGCTTGGCCTCGAACCCGAGGGTGGCCCCCGACTGCTTGGTCTCCGTGGCGCCTTCGTTCGTCACCCGGGCCTTGCCCGCAGCCCTGGGAACGCGCTCGCTACCTTTCGCCATGGTCCGATCCCAGGTTTCGGTGCACGCACAAGTCCATCGCAGCGCATGATATCACCCGAGGCCGCGGTTGTAATCGCCGCGTGCTATGGATTTCCGGACACGATGGCGTGTAAGGTTTTGCGAATTCGTGGCGTAAGTACAAAGACGGCCCCAGCATGAAGCCACGCATAGCCATGGCCAAGGAAAAGACCGGCGGAGGCGCTGCCTCGGCGGACCCGGTTGATGCGCTTTACGAGCGTCATCTTGGCCAGGTGAAACGATGGGCCCGCCAGTTGGCCGGCCCCGCCGCGGACCTGGAGGACCTGGTCCATGACATCTTCCTCATCGCTTTCAGGAAGGGCTTCAAGGATCGGGGCGAGGCATCGGTCGACACCTGGCTGTTCCGCATTGCCCATCACGAGATCCGGGCCAGGCGGCGGCGAAGCCGGCTCAGGCAACTCCTGCTCGGTCGCCACCAAGACGCCCTGGTACCCCCTGCGCCCAATACCCCGCAGCAAGAAATGGAGCGCCGGGAACGGCACGTGCGTTTGTACCAGGCCCTGGATCGCTTGCCCGATTGCTATCGAACCACGCTGATCTTGTACGAAATCGAAGAGCTCTCCGGCGAACGGGTGGCGGAATTGACCGGGACCAGCCTGGGCACGGTTTGGGTGCGCTTGCACCGGGGACGGGAACGGCTGGTCGAACTGCTTGCCCGGGAGGATTTGGCATGACCAAGACAACCCCCGATTCCCGCCGGCTTTCCCAGCTATCCCCGCACGAGGATCCCCACCATCTCGCCGCGCTCTTCCGAAGCGCGAAGGCTGCGCCCGAGGAAGACCTGCCGCGCCTTCGCTGGCGGCTGCGCGCCAGCCTTCGGCAACGGGCGATCCGCCCCCGGCGCTTGTTGCGCATCGCCTTGATCACCGGCGTGGTGTTCCTCACGGGCGGCGTGCTGGGCGCGGTGGTCGGGCCGTATTGGCAGCGCAAGTCCACAGGACTCGCCCGCAAGGCCGAGCCACCCGCCAAAGCGACGCCGAGACCAGTTCGGAAGAAATCCATCTCCGCTCCGGCCGAGGCCAGTCCCGCCGAACCGTCGGCGGCTCCCATCGAGGAGAGCCCGGTCGAGAGCGTGGTCGCGCCCAGCGCGAGCCATCGCGCCCCGCTGCGGTTGGCGGCGCAACGACTATCCGCACCTGCCCCGCTCCCCTTTCCAAGCCCACCGCCCGAAGTCCCCGTGGCTCCTGCGCCGCCCTCGCCCATCGCGGTCGAACAAGCCTTGCTGGGCGACATCTTGAAGTCGCTGCGCAAGCAACACGATCCCCGGGCCGCGCTCGGCATGCTGGAAGACCACGCCAAGCGTTTCCCGGGCACGGTGCTGGCCCCCGAGGCCGCCATGCTCCGCGCCGAGGCCTTGCTTGGCCTCGGACGGAACGCCGAGGCCCTGGCGGAGCTCGATCACCTCTCGCTCGCCTCGATGCCCAATCAGGACGAGCGGCTGGTCCTAAGGGGCGAGCTACGCGCCGCCGCGGGACGATGGCGGGAAGCCCGCGAGGATTTCGAGACGCCGCTCTCAGCTCAGATATCAGCGGGGACAGATGCCAAGTCGCGCGACGCAAAGGAGCGCGCGTTGTGGGGACGGGCCTCGGCGCGCAGCCATCTGGGTGACGAGGCGGGGGCCCGCGCCGATCTGGCCTTGTATCTGCGAGTATTTCCCTCGGGACGATTCGCCACGCAAGCGGCGGGGTTGTTGCAAGGTTCCCCATGAAACGGCACATCCGCGCGTTGGTTGCGGCCATTCCCTTCGTGATCGTGGCCAACCTCGCCAACGCGGAAACCAACCGGGAAAGGAACCTGGTGGTTCGCAGCGAGGGCGACTGTCCCAGCGGCCAGGCGGTCACCGAGGCATTGTGGGCGATCCGCCCCGACCGCGACTGGCCCGCCCTCACAACCACGGTCCATATCCTCGAGGATCGGATCCAGGTCACGCTTGGGGAAGATCAAAACCACCCGCGGGAAATTCCCTTGCCCGCCGACTGCACAGATCGCGCGAATCGGGTCGCCTTGGTGATCGCGGTTTGGTCCGGCGAGCTTCCCGCGCATGCCACCGGCGCGCCGACTCTCTCCGTCGCCGTGCCCGCTCCCGCACCTGCCCCCGCGCCCATGCCGACGAAGAAGTCGGCGATGGTCACCGAGCTGGGCCTCTCCGGTTTCTATTCCGCGGTGGGCGGCTGGGCGCCCGGCGGCAGCGTTGAGTTTGGCTGGCTCCGCCGCGACAGTTGGTGGGGGCTTCGCGCCCGGGTCGCATACCAATCCACGAAGTCGCTGCGGGTGGATATCGGCGACAGTCAGTATGACCGCACGCTATTGGGCGCCGCCATGGTGCTGCAATGGAATCGCCGACGCATCTTTCTTTCTAGCGATTGGGGCCTGGAGGGATCCCTCATTCGGGCGCACGGTGACGGGTATTCCCAGAATCAATCGGCTTCCGGCCTGAACGTCGGACTTGCCGCCGATGGCCGCGTAGGCCTGCGACTGCGGGCATTCCGCATTTGGGCCGACGTTCACGGGTATCGCTGGCTCGGCAAGGAAACCATCCGGGTGGATCCTCTAGTCGCCGGGGCGTCCAGCACGTCCACCCTGCCGGCGTGGGACGCGCAACTGGGGTTGGGCGTGGGCGTGGTGTTCGATTGAGGGACCGACTATGACCAGACAACCAATCCTTAGATTGGCGGTCCTGGTGCTGGAACTCCTGTTGCCTGCCGCTTGCGAGCAGACCCTGCGCACGGGCAAGGTGGGCAACACCCGCAATGCGCCGAACCCGGATGGAGGCTGCCCAACCGGATTGACCGTCTGTGGAACGGCCGCCTTTGCGCAATGCCTGGATCTTCAGAACGGCCGGGAACACTGTGGGTCCTGCGACAATGCTTGCCTTCCGGGCATCGCTTGCGCGGCGGGCACCTGCCAACAGGTCGCCTGCACCGGCCCGGTCACCGTGTCCACGCAAACGGTCGCGGGGAGCACGCCCACTACTTCTCCAGCCGAATATGTCGGGGCGATCCTCGCGGACGTCAATGGCGACGGCCGCCCGGATCTCGTCACCTGGAGGGACACTAATTCGACTACCCCGGAAAAGGGAGTATTTCAGGTAGCACTGGGCGAAGTAGGCGGTGGTTTTGGCGCGGCGTCGACCTACCAGGCCTCGAATACCGTGGTAAAGATCGTAGCCGGGGATTGGAATTCCGACGGATTCCAGGATCTCTACGTCAGCGCCTCGTACAGCACCACGTGCGTGGAGATCTGGCTGGGACACGCCGACGGCAAGCTCACTCCAGCCCAGGACACAGGAATCGATGGATGCCTAGACAGCAGGGCCTTCCGCGATCTGAACGGGGATGGAAGAGTGGATCTGGTCACCGTCGGCGGCGACGGGGAGCCAGTTGTATACCTCGCTGACGCCAACGGGGACTTCCACGTTGGAACCAGCTATCCCGCAAAGCATGGGATGTCCGGGCTGGTCGTGCAGGATTGGAATGGAGACGGCTTTCCCGATCTTCTCTTCCTGTCACAAGTCCTTTCCGTGTACCTGAATAGAGGCAACGGAACGTTTGAGGCCGAGATGGACTGCGGCGTTGCAACCCCGGATCCCAAATTGGTGGTGATCGCGGATTTCAACCGGGATGGACACGTCGACGTCGCAGTGGGCATAGGCAACAGCATCGGCGTTCTCCTGGGAATGGGAGGGTGCCAATTCCAACCCACGATGGAATACCCCCTGACGGAAAGAGTCGATGCGCTTTCGAGCGGCGACGTGAATGGGGATGGGCTTGAGGATCTCGTGGCCAAGACGGATGATGGCAAGATCTCCCTCTTGCTGGGAGCGCCAGACGGGACGTTCCAGGTCGTCACGCTTTCAGTAGGAAGCACCCCCGGCTACGGAGAAGACGGCACTCTCATAGTGGGCGATGTTACCGGGGACGGCAAGGCAGACATCGTGGTCGTTCCAGGGACAGGGACGGGCGTCACCCAGATCCTAGAGAACAGCTGTCCATGACAGCCATGTCAATCAGATCGCTGCTGCTCCTTGCAATCATCGTTGCGATGATGGAATGGCTCGCCCAGGGATGTGGCCGAACCTCCCTGCTGGCTCCAGGAGCCCAGAAGTCCTTGGGAACCCAGGCCGCCACTTCCACCGTGACGTCCACCGGCGGAGCCGGCACTTCCCCCGCCACATCTCAACCAACAACCAATGGCGCATGTTCCACCGGACTCACTGCATGCGGCACGGGGGTGGCGACGCGCTGTTATGACCTGACCCTCTCCCCCGAACATTGCGGGCAATGCAGAGGTGCCTGCGCGCCAGGTATCGCGTGCCAGTTGTCCAAATGCCGGCAGTATCAGTGCAAGGGCGCTCTGAGCTTCAAGGCCCTACCCGGAATCTACACGGCTCTCTCGGGCAATTCCGACGACTACTCCAAAAGCCTTTCCTCCTACCTACCGGTTCTTGGGGACTTCGATGGCGATGGAACCCTGGATTTCGTGGGCCTGACAGGGATCCTCGCTCCCATGGGACTTCTGCTCGGCAAGGGCGATGGGACTTTCCGAGCACACGCCGTCGCCCCGGCTTTCTCGAGTGCTTGGAGTGCGACGGCGGCAGACTTGAATGGGGATGGGAGGCTGGATCTGTCGAGCATCACGAAGGACGAAGTGGCGGTCACCGTACGTCTGGGCAATGGCGACCCGGCCACGCTGTTCGGACCCGCGACGACCTACCCAACCCCTTCTCCACCAGGCAGCCTGCTCTTGGCGGACCTAGATGACGACGGGCACGTGGACATGGTGGCCGCCGAACCACAACGCCTGACCCTGTGGCGGGGTGCCCCCGACGGCCGGTTCGCCGAGCCCGTCGATATCCCCGCGGGCTTGGCTGCACCCGTGCCGTCCCGGGTGTTTCTCGTCGCGGCAGATTGGAACCAGGATGGCGTCCTGGACCTCCTCTTCGGTTCGTCCACCTTGCGCATGCTGCTCGGGCGTGGCGATGGCACCTTTGACGAAGAGATCGCCTGCGGCCTTGCCCTGGGCGAGAATGCGTCCGGTAACGTTCTTGCCGACTTCGACCACGACGGGAAAATCGATATGGTCGTGGGCACGACAGGGGTCTTCCTTGGCATGAATGGCTGCAACTTCTCGACCTTGGTCTCGCTTCCCGACTGGCGGTACATGGATTCCGAGTCAGTCGGGGTGGCCGACCTCAATGGCGACGGCAACCCCGACATCGTCACCGGGGACTCGACCGCGGACGAGATCTCCGTGTATCTGGGCGATGGACACGGCGGCTTCGCCTCCCCCCTGCGCTTTCCAATCATCGGCGAGCAGCCGTACGAAACTTTTCTCATGGGTGACCTCAACCACGACACCAAGTTGGACCTCATCGTGACCCGGCCGGATGGCTGGCAGGTCTTGCTGAATACCTGCCCTTGAGGCCCAAGCATGACGAAAGAACCGAGCTCAGGAATTTCCATCCTAGTCATGGGGGTCTTGATGTCCACTGCTTGCGAGCAGACCCTGCGCACGGGCAAGGTGGGCAACACCCGCAATGCGCCGAACCCGGATGGAGGCTGCCCAACCGGATTGACCGTCTGTGGAACGGCCGCCTTTGCGCGATGCCTGGATCTTCAGAACGACCGGGAACACTGCGGGTCCTGCGACAATGCCTGCCTTCCGGGCATCGCTTGCACCTCGGGCACCTGCCAACAGGTCGCCTGCACCGGCCCGGTCACCGTGTCTACCCAGACGACACCGACGGGTTCCGGCTCTCCTCCGGACGATGGAATTCTTGCGGATATCAATGGCGACGGCCGTCCAGATCTCGTTTCCTGGGGGATTTTTGACGGGAAAAATCTCGCAAGCGTCTTCCAAGTCGCGCTGGGCGAAGCAGGCGGCGGTTTCGCCCCACCGACAACCTATCAGACTTCGAGGATCCCGACTTCCATCGTGGCTGGGGATTCCAATGGAGACGGATTTCAGGATCTGTACGTCGTCGGCTTGAACGAATCCTCCTGTGGGGTGGAGCTCTGGCTGGGCCACGCCGACGGCAACCTCACATTGGCTAGTAGAGGGACGGAGATTGCCGGATGCGACGATGCGACCGTTGCCGATCTGAATGGGGATGGGAAACTGGATCTTGTCGCCGACATATCTAATGCAGGTGGGCCGACCGTGTTCCTTGCCGACGACAACGGGGACTTCCACGTTGGCACTATCGGATGCAGCGCGGGGGGAACGCTGGTGTGGGATTGGAATGGGGACGGCTTTCCCGATCTGGTTGACCTGTACCCGACTCTGGGCATGTGCTTGAACAGGGGGAACGGAACATTCGACGACGTGATGGATTGCGGCGTTGCAACCGGATCCGTGCAATACGTAGGACCGCCTGAGCAAGTAACGGTGATTGGGGACTTCAACCGGGATGGACACCCCGATTTGGCAACTGCGATGGATAACAGCGTCGATGTCCTCCTGGGAATGGGAGGGTGCCAATTCCAACCCATGATGGAATACCCACTGACCGATGTGGTCCAAGTGCTTGCGAGCGGCGACGTGAATGGGGATGGCCTTCTCGATCTCGTGGCCTTGACGAGAGATGGCACCGTCTCTCTCTTGCTGGGCGAGCCAGACGGGACGTTTCAGGTTGTCCCATTCTCCGTCGGAGGCACCCTCGGCTACCAAACAGGCGGCAGTCTAGTGGTGGCCGATGTCACCGGGGACGGCAAGGCGGATATCGTGTTTGTCCCCGGGCGTGCTCCCGGTCTTGGCTCTGTCGGGGCCGACGGAACCATCACGACTGCTCCAGCGGTGGGTGGCGGCACCGAAATCCTGGAGAACACCTGCCCATGACTGTCGGAACCCAGAGAGGGGTCGCTTCGCTTTCGGCAGTGCCAGGTGCGAATCTGCTGCCTGCCATCATCGTTGCGCTGATGGGATGGCCCGCCCAGGGATGCGGCCGAACTTCCCTGCTGGCCACGGACGCCCGGGAGTCCTTGGGAACCCGGACCTCCACTTCAACCGAGACATCCACCGGCGGATCCGACGCTTCCCCCACCCCGTCTCAACCAACCGGCGATGGCGGATGTCCCACGGGATTCACTGCTTGCGGCAGGGGGGCGGCGACCCGCTGCTACGACCTCAGCCGCTCCGTCGACCATTGCGGACAATGCGGAAACCCCTGCGCGCCCGGCATAGCGTGCCAGTCGTCCAGGTGCCAGCAGTATCAATGCAAAGGCGCCCTTACCTTCAAGGCCTTGCCTGCAATCCCCACCGCGTCTTCGGACCCCAACTTCATCGATTTCTCCTACTACCTGCCGGTCCTTGGGGACTTCGATGGCGATGGCACATTGGATTTTGTTGGCCAACCGCAGATCGATGCTCCCATGGGACTCCTGCTCGGCAAGGGCGATGGGACTTTCCGAGCACACGCCGTCGCTCCGGCTTTCTCGAGTGTTTGGAGTGCGGCGGCGGCAGACTTGAATGGGGATGGAAGGCTGGATCTGGCGAGCATCACTAATGATGAAGCCGCGGTTACCGTGCGTTTGGGCAATGGTGACCCGGCCACGCTGTTCGAACCCGCTGCGACCTACCCAACCCCGTCTCCACCAGGCGGCCTGCTCTTGGCGGACCTGGATGACGACGGGCACGTGGACATGGTGCTCGCCGAGACACAGCGCCTGACCCTGTGGCGGGGCGCCGCCGACGGCCAACTCGCGGAGCCCATCGATATCCCCGTGGGCTTGGCTGCGTCCGTGAGCCCCTTTTCGAGTGCGTATTTTCTCCTCGCTGCGGATTGGAACCAGGATGGTGTGCTGGATCTTCTATTCGGTGTGTACACCTTGCGCATGTTGCTCGGGCGTGGCGATGGCACCTTTGCCAAAGAGATCGCCTGTGGGCTCGCTTTGGACTACCGGCAACCATCCGGAATACTTGCAGACTTCGACCACGACCAGAAGCTCGACATGGTCATGAATAGCTTGCTGGGCACGAAGGTCTTCCTGGGCATGAATGGCTGCAACTATTCGACCTCGGTCTCGATTCCCTACCCGCCGCCGTACGGGGCCGTAGATTCTCTCGGGGTGGCCGACCTCAACGGCGACGGCAACCCAGACATCGTCGTCGCGGCGGCGGCTACTCACCCGGAGGACAGTCATATCTCCGTATCCCTGGGCGATGGACGCGGCGGATTCGCCTCCCCCCTCAGTTTTCCAAGCAGCGTCTGGCAGTCGAACGGCAGTTTCCTCATTGGCGACCTCAACCACGACACCAAGTTGGACCTCATCGTGACTCGGCCCGATGGCTGGCAGGTCTTGCTGAACACCTGTCGTTGATCAGTAGCGCACGACCATCGTGCAGTCGAGGCTCTGGTCGCACTCCGAATAGACGCACATCTGGTGCGTCGTCTGTGGCTTGCCGATGTCGCAGGCGTCGTCAGTGACCTCGACGACCTCCGCCTTGGCGCATCCAGCCTTCTTGCCCGCATCTGCACAGGCAGCCGTGTCGGCGAAGGTGGCGGTCGGGCAGATGTTGCACATCCCAGAAATCTTCGACGAGCAACTCAGCGATGCCAAAGACAACCCGAAAACCAAGATACGCATAAGGGCATTGTCGCACCCCCAACGCAACGGTGCAAATCGCTCGCCGAAAGGCTGCGTTCGCGCACCTACTCGCCTCTACTCCCCCGGCCCCTGCGCCCGCAGGTCTAACTCGTTCCGATCGCTCTCACATGAATGCCAGCGACGGATCCACGAGGAGCGAGAACGTGCGTGCGGGTCGCTGCCCAAACTTGCTATACTGGGGAGAAGCTACCGCGACAGCGCGCCCCACCCGAGTCCTTGTTTCTGGCAGCGAAAGGACTTCCCCCATGACGAACATCCGTTGCTTTGGCCCGGCTTTCGGTTCTCGGGCCGCGTCGCCCTTGCTCGTCACTTTGGGGGCGCTCGTCTCGGCCGGTGGTTGGGGATGCAGCAATGCCACGATCGACTCTTCGGGCGGTCAAGGTGGCGGCGGCGGCAACCAGGCGGGAGGAGGCACCGGCGGCATCATTGTCCCCATCTCGTCGCCGAGCACAACTCATCCCGCCGATGCAGGCGCCAATGGCAAGACCTGCTCGCGCGATGGTGGCAAGTGCTATGCGGTCGTCGATGCGGGCCCCTATTGTGGAGACGGGATCGTGCAAGCCGATCGCGGCGAGGCCTGCGACGACGGCAATCGCATCGGCGGCGACGGCTGCTCGGGAACCTGCCAGATCGAGCCGCACTATACCTGTCCGGTTGCGGGACAGCCGTGCATCTCGACCGTCGCCTGCGGCAACGGAATCCGTGAACCCGGCGAATCCTGCGACGATGGCAACCCCAACAACGGCGATGGATGTTCGATCACATGTGGGGTCGAGCCGGGGTGGGTCTGTCCGGTCGCGGGAGAGCCTTGCAAGCGACTTGTGACCTGCGGCGACGGCCGCTTGCAGCAGGGTGAGCAGTGCGATCTCGGGAGTGCAAACGGAACCGGCGTCGGGTGCGATGCGAATTGCGTATTGCAGCCAGGCTGGACGTGCAAAGGTCATACGTGTCAAATCGTCCCCGTGTGTGGCGATGGACAGGTGACGGGCGGCGAGCAGTGCGATGAGGGCAGCAAGCCGTCGGGCACCGGGTGTTGCGAAAACTGCAGAATCGCTGCGAGCTACTGTAGCTGTCCGAACGGTGGCGGCGCATGCCAGGACAACTCGCGCTGTGGCAATGGCGTGCTCGAAAAAGACGAGCTCTGCGACGATGGCAACAACAAGGATGGCGACGGCTGCTCGGCAAAGTGCCAGATCGAGTCCGGCTGGCAATGCCGCATGGCCGGCAAGCCGTGCAATCCACTGTGCGGCGACTCGCGCATGATTGCGGGCGAGGAGTGTGACGACGGCAACACCGACACCGGCGACGGCTGCTCGTCCATCTGTCGGGTGGAGCCCGGATGGACATGCACGAAGACTACGCCTTCGACTTGCACGCACTCGGTCTGCGGCAATGGCAAAGTCGAGACGGGCGAGACCTGCGACGACGGCAACACCATCCCCTTCGATGGCTGCTCGCCGACGTGCCAGAATGATCCCAAGTGCGGCACATCCACCAGTGCGGTTGGGGCTTGCAAGACAGTGTGCGGGGACGGAATNNTGACCATCCCGATCGTGGCTCGGGACTTTCAATCGTATCAAGACGGCACTCCGCCCACCGGCCATCCCGATTTCGGACACTACTGTTGCGACGACAGCCTCACAAAGGGGAAGGGCGTCCTCGCATCGGCGTTGGGCCTCGACCGCAAGCCGGTCTGGGCTGGGCCGACCCAGGATCCTGTCCCGGACCCAACCCAGATACTTTTCACCGGCAAGAAGGAATTCGACCAGTGGTATCGCGACGTCAGCGGCGTCAACATGACCTACTATGAGAGCTTGACCCTGCTGCAGAGTGCGACCAACAAGACCACCTACGCAATGAACAG
>PMJO01000095.1:0-22922 GCA_003158455.1 Myxococcales bacterium | reverse complement strand
TCTTTCACCACCGAGTTGCGCTACTGGTTCCAGTATGAAGGCAACGAGAATCTCCAATTCACCGGCGACGACGACGTATGGGTCTTCATCAACGGCACCATGGCGGTCGAGATGCCCGGAATTCACAACCGCGCAGTGGCCAACGTGGTCATCGACGCCTCGAACGGTACGGCTCAGGTGACCTACCCCAACAACTCGTCGTTGAACACGACCGTCGATCTGAAGCTGACCATCGGCAGCGTGTACGAGGTGGTCGTGTTCCAAGCCGAGCGCTGGTGCTGCGGCTCGAACTACATGCTTACCTTGGCGAACTTCCTTGCCGGCAAGAGCCAATGCGGACCTACCTGCGGAGACAAGACCATTGCCGGGACCGAGGAGTGCGACAACGGCGCGGACAACAGCGACACGTCCTACGGAGGCTGCACGACCCAATGCAAGTTCGGTCCCTTCTGTGGCGACGGTGTCGTCAATGGGCCGGAGGAATGCGATGATGGCCGTAACACCACGGTCGGCTACAACATCAGTGGCTGTGGCCCCGGTTGCAAACTACCTCCGCGCTGTGGCGACGGCGTCGTTCAAACGGGTGAGGAATGCGACGCTGGCTCCGCCAACAAGGACGCGCAGTGTGGTGGCGGCTGCAGCTCGACCTGCCAGCTCAACCCCGCTTGCGGCGACGCCAATGTGGACACCGCGTGCGGTGAAGAGTGCGATGACGGTCTGAACTCGGGCGGCTATGGGTTCTGCGCCCCGTCCTGCAAACTGGGCCCGCGCTGCGGGGACGGAGTGGTACAGAGCGATCAAGGTGAGGAGTGCGACGACGGTGCGAAGAACTCGGACGTCGCGGGGAGCACCTGCACGACGTCCTGTCAGAAGCCAGGATTCTGCGGTGACGGCATCTTGCAGACGGACCGCGGGGAAGCCTGCGACGACGGCAAGAACGACGGGAGCTGTGGCGGATGTACCCCCGATTGCCAGCGGGGTCCCTACTGCGGCGACGGCGTTCTGCAGAAGGAATGCGGCGAAGTTTGCGACTATGGATCGCAGAACGAACTGCCGGCCAACGCGACCTATGGCGGATGCTTGACCGATTGCCAATTGGGTCCCTACTGCGGCGACAATATCGTGCAGCGTCCCTACGAGGAGTGCGACCTCGGCGCCAGCAACGGCGGGTCCGATGTCGAGTGCAGCGCATCCTGCATCCGACAAGTGCTCGTGCAATAGCTGCGGCCTGTCCAGGTGTCGGCTACTTCGGGTCGCCGTACAGGATCCCGCGGCCGCCGGTGCCCAGGTAGACCCGGCCGTACTTGCGCGGATCGCCGGTGATTATGCCGCAGAAGCCGAACTGGTGACGGTCGTCGTTGATCCTCACCCAGGTGGCGCCGATGTCGTCGGAGCGGAAGAATCCCGCCACCTCGCCGATCTTGCCAACTAGGTAGAGGGCCGGGTACTTCTTGCCTTCGGCCGGCTTACCGAAGCCGAGCGCGTGCGCCGCGTTTACGCTGGCGATGGTCTCCCAGTTCTTGCCCGAATCAGTCGAGTGATTGAGCTCCTTGCCGGTGGTCAGCCACACGTCGCCCTCGATGCCGGGAACCGCTTGCGCGGAGCCCGAGCTGAATTCGTAGTCGGCAAGCGACGGCAGCCCGTTGGGCGACGAGGTGAAGTGCGCTCCGCCGTCGGTGCTGAAGAAGGCCTGCCCGCCTTTGGCGTCAAGCAAGTAGAACTTGTTCGGATTCACACGATCGGCGGCCGGGCGCATGGGCACAGGCGCCCAATCGGGGCTCGATTCCGGGATGGGCAGGCCCTCGGCCACGGGCCAGGTCGCGCCACGGTCCTTGGAATAGACGACCGGGCCATCCAGGGGCGCCCACAGCAAGGCCGCGCCGTCCGCCGACACGGCAATGGAACCCGCGCCCTTGCCCTTGGGATTGGATTTGAATGGCGTCCATGTCTTGCCGCCGTCGGTCGAGAAAGCACCCCACTTCTTTTCGTCCCAGCCAACCCGAGCGACAAGGTCCGGCTTGCCCCAGGCGATGTCGATACCGGAGCCTGAGCCACAGACGGGATTGTCGAACATGCCGGCGGCAGTGGGCGCGTTCAAGTCGTCATGCCGAAATCCGCACAGATCGCCCACCACGCTCAGCAGCGGCGGTCCGTCGGGCGGGCTCACCAGGCCGCGCACCACAGTCTCCTCGAGCCCACGATCCAGGAACTTCCAGTGGGTGGGCTTGTCCGAATCCGCGGCGTTCGCATCCTCGCTGCCCCAGATACCCTGTCCCGTGACGTACATCGCGCGCGCCGGATTGAAGGGGTCGATGTCGATGTCGCCCATCCAGCCGCGGCCCATCGGCTCGGTGGGGGCCCGATGCCAATAGAGATACTTCGCGCCATCGTCGTCGCGCACGACCTTGGGCAGAAGCGCCTTCCAGGACTTGCCGCCGTCGGTGCTCCGGTACACCTCGTCGCCGCGGGTCCAGCGGTCGATGGTGCTGACCATGATGGTCCCCGGGTGACTGGCGCTGGCCGAAAGACCGCCATAGCCGAACTTGTCGTCCCCCTTCGGGGCCAGCGGCGTGATGTCGGTGAACTTCTCCTGCTTGGGCTGGTACTTCCAGACCGAGCCGTCGGTCACGTCGTTCGGCCCCGGGCCGTTGCCGTAGCTGAGGTAGAGCACGCCGTTCGAATCGAACTCGGCGTGGCTGGCCATCACGCCCTTGGGCTGCTTGGGCACCAGCTTCCAGGTCGCGCCGGCGTCGGTGCTGCGGTAGAGGCTGCCATTGTTGTTGGCCACCACGGCGTAGATGACCGGCGTGGGCTTACCCTTGCTACCACTCGACTTGTCGTAGAGGACGATGGGAATCCCGCTGCTGTTGCCGCCGTCGGTGGCGGTGAAGCTCTTGACCTCGGCCCAGTCGGCGCCCGAGTTCGTGCTCTTCCACAGCCCGTTCTTGCGCGATCCAAAGTAAAGAATGCTGGGCTGATGGGGGTCGACGGCGAGCCGTTCGCCATTCGACCGGCCCGGCTCGTTGCCGCCCATCTTGATTGGCATCTCGGTGCTCTGCCAGGTATTGCCGCGATCACTGGAACGCAGGATTGCGCCATAGCCCGCCCATGCCTGAACGTACATGCCCACCGCCATGTAGACCTTGTTCGGGTCGACCGGATCGGCTGCAATGCTTTCGACCCCGAGATAGTCCGATTTGCGCGGAAGATCGTCGTTGAGGGGAATCCAGGTCTTGTCGGCCGGGTTCCAGCGGTACGCGCCGCCCACGTCGGTACGGGCGTAGACTAGATCCTTCTCAATCGGGCTGAAGATGATGCCACTCACGAATCCGCCGCCGAGGACAACGACGTTCTTCCAGTCGTACGCCACGTTGCCCGCCAAGGCAGGGCCGCTGGCTGCCGCCTGAGCCGTCGCAACCGCTTCGTTCGGTAACTGTGCTCCGGGGTCCTGACTGCAAGTGCACACCTTGCAGCCGTGCTGCGCCAGAGCCGACAAGATCACCGCCAATGACATCGCCCACGGAGTTTGCTTGGCCATACTCTTTCGTCCTTTCGTTGTGTGCCTGTCTCGAACTAGCGCGGATCGCCGTACCGGATCCCCCTCCCGCCCGTGCCGAGATAGACTCGGCCGTACCGGCGCTGGTCGCCGGTCAAGCAGTTGATATACCCGAACTGATGACTTTGGTCATCGATGCGCTGCCAGGTGACGCCAGCATCGTCCGATCGATACGTGCCCCAGACGGCGTTCACCGAGCCAGCGAGGTACACGGCCGGATAGCTCTGCCCTGCCGCCGGCATCCCGAATCCAACTGCTGTCGCGCCGCTCACCTGCGGCACGCGCGCGAACGTGGCTGCCGAGTCCTGCGAATGCAACAGACCGGTGTTCGTCGCATCCCAAACATCCCCCTCGATTCCGAATACGGGGCGCGGCCGTCCGGACGGGGACGCGGTGACCTGCGCGAAGTTCGCGCCGCCATCCGTGCTCGCGTAGATCCCATTCCGGCCGCTGGCGTAAAACTTCGCGGGATTGACCCGGTCGGCGGCCACCATCGTGCCCGCGGAGATCCCTGTGCATGCGATCCACGTGGTGCCGTTGTCTTGCGAGTAGGATGGCGTGCCACCTTTGGGAGCCCAAACGAACGTCTTTCCGTCGGCAGAGACCGCTATCGAACCCGAGCACGTACTTCCCGCGGGCGCCTTGGCAAACGGGGTCCAGGTCGTGCCTCCGTCCGCGGAGTAGGCGCCGCACTTTCCACCGGACGATGAGCTCGTGCCCACCCGCACGACGATGGCCGGAGCGAGTTCGGCGAAATCCAGGCTGGTGGTATTGCCGAAAACCGGGTTGCTGAACATGCCGGCCGGAGGAGAGACGTCGAGGTCGTCGTGGCGGAAACCGGCGATGTCACCCACCCCGCTCAGCAGGAGTGCGCCGGCTGGTGGGCTGGCGAGGTCGAGCACCACGGTTTCTTCGAGACCATCGTCCGCGAAGGTCCAATGAGTCGCAGCTCCGGTGTCAGCGGCCATGACATCGTCGCTCGACCAGATGCCTTGCCCCGTGATGTAGAGGGCTCGCCCTGGATCGAAGGGATCGATCTCAACATCGCCCATCCATCCCGCCGCCGGCAAGCTGGTGCCGTGCCACCACAGCCAGTTCGCACCCGCCACATCCCGCTGTGCTACGGAGAGAAGCGCCACCCAACTCACTCCACCGTTCGTGCTGCGGAAGATCTCGCCAGGCGACCAGAAATCGATCGTGGTGACGATGAGCGTGCCTGGATGGGCTGCATCGGCTGCGATTCCGCCAAACCCGCCGCCAGGGTGCGGGACCTTGGTATCGGTCCAGGCGCCGCTGGCCATCTCGTATCGCCAGACAGCGCCACTCGTGATGCCGTTCGGGCCTGACCCGTTGTTGTATGTAAGGTAGAGGTTTCCGCACCCGTCCAGCACCGCATGATGGGGCATCATCCCGGCGGGCTGCCCGGCAACCGCTTCCCAACTCGCCCCCGCGTCGATCGTGCGATAGAGCGCGTTCCCGGTGGTCACGCCGACCCCGACGTAGATCGCCGGGGTGGGTCTGCCCGGCGTGCCGCTCTTTGGATCGAAGACCACGAAGGTCAATCCGTAGCCAGTCCCTGCGCTGTTGCCCGAACCTGCGCCACCGTTGGTCGCGCCGGTCGTCGGGAACCCACTGACTTGCGTCCACGTCAGTGCAAAGTCCGTGCTCTTCCACAAGCCCGCGTTGCGCGAGCCAAAGTACAGGGTGCTGGTCAGGTTGGGATCGATAGCGAGCCGCTCGCCCATCGAGCGGCCGTCCACATTTCCGCCCATGGGCGCGGAAATATTGTTGCGCGTCCATGTCTGTCCCATGTCGGTCGAGCTCAGAATCGAGCCATTGCCTGCCGTGAGGTACTCTCCGGCGGCCAGGTAGACCCGATTGGGATCGACCGGATCCGCGGCTATGCTCTCGATCCCGTAGAGGTTGGCATCGTCGTGCCCAGCCCAATCGGTGAGCGGCACCCAGCGCCCCCCGGCCGGATCGTATCGGTAGGCACCGCCGACATCAGTCCGTACGAAGCGGAGACCCGGAAGCACGGGGCTCATGACGATACCGGTGACAAAGCCACCGCCCTTGATGACCACGTTCTTCCACAGGTACGGCCCGGGAGCCGCGGAGTCTCCCGCGAGGATTGCGGCATCGCCGGCATACGGTACTGGGGCCGTCACTACGCAGGATGGATCGGACCATGGCGTGTCGACCGATGCATCGGACTGTCTCGTAGCGACGGATGCATCGGGGCGTGTCCCATCGACGCAAGCCGCGGAACAACCGAAGCACAGGACAATCGCCACCGCTTTGGCCCGCGCCGTGGCACCGGGCGCTGCACTGCCCGCGAGGTCGACGGCGATCGTGCTGGACGAGCTACAACTTCTCTGCGGCGATTTCGTCAATGTAGATGTCGAAATTGCGTGGTGTCCCGCTCCAGGTACTGATGCGGAACTCCCAGAAGGAGTGCAGGTCGAACTTGGCACCCTTCCCCTTGGTGAACGCGGAGATGGGAATGGCGACCTTGTGCCATTTCCCGTCCCCGTACCCCTTCATGTATTTGTCGAAGGTCGCGTCGGCACTGTCGAACTTGTTGGCGCTGCACCCGAGCAGGACGGCAGGGGCACCCGGATCCACGGGCGCGCCAGGGGTCTTGCCTTCCACACGGACTTGGAAGGTCAGGTTGCTGTACGGGCTGAGGTCGAACCCCGCGTTTTCCGGGTACCAGCCAAAGAGGTTCCAGCCCATTCCGATCCATCCGCCGCCCTCGCCGTGGAACTTGAGACCGTTGCTGCCGTTGATGCCGGCGCCCGGCTCCACCGAAACCTTGACCTGGCACTTGGGTTTTTGGTCGCAAGACTCCCACGGCTGCGCGCCCGTGCCCGCCTCGTCGCCGTCCCAGATGACCACCCGGCTGCCTGCTGCAGCCGGAGTGGAGGCTGGNNCAGGCATAGAGCGAGTGCGAATTGGTCGTCATGGGTGAATGTCTCCGCATTCTGGATCGGAGCTACTGAATGAACTTGAGGTCGTCGAGCGTGATATCGACAGCATAGCTGCCACTGGACCACGGGATGATCCAGGAGATGGCTGTGATTTCGCTCGTGTCGCTCGCCGCCGGCGACGCGACGGGTGTACCACCGGCGAGATTGGCCCATAACACATTCTGCACGACCGGGCTGGCGGTGACGGTAATCGGGGTCGTGGGATCGCCGCAGCCCGGATGGTAGTACTGGTTTTGAGTATTGGAGGTGGGAGTGCAGCGACCGGCCTCGGTTGTGGTTGTCGTCGCCGGCGCGGCGCCGTTCGCTAGCAACCAAGTCCCGCTAGGGGTGTCGCTCACGATCCCCACATCGAACGTGATCCCCTGGGGCGCGGACCCGGAAATCGTGAACGAAATCCCCTTGTACATCGAGGCATCGATCCGGTCACAATTGCGGAGGAAGAAATTGAAGCCCGCATAGTTGCTAACCGTCCCGCTGATGTGCCAGTTGCCTTGGGTTACGTCCGACGTGAGCTGGGAAGGCGAAGCGTTGTCATAGAGCCCGGCTCCCGAAAACGTCGTCGAACTACTCAAGTTTGGCTGGTTGGTCGTCGTGCCGGCGGCCGAAGTATTGTATGTGAAGTCGGTGATGAGCGCCGGGGGCGCGGCGCACAGCGTGCCCTCTCCGTTACCCGACCCGGTCGTTCCCGCGACGGGCCCGGCGCCCCCAGTTGACGTCGTCGTTCCGCCGACGCCGGCGGCTCCGCTGCCCCCGGTTCCCTCGGTATTCGACCCCTGGCTAGTACAGGCGACAAGCCCGCACGCCAGAAGCGTCACCAGAAGAGTATTTCCAATTCGAAAATTCGTATTCATGAGTTTCGCTCCTTTTCTGTCGGTTCGTCCCGACGATCCACCTCGACGCTGCCGAGGGTGTAGTTTTCCGATAGGTTGCTCCACCGCCGTCTCACATCTTGCCCGCATCGGTTCCCGCATCCGCATGCGCGTTCTTCCGGTAGAACGCCAGCTTGGTGAGCCAGAGTTCCACCTCCGCCGCCTTCGGCATGCGCAACACGAAATTCCGGAGCCCGGAAGTCAGAAGCCCCGTTTCCGGCACGCTCCCGGCATCGAAAACCAAATTGGGGACTCGATTGGGGTTCGAGGTCTGCTTGAAATCGCTGAACGGAACTAGGTAAAAGCGCCAATCGGTCGTCACCTGCCTCGCCACGTTGTAGCCGTTGCCGCACTCGTCCGGATACGGCGCACGGGTCGTGCCGCTACCCGAAAGGGGCGTACCTGTGGACGGATCAATGCCATTCGGACCGCCGCCCGTCTGGGTCGAGACTCCCCCGTCGGCGATGTAGTTTCGGCAATAGCTGGGAATCGTACCTGACCCTGACGCTGACGCTGCCGCTGCCGCTGAGTTTTCGTCGGTGAACGCGAGCGTGAAACCCTTGCTCGTCTCGCCGGGAGCGCGCGCCCAAAACGCTATCCCCTCCCAACCCGAGGCGTTTTCCAAATGATTGTTGCCGAAATCGTAGGGGCCAAACAGGCAGCCCCAGTCGTTGTTGTGAGATGCGCGGAGTACAACCGCCGAGGTGTTTCCGCACACGGACCCATCCGCCGGGTTCAGGTCAACCGGGTTCACCTGCGCAGAAGCGACGTAGCTTGTGGTGGCATCATAGTTCGCCGAAACGGCGGCGCCAACGCCGGCGTCAGGAGTGTAGTCAGCCGCCGCGAACCATTTCTGGAAATTGTCGAGAGATGTCAGATCAGGGTCCTGCGGGTTTGTTTGGCTATAGTAGAATTCGTATCCATTTTCGGCCGTGCAGTCGGTGGGCAGGTCCTTGTAGGTCGGGTAGGTGCTGCACCCGAACACCCCGCCAAGGCCGAGCAGCAGCGTGCTCGCGACGGCCACCCCCGCGGCGCGCGGCAACCCAACTAGCAATATGCGCTTGCGGCTCATGATACGAAGGCTACCACCAGTAGGTGGCGGTCAAGGAGAAGACGTCACGGTCGGGGTTCACGCTCTTGTCGATGTGGGGAGGATACCCCGTTTTGACATACGCTTGGCTGCCGTACACGAAGTGCGAATACTGCAGCGCGACCTCTCCGCGACTTCTCCAGCCCGTGTGCATGAGGAGCCGTGACGACCAGATAGTGAACGCCTGGGTCGAGTCCCCGCCATGCAGGCGAACGTGATCGAGCCGCTCGGACACGCCGAACCAGGACAGCGGCAGGTAGGTGATCTCAGCGCCGCCCTTCAGCTTAAGCACGCTGTCAGAGCTTCGGTCGTCCTGGCTCTTGACGTAGGTCCCGACGCCGAAAAGGCTGACTAGGATGTCGGGGCTCATCCCCTGGTACAGGTCGCCAAAAACCAGCCGCGCGATGCTGAGATCGTACTGTGCACCGAATGTGGACAGCGAGCCGTTGCCACATGTGCTCTGGCCGGTGGGGCACACCTGCAAGACGTCGCCGTTGCTGCTCGGGTGGAGGTACTCCGGATAGAGGTACTCTTTGATGAGTTCGGGCCCTCCGCGGGCGTTCATGATTTCGATGGCGCCCGAGACCGAGGATGCGTTGCTGGCCTCGGTCAGCGCCCCACCGAGGAAGAAGTGACCGGCACGTTTTAGGGTGAGGTGGAGGTCGGCGCCGTACACCGCGATCTGTCCGTCGCGGAGTTGGCCCCCGTTGCCGACATCGTCCTGCGTCCACGCGATGATGTAGTGGAGGGCCAGACGGGCGAGGTCGCGGTACGCGACGCCAAGATGCACCTGCGCTACGAATGTCGCGCCCACGTTGTCATCGGCGAAGTCGTCCCAGCCTTCGGGAACGACGCCGGCCGGGGGCCGCCCGAGCTGGCCGCCCAGGCCCTGATCCAGCACGAAGGAGAAGTCACCCAGCTTGTAGCCCGCGATGATGTTTTCGCCGATCGTGTTGGTGCGCGCGATGAGCGGCGTGCCGTAGCGGCCGGCATCCCAGGCGCCCATTGCACCGTATCGACCCGTCATGGCGCCGATGTTGAGCAGGAAAGGAAATCCGAACGTCTTGGTCAGGTTCGCCGTGATGAACGCATCGTTGACGCCCATCTGGTCGGTCACGTTGTGGTAGCCCGCGGCATTCATGGCGCTCGTACCCGTCAGGATTGCCGTGGCGTAGACGGTCGAGTTGCCGTAGAGGAAATTGAGCTGCAGCCACGGGTCGGGCACGACGCCCACGTATTCAAAACTCCGAAGGTCTTGCGGTATGAGCGGCGGTGAGTGCAGGACCGTGCTGCTCTGGCCGTCGGTCGTGGTGTCGCGTTCGTGTACGCCGAGATATCCGGGCAGAAGCAGGTAGCCGTGGAAATCCAGGGTTAGCTCTTTGGACTCTGCCGGACGGATGCCGAACGGAGTCGCAGGGGTCGCGCTACGCACTTGCGGATCGCCGGGCGAAAGGCCGAGTCTTGGGATTTCCTTGTCCGCATCCGCGCTGCCCTGCGCAGCCATCGCCAGCGCGGGCATGGCGAACCAAGCCAGAACGAGTCCTGACATCCACCCGGACCTAGCATGAAAGACGGTTTTCATCGTCGAGCGCTTTCGGTTCAGAAGGTGACGTAGCCGCCGAGCGCGAGCATGTTGTGATCGAGCGGCTGGGCTGAGTTGTTGTCCACGGCGCGGCTGTAGAAGCGCCGGCCATAGTAGAGTTCGATGCGGTCCATGCTGAGCCACTTGGCGTGGTACGCAATGCCGGGGTTGAGGCTGAAAATATTCCAGCGTTGATAGAGGGCGCAGACCGAAGTATCGCCGTCGGGATTGGGAACCAGCATGTTGGCAACGCGGCTTTCGCCGTAGGTCTTGAAGAGAACACTCAACTGAGAAGTCATCTTGTACTCGGCTTCGACCCCGAAGAAGTACCCGGTGGCGTCCTTGAAGTATTGGTCATCGGTCGCGAGGGTTCGGGTGATCATTCCAGCGATCTTCACGCCTATGTCCGGGGCGTTGCCGGTGAAGCTGCGCGGGTGCCAGAGAATGCGGGACAAGCTGAAATCGTATTCCGCGCCGATGACCGCAACCTTGCCGTTCCCGTTGCTGCCGTTGCCCAGGTACTTCTTCATCATGTCCTGGGCGCCCTGGGTCCAGTCCACCGCCCACCACACACCGTCGCCGACCGCCGTGGCGCGGTGGAAGTCGTACAGCCCGCCGGTCACCCCGAGGTGTCCCCAAGGGTCTGCGTCCCAGCCAAACTCGGCAAGATAGGTGTCCATCCGGCCGTCTGGATGGAGGCTCTGACCCAGAGAATTCTTTTCGTGCGTGCGCTCATCGGTTCCGTGGTCGGACGCGTAGTGCAGCTTGACGTGGTACTGATTCTTGAAATCGAGGCCGAGGTGGGCATGGTCCACCCAGCTCGACACGCCCGTCTCCAGCCAGCTATTGTAGTCGCCGCGGGGGAAGTCCTCGGGCACAGCGGCAACGACCGAGAGACCGGCCGCAAAGGAAAGCCGCACGTCCCTCGTCACATCCCATTCCCCGTTCCCCATTCCGCCGTAGCCGCGCAGGGCGAGCATGGGTCCGAAAATGCCCCACCCCCACTGACCGGGGCCGCCGTAGATCTCGACGAAATCTCCGATCTTGAACCGCAAGCGCAGAGTTCCAATGGGATCTGGGGTAATCAGAAGATAGGCTGAGCCAAACCCAGGCCCTTGCCCGGGAGCATTGTAGCCTTGGAACTCCTTCCCGTTCGCCTGGAAGTAGTAGTCTACGTAGGCGGTCAAGGTGGGGGTGCCGTAGGACACATTCAGGGTGGCCCCCGCCCCGCCCCAATAGGGGAGCTTGCCCTGGGAGAGGATGGGCAGGTGCAGGGGAGTTCCGGAATAGCCCCCCGCGGGCGGATTGCTTGGTGCTCTTCCTATGCCAACCGCCTCGTACCCATAGATTCGGCCCCCGAGGCGAAACGCTGCCGAGCTCTTCTCCGCAGGCGCGCCGAACGACGGCGCCCTCCCGCCCGCCGCAGGGGGCACGGGCGGAGCCTGCGGCGACATTCCGGGGCCGGGCAGGACCTCGGACCCGGGCACGGAATCCGTCACCGCGGGGGTGACCTCTTCGGCAAGGGCCGCGCCCGATGCCACAAACAACGCGACATGCGCTGCTAGAGCGGAGCGGTATTTCAGACCAACCATCAATGCCTCGGAATCTGTATCGAGCTGGCATTGGCAGGGCCGATACCGCCCGCGGGCAAACTCGCGCCTTGTACCGCGAGCATGAAGCTCACCACGGCCCAGTACTCCGGCGGCTTGAGATCACCCGTATGTCCCTTGGGCATGTGCGTGCTGGTGAAATTGAACAGGTCCTGGGCGTTTCGAAATGGGTCGCGCCAGGCCGCGCCGGCGGGACGGGACTGCATCTCGATTTGGAGAAGCTGCGGATCGGACATGGCAGGATCGGTTGAACTAACCTCGTTCCGCGGGAATTCGGACAGGGCGCCGGGGCCCAAGATCGCCGAAGCGCTGCCGATGCCTTCGCCCCGCTGGCCGTGGCACTTGGCACACTCCCTGGCGAAGATGTTCGCACCCGATTCGGACTGGCCGCGTGCCTGCGCGAGGTCCGCCGGGGTGGCTCCCAGTTGGGTGACCGCGCAGCCGATGCCGATCAACCCGCAGACCATGAACGCGCCGCCAACTAGCGACGACATTTTTCTGTGCGCAAATTGAGCCGGCATCGGGTCCTCTCTTCTATCTGTTCGCGGCGTATACTAGCCACTACGTCCGGCCCCGCATAGCAAATTCGCGCTAGCCGAAGCCAACGCCGCGCGCTTCCGCTTCTGAACAATTTGTGCTCTGTTGAAGCGATGAACCGCACGCGCACAGTTCGTTTCGCAATTGGGATGCTGGTGCTCGCCACCGCCCCGACGATTGCCGCGGAGCAACCCGCTTCGCTGCCCTACACCTGGAAGAGCGTCCAGATCGTCGGGGGCGGTTTCGTGGACGGGTTCGTGTTTCATCCCACGGCCAAGGACGTCTGCTACGCCCGCACCGACATAGGGGGTGCCTACCGCCGGAATCCCCAGACCCGGAAATGGGAGCCGATCCTCGACTGGATTCCCTATGCCGACCTGAATCTCATGGGCGTGGAGAGCATCGCGGTGGATCCCTCGGATGCCAGCAAGGTCTACCTGGCCTGCGGCACCTATACCGAGCCGGAGGTTCCGAATGGGGCCATCCTGCGCTCCTCGGACCAGGGCCGTACGTTCCAGCGCACCAACCTACCGATCAAGTTCGGTGGCAACGAAGCCGGTCGCGGCAACGGCGAGCGTATGGCGGTGGATCCCAACGATGGCCGCGTTCTCTTTCTCGGCACACGCAAGAATGGTCTGTGGAAAAGCGCGGACGGCGCCGTGACCTGGAGCAAGGTCGAGAGCTTCCCCAGCGACGTGTTGAAGCTGCCGCCCGAGGAAGCCAAGCTGCCCGCGTGGAGCGGCGGAGGCCGCAGCACTATCGTCTTCGTGGTCTTCGATCCGTCGAGCGGCAGCAAGGGCAAGGCCAGCCAGACTATCTTCGTGGGTGTATCGGTAATGAACAGACCCGGGCTTTATCGCAGCGACGATGGCGGCACCACCTGGAAGGCGGTACCCGGACAGCCAGACAAGTACCGTCCCAACCACGCGGTCTTTGCCTCCGACGGAAATCTTTTCATCAGCTACGGCACTGATCCCGGTCCCATGCCGATGGTGGACGGCGCGGTCTGGAAGCTGGACACGCGCGCAGGAGCATGGACCGACATCACGCCGGACAAGCCGGGCCCTGAGCGGAAGTTCGGATACGCGGCCGTCGCGGTGGATGCGCGCAATGCCAAGGTCGTGATCGCCAGTTCCTTCTACCGCCCCAAGGGCGAGGAGATATTTCGCAGCATCGACGGCGGCGCCACTTGGAAACCCGTGTTCGGCAGCGGAGGAGTCTTCGACTACCGCCTCGCCCCCTATGTCAAAGACACGGATCTCCATTGGCTCTTCGATATCGAGATCGACCCCGCGAATTCGGACCACGCCCTGTTCACCACCGGATACGGCGGCTGGGAGACGTACGACCTCACGAACCTGGACAAGGATCGTCCTACCCATTGGACCGTCATGAGCCCGGGCATCGAGGAGACCGTGGCGCTGGCCCTGTACAGTCCAAGCAAGGGCGCTCACCTGCTCACTGCCGTAGGCGATTACTCGGGCTTCGTGCACCGCGATCTCGACCGGCCCGCGCCCGACGGCAATCCCAAACCGCCCTTCTTGGGCAACACCCACGACGTCAGCGGTGGCGCGCGCAACCCGAACGTGATCGTCCGCATCGGTCGCGCGCGCTCGGGCAAGAGCCTCGGCTACTCCCTGGATGGCGGGAAGATTTGGCACGAGCCCGCGTCGCTTCCCGATCCCAAGGCCAGCGCAGGCCACATCGCAGTTTCCGCCGACGGCGCCACCTGGGTTTGGACGCCGCGTGAGCAGCCACCGTACCTCACGACCGACCGGGGCGCGACCTGGGTGCCCTGCGCGGGTCTACCCAAGGATACCCGGGTAGTGGCCGATCGGGTGAACCCCAAGCGCTTCTACGCCATCGCCCTCTTCGACGGAAAACTGTTCGAGAGCGGCGACGGCGCGGCCCACTTCACCGAACGGACGCTGGTCTTGCCAGGCGGGCTACCCAAGCGCGGCGGCGGCGGCGGCGACAATCGGAGCGATCGCGGCGACGACCGCGGGGGGCAGGACCGAATCTACGCCACCCCCGGCCGCGAGGGCGATCTCTGGCTGGCGGCCTACGACGGTCTCTACCACGCCTCCGCCGGTGGGAGCTTCGACCGCATTCCCGCGGTGGAGCAGATCCACGCCTTCGGCTTCGGCAAGGCGGCTCCACGCGCCAAGATGGCGGCGCTCTACCTGGTGGGTACGCTGCGCGGACAGCGCGGGTTCTTCCGTTCCACCGACGCGGGCGCCACCTGGCTGCGCATCAACGACGATCAGCACCAGTGGGGCTTGGTTCTCCACATCACCGGCGACCCGAAGAAGTTCGGCCGCGTCTACCTCGGTACCCACGGACGCGGCACCTTCTACGGCGATCCCAAGGCCCGCTAGACGCAGACCGCGGGAACGCAGCTGGGCTACTCGCGCCAAGAGGCGAAGAGCGTGAGCATGCGTGCGTTAGCCGCGCCTCCGGTGAAAGTCGTGGCCTTGGCCAACACTTGGAGCATGAACTCAAGCCCTACATCGAGACCGTGCATCGCGAGATAGCTGCCGCCGATGCCGATGGGAACTGCGTAGGAATCGCCGAAGTCGCTGATCTTTCCCGAGATGCCGGAATCTAGGAAAACGGCGACCCGCGGGACAGCCTGAAAAGCGATCTGAAGCGGCACCGCAAGCTCCTCTTTGTTTGCGAGGGAGCTGCGCTTGTTGAGACCGATGCCGAGTTGGGGAGTGAGCTTCACGGAGACCGGCGCAGCGACGTACTTCATGCCAACGCCGACATCGACGGCGAACCGCATGTCAGGGGACAGCTCCCTGAACTGGGCGGCGAGTAAACCGGCCAGCTCCAGGCCACTGGCGTTGAGGAAGGAGTACTGCGCGCCAAGGTTGATGTTGTTGTACACCTCGTCGCAATTCCTACTCGTGCCGCCCAGGCAGATGCCTGAACCAGAGGTCACTGAGCCGCCGGGGGTGCTGTGGTTCACGAAGAACTCAAGCTGATTCGTCTTGCCCCAGCGCAGGTCGAGCGGAATCCACACGGGCTTGAGCATATTGCTCGTCGAGAGATTGAAAACGATCGGCAAGGTGCCCTGGAACATCCCGGACGCAACAACCAGCGGACGCAGAGCGTACTCATCTGGATAGCCAGCGGGTGCCGCAGTAGGCGCGGGTGCTGCCTCAGGTCCTGCGGCAGGCGCCGGTGCGGCACCTTCCGGAGCTTGGGCAGCTTCGTCCTGTGCCATGGCGGCGTAGGACATCAGGCTCGCGGCAAGAATGGGTAGGATCGCGAAGTTCTTTCGCATAGTTGCGACTTACCTCTAAGAACACGTTTGTTCAGAGTTCGGGTTCGGTCAAAAGAGCATAGGGCTACAAGAGCGACTTCAGCACCGAATACCACTGGGTTGCAAGCAAGACGTATCCCTGAAGGTTCGGGTGCCATTGATCTTCGATCAGCGACGCCTTGTTGGGATTGAACGGCGTGAACATATCCACGAGCAGGATGTGTTTGCCGGCGTCGGCGCGCGCCTGGACCACGGCAGGAATGGCATCGTCGTAGGTCTTGATGCGACCACTAAGCGCCGTATCGTCGCCTTTGCTCGCATCCCCCCGGGACGGAATCGGCTGGGCCACCACGATCAAGACGTTCGGCAACTGGTCGTAGATGGTGTCGATGAGCTTTCCCAAGCGCGTGGGCGCGTTGCCCATGTCGTAGTTGTCGATGGCGTCGTTCGTGCCAATCATCAGAAGCACCACATGCGGGGTGTACTCCGGCATGACGCTGTTGCTCGACAGACAGTCGGAGCTCGCTTGCAAACACTCCGAGATCCCTTTTCTGCCGCCTTCGGGATAGATCGTCCAACCGCTGTGGCCCTCGTGATGAGGCGGGAACGAGACGCCATCGACCGTGCTCGGGCCATTCGAACCGGTTCCCACGAACGTAATGTTCTTCCCCGCCGAGTGGGCGAGCCGGAAAAGCTCCACGCGATAGCCGCCCGGGGTGTCCTGGTTGTAGCCATCGGTAATCGAGTCGCCGAACGGCATGATCTTGCAGGCCGTGCCATCGGTGGGACACGGGTGATAGCCGGACGTGGAGGCGTCGGGGTTTCCGGTCTTTCCCCCTGTGCCGGATGCGCCGCCCGCAGCGCTGCCGCCCAGCTCCGAAGCACCGCCGGTCGCGCTCCCGCCGCCGCCGGAGCCGCCGGTCGCCCTTCCGCCCGCACCGCTCCCTCCTGTGGCCGCGCCACCGGCGCCAGTCGAGCCGCCGGCGTTCTTGCCGCCTGAGCCTTGCCCGCCAGTGGCCGGCACGCCGCCGGTCGCGACGCCACCGGCGCCGGAGCTGCCGCCCGTCTGTGCAGCGGTCGCGCCCGCCGATCCGCCGGCTGCCTTTCCACCTGTCGCCGAGCTACCGGTGGCGCCGCCGGCGAACTGGCCGCCCGAGCTGTTCGCGCCACCCCCGCTGCCGGTCGCTCCGCCTGGTCCGGTGGCCGGCGTGCTTCCTCCAGTGCCGCCGGCACCGCCGCTGCTGTCCCTGCCACCGCTTGCGGAAACGCCTCCGCTCCCGCTTCCACCAGTTTGTCCCGGTGCGCCTCCCGCGCCGCTGCCACAGCCGACGGCCGCAGCGACGAGTCCGACCAGCAACCAGGAGCAGAATCGCGTTGTCTTCACGTACATTCCTTTGCCAGCGATTGCCATGTCGAAGCGACAGCACAACAAGCGTATCAGCGCTCGCCGGCGCGGGCAACGTGCAGCTTAGCAGCCGTCGCGGGCCCCGATTCCTTGGTGGGCCGCCCAACTTTCGTGGTAGTCTGATCGTTCGTTCGTAACTCGGTTCCGCAGTCGCTCCCGCATGAAGCACTCCCACGTTTCCACCCTGTTCGCCATGGCGCTGCTTGTCCTGGCGCTCTTCCCGGCGGTGGGGCGCTGGCGGGAGACTTCCCGAATGACGGAGCGACTTGGCGGATTGAACGTTGCGCAAAGCCTGGTGAAAAGGGACGTGGTTTCTGTCCCATGTGGATGTGCGCAGTTCGCACCGAGTCCAGATCCTGCTTTGGTGGTTCGGGTTCAGGAGAACAGCGCACTGCTCGCAAGCTGGCAGACCGTCGGCGGCTGTGGCGCTGGCTCGGGCGGCGGGTCCAGTGTTGGACTCAAATGGATCGGTCGCAACGTGACTGGCGGGTTGTTCAACGTGCAAGAACAGGATAGCTACACCAAGCTCGGTAGCTCTACCTATCCCGAATACAACTCCTTCACCAACTTTCTGATTACGACCGACATCGGCGAGAAGTGGAACATCGGGGTCAACCTGCCATTTGTGTACAAGTATCTCGTGGATCCCCGCCATATCGGCGGCTCAGGGGTGCCCGCGCTCGACTACACCAACAGCGGAATTGGCGACATCAGTTTCATTGGTACGCGCAAGTTGGGTCGAATCAATTCCTTGTTGCTGACGGCTATCGTCGGAATTCCGAACGGCACATACGACGCCCGGTGGAACGCTGGGGGAACGTACCTTAACCAGACCCAACAGATCGGATTCGGAAAACCAACCGGATCGCTCATTCTCGATCAGACATTGGACCAAGTTTGGGGGTTGATTGTGTTCGGGGGCTCGGCGGCTTGGCGCGGTGGGGAGAACAAGATACACAACTACCGTGCGCCAAGCGGCACCCTGTACGGATACACCGGCTACTTTCTAGGCCCGTTCGTGCCAGCTTTTGGCCTTTCAGTAACCGGATTCACAGGCCACGACAGGGATCAGGACGCGGACCAATACACGCCATATCTTACCGCGGCCGCTAACCTTTCGATCGAGTGGTCTTGCCCTTGGGTGGCTTTGTTTCTCGGCGCATCGTTCCCGTACGGGTACGATCGCATCTACAAGGATGACAATGGGCAGCCACGATCTCCGTGGCGTTTTCAACCCTGGACGGTTGCGTTAGGTGTCTCAGTAGCCCCATTCTGACGATCCTTGGTGCGATAATAGTTTGAGCAATTTGAGCTCAGAGTAGCCACCAACCAAATGGAAGGTTCATCCTTGGAGATGTACGCACTTGGAGGACCGCGAGCCCGGAAATTCCGTGACTGGAACGGCCGGAGAATCCTTCCTTGGAGATGTATGCTTGGAGGGAAGAAATGATCAATACGTGTGCTTCGCGGCAAGGAGTCAAGACTTGGTCCATGCCAGTCGTGGGACTGGCGCTTGCCGCTATCTTGAGTGTTGCCTGCGGATTGCAGAAAGTGAACCCGCCCAGTGAGAGCAATTCCGGCGGAGCCGGCGGCCAGGCCCCGGGAAGTGGTGGTCAGACAACGAGCAGCGGCGGTCAGACGGGTGGTAGCGGTGGGCAAAACACCGCCAGTGGCGGTCAGACGACGGCCAGTGGCGGTCAAACCACGTCAAGTGGTGGTCAGACGACAGCCAGTGGCGGTCAAACCACGTCAAGTGGTGGTCAGACGACAGCCAGTGGCGGCAGGACGTCTGGCTCTGGCGGCGTGACGACTAGCTCTGGCGGCGTGACGACTGCCTCTGGCGGCGTGACGACTGCCTCTGGCGGGCAGACCACGGCAAGTGGCGGTATTGTAGCAAAGGGAGGCAATTCTGGGGGAGCCGGCGCATCCGGCACGGGCGGCAGCGGCGGAGCAAGTGGCGCGGGCGTTACCATCAACGGCAAGTTCGTTCCCAAGGAGAAGGCCGTTGTCATCATTCACTTCGGCCACTCGAACATGCGCGGGCAGGCCTCCACGCCGACCAGTTTGAAGTCCTACTTCTACAATACCGAGGACGGGCTCTGGAGCTACAAGAGCACCTTCACCCTCGCCAAGGAGCCGACCGCGCCAGAAGGCACCATCACCCTTGCCGGGCCGGGCATGGCCATGTTGCATTCGGCGCGCGCCGCGGTCACCTCGACCAGCGACGTCCAGTTCATTTCCGTTGGCTACGGCCAGGGCTCGGCGACCACCGTGGATTATCAGAAGTCGGGAACCTACTACCCCATCTTCATGAAGTGGGCCGGACAGCTCAAGGGCAACGTCACCTTCGGCGCGATCGTGATCATGCTGGGGATCACCGATGGCGAGCACCTGGCCGCGAGTCTGGTTCCTGCCTTCCCGGATCGCGTGGCGCAGATCGTTTCCGATATTCGTGCCGACCTGGGCGAGCCCAATCTGCCGGTACTTTTCTGCGACTACGAGCAGAACGCGACAGGCACGCTGGCGCCCACGGGATCCGTGGGCGTGGTCATGATGCCGCTGGTTCGGTCGCTTCCAGGCAAGATCTCGAATTTGGTGCTGGTTCCGACCGACAGCATCGAAATGCAGGATGACCACCACTTCGACATGCAGGGGCAAAAGGACTGGGCCGCGCGCGTGATTTCGCTGATGCAGAGCAATAACTGGTTCCCCTGGAAGTAGTTCTGCCCTCGGGCTCACCTCGTGGATGATCGCCGTTGCCAAAGCTGACCGCTACGACATAGGCAGGCTGTTGGTCTTTGCCGCGCTGGCGGCTTCAGCCTTCATCATCGCGCTCGGGCCCATCTCCGACGGCGACATCTACTGGCACCTGGCTGCCGGACGCGAAATCTTGCAGCGGCGCGAACTGCTTCGCGTAGATCCCTTCACCTTGAGCGCGGCCGGCCGACCGTGGGTCGACGTGCATTGGCTGTTTCAGCTGGGCGCCTACGCAACCTTCCTGGGGTTCGGATTCCTTGGGCTTGTCATCGCGAAGTCGGTGTTGGTCGCAATTGGCGCCGTGATCTTGACCCGAACAGCGGAGCGAACCGGCGGCAGCATCGCGCGCGCTTTGTGTGCGGTCGGGCTGACCGGCGGGCTTCTGCTCTCCCGTCACCTGCTGCCGATGCGCCCAGTGCTCGTGACCTTGGTGTGTCTGGCCATTTTTCTCTCGCTGCTGGAGCGGCTTCGCACGGCAAAGGTGCACCCGTCTCGGGTATGGCTCGCGCTGCCGCTGGTGCAAGTGATCTGGTGCAACTGTCAGGGACTTGCTCCGCTCGGACCCGTTCTCGTCGCGATGTACCTGGCCGGGGTTTGGCTCTCATCGCGGGGATTTCGTCGCTGGCCGTTCGAATCCACACAAGCTTCTTCCCTGCGCCCACTGGCGCTGGCCCTTGCCCTTTGCCTGCTGGCTTGCATGGCATCGCCCTACGGCTTGGACGCGGCCCTGCTTCCGCTGCGCCTACTCCGACGCATCACACCGGGCGAGGCGAATATCTTCAGCAGCGCAGTTGCGGAGAACATCCCACCCTTTCTGCTGGAGCGATCCGCGCCCGAATGGATCGGGCACTTCAAATGGGTACTCGTTGCTCTGGCTGCCGCCATCGCAATCGTGCGCCCGCGACTCCATGTCGCACATCTGTTCGTGTTGATCGCCTTCGTCGGCCTGGCGCTCATCGCGAATCGAAACGTTCCGCTCTTCTATTGGGTCGCGGCCCCAGTCGCTGCCATCGGGTTGGCCCCCGGCATGTGGCAGATCTACCAGACGCGGCGAGCAGCTTGGTTCCCACCTTGGCTGCGAAAATTCTGTGCGCTGGCTGGCCTGGTCGTACTGCTCGGCGCCGAGCTTGGCCTGGCCGTGCTCGTGCAGAAACGCGAGCCGGCCCTCGGGGCGCCAACCCCTTTTCACTTTCCCGTCGAGGCGGCGCGCCTGCTCGCCGAACGGGGCGTGACCGGCCCGATCTTTGCGGCCGACCAGCATGGTGGCTATCTGACCTTCACCGTCCCCGGCGTGCGGCCCTACATCGATACCCGTCTGGTATTGCACACCGGGCAGGAATACGCGGACTATCTTTCCCTCTTCGACGATCCCGCTCGCTTCGATGGGCTCGACGCCCGCGAGAAGTTCAACGCCGTGGTACTGACCACGGCATACCCGGATCGGTATCTCGGCCTGATCTGGCACCTGGCAGTCTCGCACGATTGGCGGCTGGTATCGACCGATGGTGCGGAAGTCCTGTTCCTGCGCCAAGGTACACCGCTGGCGCTTGGCGAACGTGCCACCATCGACGCGATCCTGCAGCGGCTTGCCCAGCGGTTCGGTGGAGCCGCAGCGTTGCACGAGGCCGCACGCATTCATCTCGCTCGCTTGCTCGTCGTCCTCGGACAATCGCGGCAAGCCGAGTACGTGCTGTCCAGCTTGGATTCGCTCGCGGCGGCCCAATTGCGGGCGCGCGCGCATTTCGTCGCCGGCGAGCACCGCGCCGCCGAGAGCTTGGCGCAAATCCTACTTCTGCAAGACCCGCGCGATATCAGAAGCCTGGCGCTGCTAGCCGAGATCGCGGTCTCCGAAAGCCAGCCCGGCAAGGCCCGGGAATTCCTCAGTCGCGCTTTGGCGATCGATCCGTACGACGCAGAAGCGCGCGCGCTGGTCGATCGCCTGGAGAAACGCAGAGAGCCGTAGTACCGCCTCTCACAGATTCGTAGCTGGTCGAGCGGGCCGGATTGACGGCGGCGGCGAGNNCGACGTCCCCGAAGGGGGAGCCGGAGGCCGGGGCCGGAGGGCCGGGACCGGCCACGGTTCCGGCGAGGCCGTGCGCGAAGCGCGCCCGGGGGTGGGGGAGGCAGGTCCGAAGTCCCCGGAGGGGTGCCGGGGCCGCGGTATTGGCACGAATCTTGGGCCATTGGGGGCGTACGCCGCCATTCGAGGCGGCGGGGAGGGATCGCATGCAAGACACCGCCACCTGTTCCACACCGAAACCGCGCGCCGGCATCGAGGGGCTTGACGTGTACCGCGTTGCCGTCGAGTTCTATCGTCTTCTGCGCCAGTCCACCCACGGCCGCCGGGGGCACGTCATCGATCAATCGTACCGCGCCGCTGAGTCGGTCATTCTCAACATCGCCGAAGCGTACCCGATGCCGGGCGCAGACCGCGCACGCCGGTTCCGCATCGCTGGCGGCGAGGCAGCGGAATGCCATGCGGGCCTGGATCTGATGGAGATCCGAGGTGAGCTGCGCGGTTTGGCGTTGTCGGAGCTGCGCACGTTGCTCGACAGGACGCGCGCCATGCTGTGGCGTCTGGGTCGGCCATGAGGCGATTGCCCGAGCCGGGGCGACCGGTCTGGCGAATCCTGGAAGATGCACGAGTTCCTCAGGGCCGGTCGGGGACTGTCTGCGGCAACGGCTTATGGGCCGCACTTGTCACTGCACAAGGTAGAGATCAAGGCCAGGGTGCGGGCCGGGCAAGGCCTCTCGAAGGCTCGACTTCGCCCGCGGCATGCCAGTCTCCGTGGCTGCGAGTGCAACGACGGCGTCCTTTGTGCTCAGGTCGGCCATAGCCAGGGCTCGGAACCCAGGGTTGTTTCCCCAGTGCCAGATGTGACTTCGTTCAGATGTGCGTTCGATGCCCCAACCAAGCCCCCAGTAGACGTTTGGGGCCTTGGGAACTGGGACTGGCGCATGTGAAACTAGTGACAGCAAGCGTTCGTCTTCGAGTACGGACGACATGAACTTCGCGTAGTCCGCTGCGGAGGTGTACAGCGAATTTGCCGCTATTTCGAAAGGGAAGCGAAGCTGGTTGATCTTCCCCGAAGCAGACCGGCCAGGAACCAGTGATTGCGAGATTCGCTCAGTGAGCTTGAAGGCGCAGTCTCGCAGTCCGAGCGGCCGGAACAGCTCCACCGCTGCCAACTCATTCAAGGGGACGCCGGTCAGGGTCTGGAGAAGGTGCTGGAGAAGCACATAGCCCTCGCCTGAATA